>NZ_JARWAK010000002.1:0-451969 GCF_031451675.1 Halomonas koreensis | reverse complement strand
CGGTCACGCTGCATGACAACGTGCTGCATGCCTCGCTGGATGGCGAGGCCGGGGATGACACCGAGAACGACGCCACGGCGGCGCTGACGTACACGGTGCAGGACGCGGATGGCAGCAGCGCCAACGGCACGCTGACGGTGAGGTTCGACGACGACTCGCCGATAAGCTTTGCCCCGGCGGCGGGGCTTCTCACGAACAGCGAGGGCAGTGCGATTACTCTCTCGCTGAATACGGTGGATGCCATCGGTGCCGATGACTTCGGTGATGCAGACGTTGTCACCAACGTGAGCTTCGCGACCAACCAGGAAGGCGACAGTGGCCTGACTTCGGACGGGCTGGCGATCAACTATTACGTGTCCCCCGATGGCAAGACCCTGACGGCATCCACGGCCGGCGTGGAGGGGGACATCACCGAGGGCAATACCATCTTCACGGTCGAGATCGACGATACGAACGACGAGTACACGCTTACCATGCTGGGGACCATCGACAATGGGTCCGGTGTGTCATTCGAGGATCTCTCCGGAACCGGGGAGGCGGGGAACTCCTCGTTCAAGATCGTGAACTCGACGAGCGAAGATTCCGGCCTGGAGATTCTGTTCACGCCCCTGGATGATGCCTCCTCGATCAACAGTGACTCGGATGACGTGGGGGTGGACAACCAGTTCATCAGCTCGGGTGAGGGCCTGAGGGTCGATTTCGGCAAGTTCAGCAACGACGACAAGGGCACTGGGACCGGAAACGACGATACCTTCATCGTGGACGACAAGGCGACCATCAATGGTTTCCGGTTCGATATCGAACAGGTTTCCGGGAGCTCCTTTGCGTCATTGACGTTGTCCGCCTTCGACAGCGAGGCCACTCCGGACAATGATCTGTCCAACGACGCCCAGGATGCCATCACTCGGGTCGATGTCTTCGACGGCTCGGGCGCTTTGGTCGCGAGCTGGACGGGAACCGATGGGGCGCAGGGAGGCATCACCTTCATGTCCTCCGGCGGTGAGGTGACGGTCTCGGGGCTTGAGGCGGGCTACGAGATCGCCACCTTCACCGAGACGGGCTATGACGGTATCGAGATCCGCCACGAGGATGTCGTGGGCGCGGACGGCCAATTCTCCATAGGCAGTCTCGAGGTCTCGCAAAGCGATGCGGGCGACCCCGTCGACCTGACGTTCGACACCACCCTGACCGATGCCGATGGCGATACCGCCAGCGGCACCATCGAGGTCACGGCGGCGCCGGCCGATGCGGACATCCTGGGCACCAGCGGCAGTGACGATCTCGTCGGTGATTCAGGCGACAATTTCCTGTTTGCCGGCGACGGCGACGACACGCTCGATGGCGGCGAGGGGGATGACATCCTGGCAGGCGGCGGCGGTAACGACACCATGACCGGTGGCCTGGGTGCCGATGTGTTCGTATGGTATCTCGGCGATCAAGGCTCCACTGCCGACGCGGCCGATGACACCATCGACGACTTCACCTTGGGTGAGTATGGCGTGGCTGCCGACGCCGACAAGCTGGATGTCGCCGATCTTCTGGACTTCTCGTCCGGCGATGGCGATGCGATCGGCGACTTCATCGTCGCCGCCGAGTCGAGCGGCGATACCGTGCTGCATATCAAGCATGATGGAGGTATCGATGCCAGTGGCAGCAATGCCGATCAGACCATCACCCTGGATGGTGTCAGTATGGGAGGTGACACCTCGTCCGACTTCATCCAGTCATTGATCGATAACGGCCAGCTCGATATCGAGTGATCGTGACCGTACCTGGCCCCACCCAGCGCCCGGCTCCGGCCGGGCGCCTCTTGTCCGGGCATGCCTGCTATGATGCGACCAGGATCCACGAGGAGAGCTGTCATGTATGTCCAGCGCGATGAGGCCGGTGGCATCCGGCTGGTGAGCCGCGAGGTCACCCCGGATTGCTCCGAGTACCTGCCGGCGGATTCGCCGGAGCTGCTGGCCTTCCTGATGGAAGGTCAGGTCGGCCGCGAGACGGCGCGTTTCCAGGCGTCGGACCTGGCCTTCGTGCGCGTCCTGGAGGACGTGCTCGATCTGCTGATGGACAAGGGCATCATCCAGCTGACCGAGTTGCCGGAGGCCGCCCAGGACAAGGTGATGGCGCGTCAGTCGCTGCGTCGTCGACTCAATGCGTTGCACCTGGTCGGCGGGACGGAGGAGGACGACGTGATCTGAGTCCAACGGCTCGAGGATGACGTGACACGAGCGCCGGCCCATGGGGCCGGCGTTTCGTCGTCATCGGGGCCTACAGCATTGGCTTGTCGTTGTGCCGGACGCCGGGGCCGGTCACGCCGTCCACGCCGAGCTCGATCAGGGCTCTGGCCTCGTCCAGGGACTGCACGCCCTCGGCGATGGCGAGAATGCCCAGCGAATGGCACAGCGTCGCCATGCCGCGGAGGATGGTCTGCTGCTCGTGGGCGTCGCGAACGCCCTGGACCAGGGAGCGGTCGATCTTCAGGTAGGCCAGGCCCAGGTCGTGCAGGTCGGCGATGCGGGTGAACTCGGCGCCGACGTGTTCCAGCCCCATGTGACAGCCCAGCGGGCGCAGCGTCTGGCAGAGGCTGCGAAAGTGTGCCAGCTCCTGGATGGCCAGGCTGCCGGGGAGCTCCAGCCACAGCCGGCGCGCGATCTCCGGGCGGTTGCTGAGGCGACTGCGCAGCTCGAGGACGAAGCGAGCGTCGCGGATCGAGGCGGCGGACAGGTTGACGCCCACGGCCTGGTCGCGCTGGGCGATGTCGCGCAGGGCGGCGTCGACCACGGCCAGGTCGAGCTGGGTATCGAGTCCCAGCCGCGAGATCCAGGGGATGAAGACTCCGGCCGGCTGCCATTGCTGCTGCAGGCGCAGCCGCGAGGGACACTCGAAGTGCAGCAGCCTGCCGTCCCGGTCGAGCACCGGGTAGTGGGCCAGGTAGACGCCTTCCTGGAGGGCGGCCTGAAGCGCCTGTCGCCATTCGGCATGGCTGGTGAACAGGCTGCTGGGCCGGTCGCGCTCGACGATGGCCAGCTGGTTCGGGCCATGTCCCTCGGCGCTGGCCAGGCAGCCGTCGAGGGTGGCCAGGAGCCGGTCCCGGTGATGGCTCTGCGCATAGGCGCTGATGGCGCCGGGCAGGGAGACCGGAGCGTCATGCTCGTCGGCGAGCGGCCTGAGGCGCTTGAGCAGCGCCTGATGCAGGTATTCGGTGTCGTCGAGACCGGGCAGCAGCACGGCGAAGTCGCTGCCGTTGAGTCGGCCGACCAGGCCGCTGCCATGGATCTCGGCCAATTGCTCGAGGGTCTCGGCCAGGCGCCGGAGCAGGGCATCGGCGGCGGCGTGGCCGAGCTGCTCGTTGAGGCGCTCCAGGCGGGCCACCCGGATCAGGGCCAGGCTGCCGTGGGCGCGGAAGTCCTGACTCTCCAGGTGGATCTGCAGCTGATCGAGGAAGGCCTGGCGATTGAGCGCACCGGTCACCTCGTCATGCTGAAGACGCCGCCGCAGGCGGTCCAGCTGCTGGCTCTCGCGGCCGAGCATCTCGACCACCGACGCGGCCAGCTGGTTCATGGCCTCCACCACCTCGCGAAGCTCGCGGGTCCGCGGCAGTCGCGAGGTGGTGAAGCGGCGCATGCCGATGTCACGGGCCTGGGCGACGACTCGCTGCAGGGGGCGGCGAATGCCGCGCACCAGCCACCCGCCCAGCAGCAGGCTGAGGGTGCCGGCCAGCGCGAACCAGCCGGCCAGCTTCAGGGTGCCGTGCCACAGGGAGCGGTAGGCGTAGCTGTGCTGGCTCTCCACGGTCAGGGTGCCGAACTGTCGCCAGTCGTCCTGGACCACCGCGACGCCGGGGGCCACCTCGAAGTCGATCCAGTCGACGAACCAGGCGGGGACGTCGCCGATCGCCTCGTCCGCCTGTCGGGCCTCGATGAGCTCGCCGTCCGGGGTGCGCAGTTCGATGCGCCGGTAGTAGCCGGTGTCGAACTGGGCGGCGATCAGCAGCTCCATGGTGACCTCGTCCTTGGGCATCTGACTCATGGTCAGCGCCAGGGCGTTGGCGTTGTCGGCGTTCTTGATGCGCACTTCCTGCTCGATGTAGGCGCGACTGGACGTCACGCCGATCAGCAGGCTCGCGCCGAACGACAGCAGCACCAGGCCGGCGATGATCAGCCACAGCTGTTTGATCAGTGACATTGTTATTATCCCCCCTGAAATCCCTGACGGCGCATGCGATCGATGACGCTGCGCCAGCGCGACAGCCTGGCGACGGGATCCGCCCGGGAGCGCGTCGAGCCCCCGGCCCAGAGGCCGCTGCCGTTGAAACTGAAGACCGGATCGAGATCGGTGCGCTCGTCGGCGGAGGTGATCGTCGGTACCAGGTTGTCCAGCACCAGCGGCACCGCGCCGGGCGTGGCGTAGTAGCCGAGCACCATGTGCGCCTGGCTGATGCGACTGCGGCCGATGCGCGCCTTGACGTAGATGAGGCGCAACCGCGCCTCGGCGACGCCCAGCTCGCGCAGCGTCACGTACTTGGCGATGGTGTAGTCCTCGCAGTCCCCCGCGCCGCGGCCCAGGGTCTCCAGCGGGGTCGCCCAGTAGTCCTCCTGGCGCCAGATATCGATGTCCTCGAGCCAGCGCACGCGACGATTGAAGAAGGCGTTGACCTCGCGGAGCCGAGTCCGCAGGTCGGCGTCGCGCAGGCGCTCCAGCAGGGCGAACCAGGCTTCCAGGGCCCGGCGGCCCTCGGCGCCGAACTCGCGTTGCATGCTGTCGCGCAATCGCGCGCGATCGAGCCGCGCCGCCGCCGGGGCCGGTCCCAGCCCCGTCAACGCCGACAAGGCCAGGCCGCCGAGCAGGGTCAGGCAGCGTCGGCGATCGAGGGCATGCGGGTGGGGCGGAGTGTCGGCCATGCGGTCCTGCCGGTGTATAAGCATTGGGTAAAGCGTAGGTGGCAGGAAACGCTAATGCGAGGGGGCGGCGGCCTCAGCCTCGCCCGGGGCCCTGCCACAGCCGCAGGCGCCCCATCCAGTCGAGGTCGGCGGCGGCCCGGCGCAGCTGGCGTGCCGCTTCATCCAGGTCCAGGGGTCGTCCCAGGTAGAGCGAGACATCGATGCGATCCTCCAGGTAGTGGAGGTCCAGGTCGATGCGGGCCTGCCAGGCGGGCTGGTCGTGCCAGGTGGCCTCGAGCAGCGCCTCGACGTCGCCGCGCAGCGGCAGGCCGGGGCGCAGGCTGTGGGCGGTCTGGCCCGCATCGTCCTCGGGATCGATGTGGAAGGTGACATCGGCGAGGCTCGGCAGGGTCTCGCGCAGCCGCCGGCTGACGGCATTGCCGATCTCGTGGGCCTCGGAGACGGTCACCCTGGGCGGCACCACGATATGCAGGTCGAGCAGCACGTCGTCGGCGATGCGCCGGGTGCGCAGGGCATGCACCCCCCGCACCCCGGGGACCGCCTCGGCGGCCGCCGCGAGGCGATTCTGCTCCGCCTCGGGCAGGGCGGTGTCGATCAGTTCCCGGCTGGACTGCCACAGCAGTCGGCCGCCCACCTGGCCCACCATCAGGCCCACCACGATGGCGGCGGCGGCATCCATCCAGCCGATGCCGACCTGGGCCGCCACCAGGCCGACCAGCACCACCAGGGTGGAGAGCGCATCGGAACGCGAGTGCCAGGCATTGGCCTCCAGCAGGCGCGAGCCGATGCGCCGGGCGACGGCCAGGGTGTAATGGTAGATGGCTTCCTTGGCGAGCAGGGCGGCCACCGCGACGGCGATGGCCCAGGCGCCCGGCGCGGGGATCGGCTCGCCGGCCACAAGGCGGCCCAGGCTGGCCCAGGCGATGGCGCCGGCGACGAAGATCAGCACCCCGCCCAGCCACAGGGTCGCCAGGGTCTCGATGCGGCCGTGGCCGTAGGGATGGCCCCGGTCCGGCGCCTGGCGGCCGAAGTGGGTGGCGGCCATCACGAAGCCATCGGTGACGATGTCCGAGAAGGAATGGATGCCGTCGGCCACGAGCGCCGCCGAGCCCACCAGGCTGCCGGTCACCAGCTTGACCAGGCCCACCAGCAGGTCCACGGCGGCGCCGACCAGGGTCGCCTTGTGGGCCTCTCGGGTCTGGGCGGCTCGCTCCGTCATCGTCGTTCCCCTCGGTATGCCCGTCGGATCAAAACTCGCCGCCCGCCCGCGACGTTACCCTGATGCTCGCCACATGCTGTCGATCTGGCGCTTCATGCTATCTGAACCTCGAACCTCGAACCTCGAACCTCGAACCTCGAACCTCGAACCTCGAACCTCACACCTCACACCTGGCCTTTCTTACATTTCGCACCGGATTGGCGTACTGCGCCAGCCACCAGTCGCGCAGCTCGGCCGGCACCTCGGCGAGGCGCGCCTGGAAGCGCGCCCGGTCGGCGTCGGTGACCTCGCTCAGGTCGACGAGCTCCGGGGCGTCGCCCAGGGCCTCCAGGGCGAGGTGATGGCTCGGGAAGAGATGGTAGCCGGCGAGGACCTGACGGTCGATCTCGGCGGCCACCGCCTCCGGGGTGTCGAAGTCGGCGGACAGCGGGGTGCCGAAGCGCAGGTGAACGCGCCCCTTGTCGCCGGTGATGCCGGCGACGATGGAGCGGATATCCTCGAACTCGCTCTTCTCGTAGTTGCCCCGGGTGTCGAGCTCGTACAGCTCGCGGGCCTTCTGGATGTCGCAGGGGTCGTACTCGTAGCTGATCGACACCGGCACCAGGCGCAGCTCGGCGATCGCCTCGCCCAGGCCGGCGCGGCGATCCTCGGCGCGGCGCGCCATGGTCATCATCTTGATGATCGCCGGATCGGTGCGGTCGATGCCGTCCTTGGCCCGTCCCTCGCGCTGGGCCATCCAGATCGAGTGGTTGTCGGCGGTGATCGAGTGGCGGATATACGCCGAGAGCTGCTGGTAGGCGGCCAGCAT
This sequence comes from Halomonas koreensis, assembly GCF_031451675.1. Classification (NCBI taxonomy): domain Bacteria; kingdom Pseudomonadati; phylum Pseudomonadota; class Gammaproteobacteria; order Oceanospirillales; family Halomonadaceae; genus Halomonas; species Halomonas koreensis. The sequence goes on along the minus strand of NZ_JARWAK010000002.1, from coordinate 445,041 downwards.
GGCGCGCTTGCCCCGCGCGCTGCGCGGCACGATGAAGCTCTTGTTGAGCCGCATCAGGTCGGTGACGTAGGGCTTCTTCAGCAGGTTGTCGCCGATGGCGATGCGCACGGTGTCGCGCCCGGCCAGGTAGAGGGCGTAATTGACGAAGGCCGGATCCAGCGAGATGTCCCGGTGGTTGCCGATGAACAGGTAGGCGGTATCCGGAGCCAGCCGCTCCAGGCCGTCGACCCGGAAGTCGCGGGTGGACTGGCGCAGCATGCGCTGCATGTAGGAAGCGATGCGGTCCTGGAAGCCGCGGACGGTGGTCACCCCCCGCACCTCGCGGCGGATCGCCATGCTGGCGATGGCCCGCGACAGGCGCGGCATCACCTTGGCGAGTCGCGGCAGGCGGTAGCGGGTGAGGGCGTCGAGCAGCTCCGGGTCCTTGGCCAGGCGGGCCAGGACCTCGGCGACCTCGGCATCGTCGTAGGGCCGAATGTCGGCCCAGGGGTCGGCGTCGTGTCGATCGTGCATGGTGGTCATGGGCGCGCGGGCGTCTCGGTCAGGCGGTGGGGGCATCCTGGCCGGCCTGGGCTTCGCCGCCCAGCCAGTCCAGCAGGCGCTCGATGCTGTCGGCCAGCGCCTGGGTCATCAGCAGGAAGTCGGTCTCCAGGCGGACCAGGGCGTCGTCGCCGTCGTCGGCCTGGGAGGCCTCGTCGATCAGGGCGTCGTCGAAGCGCAGGGATTTCACGGCCAGGTCGTCGTGGAGCACGAAGGAGAGTTTCCCCTCGAGGCCCAGGGCCAGCTTGCTGGCCTGGCGGCCGCCTTCCAGCAGCTGCTGGATCTCGTCGCTGTCCAGGTCGACCTGGCGGGCGCGCAGCACGCCGTCGTCGCCCTTGGCCTTGAGCTCCACCTGATCGCCGAGCACCAGGTCGGCGGGGCGGGTGGCGGCGTCGCCGAGCCAGGCGGTCATGGCCCGCATCGGCAGGGTCTGGCTGGCCAGCGGGGTGACCTTGAGGCTGCCCAGCGTCTCGCGCAGCAGGTCGAGCAGCTCCTCGGCGCGCTTGCGGCTGCTGGTGTTGACGGCGATCAGGCCGCGGCGGGTGTCCCACCACAGGTCGACCTTCTGGCTGCGCACGAAGGCCCGGGGCAGCAGCTCTTCGTAGACCTGCTCCTTGAGCGTGAGCTTCTCCTGGCGGCGTAGCTTGCGACCCTCGGCGTGCTCGATGGCCTCGGCGCGCTCCTCGACCTCCTCGCGGACCACCGCCGCCGGCAGGATGCGTTCCTGGCGCAGGGCCGTCAGCAGGCGCTGGCCCTGGAGCTCATGCACCAGCTGGCTGCCGGCTCGCCCGGCGGGGGCGCACCAGCCCAGGCGGCGCGGCTCGCTGCCGCCCAGCGGACGGAACGCCTGCTCGGCGAGGGCCTCCTCCAGGCGCGTCGTCTCCAGCTCCGGCGCGTCGTGCAGGCGATAGAGATGCAAGTGCTTGAACCACATGAATGAAGCGTTTCCTGGGCGAAAAGGAGGCACATTATGGCGAAGGACGGCCGGGGGTGCCAGCGCCCGGGAGTGCGGTCGTTGTTCAAACTGTCGTTTGAATATCGGCCGCCGCCGTGGCTAGAATCCGGGGTTCCCCCCATCGAACGCGCCCCGGCGGGGCGTCGCCAAGGAGTCACCGCATGGATTCTCGCCAGTCGACCGTCACCCTGCGCGTGCGCGGCTATCATCTGGACGGCTACGGCCACGTCAACAATGCCCGCTACCTGGAGTTCCTCGAGGAGGGGCGCTGGGCCTACTTCGACGAGCGGCCGGCGCTGGCCGAGGTGATCCAGCGCGGCGAGGTGGCCTTCGTGGCGGTCAACCTCAACATCGACTACCGGCGAGCCGCGGTGGCCGGCGACGACCTGGAGGTGGTCACCGGGCTCGCCGAGCTCGGCAGCCGCAGCGCGCGCATGCACCAGGAGATCCGTCGCGCCCGGGACGGCAAGTCGGTGGCCAGCGCCGACCTCACCTTCGTGCTCCTCGACGTGGCCGCCAACAAGGCGGTGAGCATCGACGGCGAGTTGCGCGAGGCCCTGGCGCCGCTGGTCGTCGACTGATCGGCGCGCCTGCGCCGGGGCGCTGGTGCGTCCCGGCGGGTCGGCATGCCCCGGGCCGGCCTTCTCGGCCGGCCCGTTCGGTGCCGCGCGCCGTCTCCATGGTGGCGAAGCGCCCGTCCCCGCGGCCCCTCGCCACCCCCGGCGACGATTGCCTCGGCGCCTTGCGCCCGAACGCTGCTTTGCGGCGCCCGCAGTGGTATGATGTGGCGCTATTATTGCGCGCCTCATCACGGCCATGTGACGCGCCAACCTGTTGCAGTGCAAAGGATTCGACGACCCATGGGTGACATCGCCAGAGAGATTCTGCCAGTCAACATCGAGGACGAGCTCAAGCAGTCGTACCTCGATTACGCGATGAGCGTGATCATCGGACGTGCGCTGCCCGACGTGCGCGATGGCCTGAAGCCGGTGCACCGTCGCGTGCTCTACGCCATGCACGAGCTCGGCAACGACTGGAACAAGCCCTACAAGAAGTCGGCCCGCGTCGTGGGCGATGTCATCGGTAAGTACCACCCCCACGGCGACAGCGCCGTCTACGACACCATCGTGCGCATGGCTCAGGACTTCTCCATGCGTCACGTGCTGGTCGACGGCCAGGGCAACTTCGGCTCCATCGACGGCGACAACGCCGCCGCCATGCGTTACACCGAGGTGCGCATGGCCCGGCTGGCCCACGAGCTGATGGCCGACCTGGAGAAGGACACCGTCGACTGGGTCGACAACTACGACGGCACCGAGCGCATCCCTGACGTGCTGCCTACCAAGGTGCCCAACCTGCTGGTCAACGGCTCCTCGGGCATCGCCGTGGGCATGGCCACCAACATCCCGCCTCACAACATGGTGGAGGTGATCGACGGCTGCCTGGCGCTGATCGACGACTACACCCTGTCCGTCGACGACCTGATGGAGTACATCCCCGGCCCGGACTTCCCCACCGGGGGCATCATCAACGGTCGCGCCGGCATCCTCGAGGCCTATCGCACCGGCCGCGGGCGCATCTACGTGCGCGCCCGCCACACCATCGAGCACGACGAGAAGACCGGCCGCGACCACATCATCGTCACCGAGCTGCCCTACCAGGTGAACAAGGCGCGGCTGATCGAGAAGATCGCCGAGCTGGTCAAGGACAAGAAGATCGACGGCATCGCCGAGCTGCGCGACGAGTCCGACAAGGAAGGCCTGCGCGTGGTCATCGAGGTCAAGCGCGGCGAGTCCGGCGAGGTGGTGGTCAACAACCTCTTCGCCCAGACCCAGCTGCAGAACGTCTTCGGCATCAACATGGTGGCCCTGGACGGCGGCGAGCCGCGCACCCTCAACCTCAAGGAGGTGCTCGAGGCCTTCATCCGCCACCGCCGCGAGGTGGTCACCCGGCGCACCCTCTACGAGCTCAAGAAGGCCCGCGAGCGTGGCCATATCCTCGAGGGCCTGACGGTCGCCATCTCCAACATCGACGAGGTGATCGAGCTGATCAAGGCCTCGCCGTCCGCCGCCGAGGCCAAGGAGAAGCTGCTGGCCCGCAGCTGGGCGCCGGGGCAGGTCACCGGCATGCTCGAACGCGCCGGCGCCACCTCCTGCAAGCCCGAGGACCTGGAGGAGGGCTACGGCCTCGATCCGGCCTCCGCCGAGTATCGCCTGTCGCCGGCCCAGGCCCAGGCCATCCTCGAGCTGCGCCTGCATCGCCTGACCGGGCTCGAGACCGAGAAGCTACTCGACGAGTACCTGAAGATCCTCGAGAAGATCGCCGAGCTCACCGAGATCCTGGCCAGCGCCGACCGCCTGCTGGAGGTGATCCGCGAGGAGCTGGCCGCCGTGCGCGACCAGTTCGGCGAGCCGCGGCGCACCGAGATCCAGGCCAGCCACCTGGACCTGTCCATCGAGGACCTGATCGCCGAGGAGGACATGGTGGTCACCGTGTCCCGCTCGGGCTACGCCAAGACCCAGCCGCTCTCCGACTACCAGGCCCAGCGCCGGGGCGGTCGCGGCAAGTCGGCCACCGCCATGAAGGACGAGGACGTCATCGAGCACCTGCTGGTGGCCTCGACCCACGACACCGTGCTGCTGTTCTCCAACCGCGGCAAGGTCTACTGGCTCAAGGTCTACGAGATGCCGGCGGCCAGCCGGGGTTCCCGGGGCAAGCCGCTGGTCAACCTGCTGCCCCTGGACGAGGGCGAGTCGATCAACGCCATCCTGCCGGTGCGCGACTACGACCCCGAGAGCTACATCTTCTTCGCCACCGCCAAGGGCACCGTCAAGCGCACCAGCCTGGAACAGTTCTCCCGGCCGCGCAGCGTGGGCCTGATCGCCATCGAGCTGGAGGAGGGCGATCGCCTGGTGGGCGCCGCCATCACCAGCGGCAGCGACCATGCCATGCTGCTGTCCTCCAACGGCAAGGCGATCCGCTTCGAGGAGGGCGATGTCCGCGCCATGGGCCGCACCGCCCGCGGCGTGCGCGGCATGAAGCTGCTCGATGGTGCCGAGGTGATCAGCCTGATCATCCCCCAGAGCCAGCGCATCGACGCCGAGACCGAGGAGGGCGAGGGCGACGCCGAGGCGGTCAACGGCAACGGCGGCCAGATCTATATCCTTACCGCCAGCGAGCGCGGCTACGGCAAGCGCACCCGGTTGGAGGAGTTCCCGCTGCGCGGCCGCGGCGGCCAGGGCGTGATCGCCATGCAGACCAGCGAGCGCAACGGCGCCCTGGTGGCGGCCATGCAGGTCTACGGCAGCGACGAGATGATGCTGATCACCGACCGCGGCACCCTGGTGCGCACCCGGGTCGACGAGGTGTCGATCTCCTCGCGCAACACCCAGGGCGTGATGCTGATCCGCCTGGGCGAGGCCGAGTCGCTGGTCAAGACGGTGCGCATCGACGAGCCCGAGGAGGAGGCGACGCCTGCCGAGGAGGAAGACGCCGAGGCGCGGGATGAAGGCACCGATGCCCAGTAGGAGCGCCGCTTGCTGCGCGATGGTGGCGCCCATCGCGCGCTGAAGAGCGCTCCCACAGGGTGGGGGAATACCCGAGACAAGGAATCAAGACGCCGATGACACGCCATTTCAATTTCTGTGCCGGCCCCGCGGCCCTGCCGGAGCCGGTGCTGGCCCGGGCCCGGGACGAACTGCTGGACTATCGGGGGCACGGCCTCTCGGTGATGGAGATGAGCCACCGCTCGCCGGAGTTCGTGGCCATCGCCGAGCGGGCCGAGCGCGACCTGCGCGAGCTGCTGGCGGTGCCCGACGACTACCGGGTGCTGTTCACCCAGGGCGGGGCCAGCCTGCAGTTCGCCGCCGTGCCCTACAACCTGCTGGGCCGCGGCGGGCGCGCCAACTTCCTCCACACCGGGATCTGGGGCAAGAAGGCCATGGCCGAGGCCCGCCACCTGTTCGGCGAGGCCCCGGTGGCCGCCTCCAGCGAGGCGGGCGGTTTCGCCGCCGTGCCGCGCCCGGCCGATATCGCCCTGACCGAGGACGCCGCCTACCTCCACTACACCGCCAACGAGACCATCGGCGGGCTCGAGTTCGACTACATCCCCGAGGCCGTGCGCCCCGACGGCACCGAGGTGCCCCTGGTCTGCGACCTGTCCTCGAGCATCCTCAGCGAGCCGCTGGACGTCTCGCGGTTCGGGGTGATCTATGCCGGCGCCCAGAAGAACATCGGCCCGGCCGGGCTCACCGTGGTGATCGTGCGCGAGGACCTGCTCGACCGCGCCTGCGCCGAGATGCCCTCCCTGCTCGGCTACCGGGCCCTTGCCGAGGGCGCCTCGATGGTCAACACGCCGGCCACCTACGGCTGGTACCTGGCCGGCCTGGTGTTCGAGTGGCTCAAGGAGGACATCGGCGGCCTGGCGGCGATGGAAGCCATCAATCGCCGCAAGGCCGACAAGCTCTATGCCGCCATCGACGCCAGCGAGCTCTATTCGAACCCGATCGCCCCGGCCAACCGCTCGCGGATGAACGTGCCCTTCGTGCTCGCCGACGACCGCCTGGACGCGACCTTCCTGGCCGAGGCCGAGGCGGCGGGGCTGCTCAACCTCAAGGGCCATCGCAGCGTCGGCGGCATGCGCGCCAGCCTCTACAACGCCGTGCCCGAGGCCGCCGTGGACGCCCTGGTCGACTTCATGGGCGACTTCGAGCGGCGCAAGGGTTGAGGGACGAGGTGCGAGGGACAAGGAGCGAGGGGTGAGGACTTCGAACCTCGAACCTCGAACCTCGAACCTCGAACCTCAGTAAGACACCGGGCCTCGGCCCCGATAACAAGGGAACCACCGATGAGTGATACCCCCGTCAATCTCGAGGCGCTGCGTCAGCGCATCGACGAGCTGGACACCGACATCCTGCGGCTGATCAGCGAGCGCGCCGAGTGCGCCCGCCGCGTGGCCGAGATCAAGACCCAGGACGATCCCCGGGCGGTCTTCTATCGCCCCGAGCGCGAGGCCCAGGTGCTGCGCCGGATCATGGAGCTCAATCACGGGCCGCTGGACAGCGAGGAGATGGCGCGGCTGTTCCGCGAGATCATGTCCGCCTGCCTGGCGCTGGAGCAGCCGGTCAAGGTCGCCTACCTGGGGCCGGAGGGCACCTTCACCCAGCAGGCGGCGCTCAAGCACTTCGGCGAGAGCGCCGTCAGCCTGCCCATGGCGGCCATCGACGAGGTCTTCCGCGAGGTCGAGGCGGGCGCCGTGAACTACGGCGTGGTGCCGGTGGAGAATTCCACCGAGGGCGTGATCAACCACACCCTGGACTCCTTCATCGACTCCGGCCTGCGCATCTGCGGCGAGGTGGTGCTGCGCATCCACCATCACCTGCTGGTCTCCGACACCACGCGGCGCGACAAGGTCTCGCGGATCTACTCCCATCCGCAGTCCTTCGCCCAGTGCCGCAAGTGGCTGGATGCCCACTACCCCCACGCCGAGCGGGTGCCGGTGTCGTCCAACGCCGAGGCGGCGCGGCTGGTCAAGACCGAGTGGCACAGCGCCGCGATCGCCGGCGACATGGCGGCCAAGCTCTATGGCCTGACCCCCGTCGCCGAGAAGATCGAGGATCGCCCGGACAACTCCACGCGTTTTCTGATCATCGGCAATCAGGACGTGCCCATGTCCGGCGAGGACAAGACCTCGGTGGTGGTGGCCATGCGCAACCAGCCCGGGGCCCTGCACGACCTGCTCGAGCCCTTCCATCGCCACCAGATCGACCTGACCCGCCTGGAGACCCGGCCGTCGCGCAGCGGCGTGTGGAACTACGTGTTCTTCATCGACTTCAAGGGTCACCACGCCGAGCCCCGGGTGTCGGCGGTGCTCGAGGAAGTCAGGCTGCGGGCCGCCGAGCTCAAGGTCCTGGGGTCCTACCCCCAGGGCGTGCTCTAGGTGGGCCGGATGCGTCCGGCGCCTGCAGAAGGCCGGCTGCTGATCGTCGGCCTGGGCCTGATCGGCGGTTCGCTGGCTGCCGCCCTGCGCGACGCCGGCTTCGCCGGGGAGATCCTGGCCTGCGACCCGGATGCCGACGAGGTCGCCCGGGGCGTCGAGATGGGCCTGATCGACCGCGGCGGCACCCGGCTGGCGCCCTTGCTCGAAGGCGCCGAGCTGGTCGTGCTGGCGGTGCCGGTGCTGGCCATGGGCCAGGTGATGGGCGAGCTCGCCGCCGCCCGCGGGCGCGCCTCGCCGGACCTGGTGATCACCGACGTGGGCAGCACCAAGGGCGCGGTGCGCGAGGTCGCCGAGGCCGCCTTCGGCGGGCTGCCGGCCAACCTGGTGCTTGGCCATCCCATCGCCGGTTCCGAGAAGAGCGGCGTGGCCGCCGCCGACCCGCGGCTCTACGTCGGCCACAAGGTGATCCTCACCCCCGAGGCGGCGACCGACCCCCGGGCGGTGGCTCGGGTGCGCGCCCTGTGGGAGGCCGCCGGCGCCGAGGTGCTGGAGATGGCCGTGGCCCGCCACGACCAGGTGCTGGCCCGCACCAGTCACCTGCCGCACCTGCTGGCCTTCTCGCTGGTGGACACCCTGGCGCGCCAGGACGAGCGCCTGGAGATCTTCCGCTATGCCGCCGGGGGCTTTCGCGACTTCACCCGCATCGCCGGCAGCGACCCGGTGATGTGGCGGGACATCTTCGTCGCCAACCGCGACGCCGTGCTCGCCGCCCTCGATGACTTCGAGGCCGGCGTGGGGCGTCTGCGGCGCGCCGTCGAGGCCGGCGACACCGACGCCATGCTGGCCACCTTCGATCGTGCCAGCCACGCCCGGCGCTATTTCGACTCCCTGCTCAACCAGACCAGTTACCAGGCGGAGTACCAGATGCAAGCACAAGGCAAGCGACGCTACCGGGTGCGCCCCGGCGGCAGCGTGACCGGGCGGATCCGCGTGCCCGGCGACAAGTCGATCTCCCACCGGGCCATCATGCTCGGCGCCCTGGCCGAGGGCGTCACCGAGGTGACCGGCTTCCTGGAGGGCGAGGACAGCCTGGCCACCCTCCAGGCCTTCCGCGAGATGGGCGTGGCCATCGAGGGGCCGCACCAGGGGCGGGTCACCGTCCACGGCGTGGGCCTGCACGGCCTCAAGGCGCCGGCCGGGCCGCTCTACGTGGGCAACGCCGGCACCGCCATGCGGTTGTTCGCCGGGCTGCTGGCCGGCCAGGCCTTCGACACCGAGCTGACCGGCGACGCCTCGCTGACCAAGCGCCCCATGGGGCGGGTCGCCGACCCGCTGCGCGAGATGGGCGCGGTGATCGAGACCGCCGAGGGCGGCCGCCCGCCGCTGACGATTCGCGGCGGCCAGGCCCTGCGCGGCATCAGCTACGACATGCCCATGGCCAGCGCCCAGGTGAAGTCCTGCCTGCTGCTCGCCGGGCTCTATGCCGAGGGCGAGACCCGGGTGCGCGAGCCGGCGCCGACCCGTGATCACACCGAGCGCATGCTGGGCGGCTTCGGCTATGCGGTCGGCCGTGAGGGTGATACCTGCTGGCTGAGCGGCGGCGGCAAGCTCACCGCCGCGCCCATCGACGTGCCCTCCGACATCTCCTCGGCGACCTTCTTCCTGGTCGCCGCGGCCATCACCCCGGGCGCGGACCTGGTGCTCGAGCATGTGGGCATCAATCCCACGCGGATCGGCGTGATCAACATCCTCAAGGCCATGGGCGCCGACCTGCGCCTGGAGAACGAGCGTGAGGTGGGCGGCGAGCCGGTGGCCGACCTGCACATTCGCTACGCGCCGCTCACGGGCATCGACATCCCCGTCGACCAGGTGCCGCTGGCCATCGACGAGTTCCCCGCGCTGTTCGTCGCCGCCGCCAACGCCGAGGGCACCACCCGCCTGCGCGAGGCCGCGGAGCTGCGGGTCAAGGAATCCGACCGGCTCAAGGCCATGGCCGACGGCCTGGCCGCCATCGGGGTCGACAACCGGCTCTACGACGACGGCATCGATATCGTCGGCCGTGCGCAAGGGCAGGGCGGCGAGGGGCCGAGCTACGGCGGCGGGCGCATCGACAGCCTGGGCGATCACCGCATCGCCATGGCCTTCACCGTGGCCGCGCTGCGCGCCTCGGACGAGATCGTCATCGACGACTGCGCCAACGTGGCGACCTCCTTCCCCGGCTTCGTGGATCTGGCGCGGCGCGTCGGCCTGTCCCTCGACGAAGAGCAGGAGGCATCATGAGCGATACGGCCCCGGTACTCACCATCGACGGCCCCGGCGGCGCCGGCAAGGGCACCATCAGCCGCCTGATCGCCGAGCGCCAGGGTTGGCACCTGCTGGATAGCGGCGCCCTCTACCGGCTGACGGCGCTGGCCGCCGGCCGGCACGAGGTGGCCCTGGACGATGAGGCGGCGCTGGCCCGGGTTGCCGAGACCCTGGACGTGGTCTTCCTGGCCGAGGGCGGCGAGGCCCGGGTGCTGCTGGAGGGCGAGGACGCCAGCCGGGCGATCCGCACCGAGCAGGTCGGCGATGCCGCCTCCCGGGTGGCGGCGCTGCCGGCGGTGCGCGAGGCGCTGCTCAAGCGCCAGCGGGACTTCCGCCAGGCCCCGGGCCTGGTGGCCGACGGCCGCGACATGGGCACCGTGGTCTTCCCCGAGGCGCCGCTCAAGGTCTTCCTCACCGCCTCGGCCGAGGAGCGCGCCCGGCGCCGGCACCTGCAGTTGCGGGAGGCGGGGGTGGATGCTAGTCTATCGAGTCTTCTAAAGGAGATTCAGGCACGCGATGCACGCGACATGCAGCGCAGCGTGGCTCCGCTCGTAGCGGCCGATGACGCCGTCGAGCTGGACACCACGAGCCTGACGATACCGGAAGTGGTGGATCGGCTGACGGAACTGCTGGCCCGACGGGGCCTGGCGTCCGCCTCCTGAAACTCCCTTGCGGCGCCTTCGGCAAGATGTGATGACGTGGTCGGGCACCCCCGTTTGCCGTGAGCCCGGCCAGGTCGAACCAGCGCCAACATCCCCGAAGGCAGTCTGAAATGGCCCGCACTCGCTGGTGGTGCGGAGGAGCGGCCCCGGCCGCGCAAACGTTGATCACGTAGGAACATCATGAGCGAAAGCTTTGCTGAACTGTTTGAACAGTCTCTCCAGGACATCAACATGGAGCCGGGCGCCATCGTCGCGGCTACCGTCGTCGACATCGAGGGTGACTGGGTCACCGTCAATGCCGGCCTGAAGTCCGAAGGCCAGATCCCCGCGGCCCAGTTCCGCGACGACAACGGCGAGCTGACCATCGCCGTCGGCGACGAGGTCCACGTCGCCCTGGAAGCCGTGGAAGACGGCTTCGGCGAGACCCGCCTGTCCCGCGAGAAGGCCAAGCGCGCCGAAGCGTGGAAGGTGCTGGAAGCGGCCTTCGAGAAGGAAGAGATCGTCAAGGGCGTGATCAACGGCAAGGTCAAGGGCGGCTTCACCGTCGACGTGGATTCCATCCGCGCCTTCCTGCCCGGTTCCCTGGTCGACGTGCGTCCGGTGCGCGACACCACGCACCTCGAGAACAAGGAGCTGGACTTCAAGGTCATCAAGCTCGATCCGAAGCGCAACAACGTGGTCGTGTCCCGCCGCGCCGTGCTCGAGGCCGAGAACAGCGCCGAGCGTGAGGCCCTGCTCGCCACCCTGCAGGAAGGCCAGCAGATCGTCGGTATCGTCAAGAACCTGACCGACTACGGCGCCTTCGTCGACCTGGGCGGCGTCGACGGCCTGCTGCACATCACCGACATGGCCTGGAAGCGCATCAAGCATCCGAGCGAGATCGTGGCCGTCGGCGACGAGATCACCGTCAAGGTGCTGAAGTTCGACCGCGAGCGCAACCGCGTCTCCCTGGGCCTGAAGCAGCTGGGCGAGGATCCCTGGGTCAACATCAAGGATCGCTACCCGGAAGGCACCAAGGTGCATGCCAAGGTCACCAACCTCACCGACTACGGCTGCTTCGCCGAGCTGGAAGAGGGTGTCGAGGGTCTGGTCCACGTGTCCGAGATGGACTGGACCAACAAGAACATCCATCCGTCCAAGGTCGTTCAGGTCGGCGACGACGTGGATGTCATGGTGCTCGACATCGACGAGGAGCGTCGTCGTATCTCCCTGGGCATCAAGCAGTGCACCGCCAACCCCTGGGAGACCTTCAACGCCCAGTACAACAAGGGCGATCGCGTCCAGGGCACCATCAAGTCCATCACCGACTTCGGCATCTTCATCGGCCTGGAAGGCGGTATCGACGGCCTGGTGCACCTGTCCGACATCTCCTGGACCGAGACCGGCGAAGAGGCCGTGCGCCAGTTCAAGAAGGGCGATGAGGCCGAGGCCGTGATCCTGTCCATCGACCCGGAGCGCGAGCGCATCTCGCTCGGCATCAAGCAGCTCGACACCGATCCGGTTTCCGAGTTCCTGGCCGTCAACGACAAGGGCTCCATCGTCACCGGCCGCGTGGTCGAGGTCGATGCCAAGGAAGCTCACGTCGAGCTGGCCACCGATGTCGTCGCCGTGCTGAAGGCCTCCGAGATCAGCGCCGACCGCGTCGAGGATGCCCGCAACGTGCTGAACGAGGGTGACAGCGTCGAGGCCCGCATCGTCGGCGTCGATCGCAAGAATCGTCAGATCAACCTGTCCATCAAGGCCAAGGATCAGGACGACACCCGTCGCAACATGGGCAAGCTGCGCGAGCAGGACGTCGAGAGCGATGGTCCGACCACCATCGGCGACCTGATCAAGCAGCAGATGGGTCAGGACTGAGCCTCGGGCCCACGCCCGACGCCAGGCCGATAAACAAGGCGCCGCCCGGAAGGGTGGCGCCTTTTTAATTTGGGCCCGGACGATCCTGTAGGAGCGCAGCTCCGCTGCGCGAAAGGCGCCGCCAGGCGCCCTGGTCGGGGCTCAATCCATCGCGCAACAAGTTGCGCTCCTACAACCCCAAAGGCCGCAGGCGCCCGGTTCATGCCCCACGGATGGCGCGAGCCACCGAGCGTGTAGGAGCGCAGCTGCGCTGCGCGAAAGGCGCCGCCAGGCGCCCTGATCGAGGCTCGGTCCATCGCACAACCCCAAAGGCCGCAGGCGCCCGGTTCATGCCCCACGGATGGCGCGAGCCACCGAGCGTGTAGGAGCGCAGCTCCGCTGCGCGAAAGGCGCCGCAGGCGCCCTGGTTGGGGCTCAATCCATCGCGCAACAAGTTGCGCTCCTACAACCCCAAAGGCCGCAGGCGCCCGGTTCATTCCCCAAGGGTGGTGAGCCCCGATCCTGTAGGAGCGCAGCTCCGCTGCGCGACAGGCGCCGCAGGCGCCCTGGTCGGGGCTCAATCCATCGCGCGACCAGTCGTGCTCCCGCTTTGCCAAAGCGTGCATTGTCGCGTCTCGAGTTTGCGGGATTAATGGCGTGCGGGAATGGATAAAGCGGTGGAGGCGTTAATGGTCCGAAAGTCTTTAACGATGCCACAAGTTGCGTAACGCTATTATTGCCGCAATAATGGAAAGGCATTCCCGAGACTTTTTTATAAGGACCTGCTAGATGTCTTCACTCCTCAGTAACTACATGCAGAAGGAACAGCAGCTCAAGCAACTCCAGGGCGAACTCGAACGCCTGGAGAATGACGAGCGACTCAAGGCCGAACTCGAGTTCAAGACCAAACTCGAGGAACTCATGCAGCAGTTCGGCAAGAGCGCCAGCGATGTCATCGAGCTGCTCGATCCCAAGCCCGCGGCGGCTCCCAAGGCGGCGGCCCCGGCCGGCGGCGGGCGTCGCAAGCGCAAGCTGAAGATCTACAAGAACCCGCATACCGGCGAGGTGGTCGAGACGCGCGGCGGCAACCAGAAGACCCTGAAGGCCTGGAAGGACGAGTTCGGCGCCGAGACCGTCGAGTCCTGGCTGGTGCGCACCGAGGACTGAAGGCGGACGGCGAGTCCCGATACGCGACGCCGCCCTCAGGGGCGGCGTTCTCGTCTCACAGCAGCGGGATGCGCAGTTCCAGGGTCTCCGCCTGCTGGAGCAGCTGCGGCGCCTCGCCGCTCAGCGGCTCGCCGTCGCCGCTCACCGCCCGGCCGCTCATGAACAGCATCGCCTCGTCGAGCTGCCCGGGGTGGGTCAGCGGCACGCAGGCATAGGCCTGCGCGGGCAGCTCCTGGGTCCGGAAGTTCGGGGGCAGCGCCAGGCCGGCGGCGGCGATGTCGAGCTCCACGCCCAGGTCGAGACGCGGCAGGGCGCCTTCCAGCGGCTGGTCATGATAGATGGCGATCGGCGGCGCCGCCGCGAGAGACGCCGGCAGCACTTCCGCCCCCTGAGCATGGCGTTGCCAGTCGCGCAGGTCCTCCAGCGGCCGGGCGGGTCGGTAGAGCCGGGTCAGCACCGTCTTGCGGCGTGGCAGCTCGCGCACTTGATACGCGAAGGGCGTGGCCGCCTTGCGCCGTCGGGCCAGGTTCAGTCGCAGGCAGCGCCGGTACTGCCGGGGCGTCCTGCCGAAGCGGCGCTGGAAGGCCCGCGAGAACGCCGAATGGTTGCGATAGCCGCAGGCGCCGGCGATGCGGTTGACGTCCATCGGGGTGTGGATCAGCAGCCGGGCGGCCTTCTCCAGGCGTAGCCGGTCGCGATAGGCGCCGGGCGAGAGCCCGAAGCAGTGCCGGAAGCGCCGCCTGATCTGTGAAGATGAATAGCCCATTCGTCGGGCGAGTGCCTCGATTCCCACCTGGTCGTCCAGGCTGTCCTGGAGCCAGACCTCCGCTCGCATCATGTCCTGGCACATGGCCCTGTTCCCCGTCCTGCGTCGTCGCCCGTGCCTTGGTGTCACCGCGTGGGGCCACTCGGGCCGTCGGCGTTGCCCGGTCTGTCGCCGGGATTCGATGTATGCCGCTTTTTGATCGTTATAAAGGTGCTTTCACGATACTTTATGCCGTCTCGCGGGGGGCGAAGGCAAGTTTGGATGTCGGGATTGAGCGATTCGGCACACAATCCTGCCGCGCCGGGAAAGATGCCAAGCGGGAAGCCAGCGAGTATACTCGCCGAGTCAGCGTCCCGTTTCACGAAGCCTCGTCTTCCCCCTTGCCGAACCGGGACACGAAACCAAGAGTCACGAATGAAACAGCACACATCCCGAACGCCTATGGATGAGCGTGAGAAGTTGCGCAAGTTCCGTGAACTCGACGACGCCTTCGCCGAGGCCCTGCGGGGCCTCGACAGCCCCGAGCGTCGTCGGGAGATTCCCACCGGCCCGCCGGTCCGCCCCCTGGAAGAACAGCCGGGCGATGACGCGGCGGGCGATCCGGAGGCAGACTTCGAGCGGCGCCTCAAGGCGCTGATGAAGGACTACGCCCTGCCGGCCGAGAGCGTCAGCGACCTCGTCCAGACCCTGCGAGCCCTCGGCCGGATCGCCTGATTTCCGGGCGGCTCAGCGACGATAGCGGTGGACGCGCAGGCTGGGCAGCAGCGGTTCCGGCTCCAGGCGCTCGTCGCGGCGCCGCGATCGGGTGCGCGCCTGCGGCGGCTGCGCCGGCGGTTGGTTGTGATCCGGCAGCCGGCCGTCCTCGGCGGGCAGGAACAGCGGCAGCGCCACGTTCATGGCGCGTCGCCGCCGGCCGTCGTCGAGGGGCTCGCGAAAGAAGAGGTTGGCGCGCATCAGCGGCGCCTGGCGCTGCACCTGCGCCAGCGGCTCCCGGTCGGGGAGCCCCGCCAGCCGTTCCAGCTGGATCCGCACATGGGCGGCCTCGGTGTCCAGGGCGAGCAGCTTCTGCTCGGCCTCGCGCACCGTCAGGCGCTTGATCGAGCGGCCGCTGGTATACCAGGCCAGGCGCACCCGCGCCACCGGGGCCTCGGCCAGCGGAATGGCGCGCCAGCATTGCTTGAGGTGCAATCGGGCCAGGCCGCTGCCGCGGAGATGTCCGTGAAGCCGCGGATGGCGGAAGGGCAGCACCGCCTTGGCCTCGGGCACCAGCGACGGGGCCCGCTCGCGGATCCGGGCCAGCTGGGCGGCGAACGCCCGCTTGGCGGCATTGACCGCCACGGCCTGCGCCATCACCGGCTCGGGGGCGGCGATCAGCCCCACATGGCTGCGGGTGCTGCGGCCGTCCTGGCCGTCCTGGTACCAGAAGTCCAGCAGGGTGCGGTGCAGCCAGTCGGCGTCGGCTCGGGCCTCGCCGAAGGCCCAGGCCTCGCCGCCGTGCTCGCGCCAGCCGGCCACCAGGGCCTCGGCGCTCTCCACCAGGCGGTCGTAGGCGGCCTCCAGCTCGGCCAGCAGGCGATATTCCGGCGCGTCGCCCATGGGGCTAGCGGTCTCCGTCGCGGTCCGCCTGTGCCAGCCAGGCGTCGATATCGGTCTCGTCCATGGCCGGCTCGCCGGCGATCCGATGGGACTCGTCGGCCCAGGCGCCGAGATCCAGCAGGCGGCAGCGACGGCTGCAGAAGGGGCGATAGGGGTTGTCCTCGGACCAGGCGACCGCCTTGCGGCATTGCGGGCAGGCCACCTCGAGGGGGCGGGCGTCGTCTTGGCTCATGATTCGGCCTCGTAGCGTGGAAATGGACGAAGGATGACGCCTCAGGGCGCCGGCGGCAATCCGGCCAGCGCGCGATAACGGCGGTCGAGGTCCGCCACCCGCGCCTCGAGGGCGGCCTCGTCGCCGTCATTGTCGAGCACGTCGTCGGCCCGGGCCAGGCGGGTCGCGCGGGGCATCTGGGCCGCGACGATGGCCCGGGCCTGGGCCTCGTCCACGTCGTCGCGGCTCGCCGTGCGGCGTACCTGCAGCGCCTCGGGGACGTCGATCACCAGGATGCGGTCGACCAGCTCATGCTGGCCCGATTCCAGCAGCAGCGGCGACACCAGCAGCGCATAGGGGGCCGGGCCGCGGCGGAAGGCGGCCAGGTGCTCGAGCAGGCGCTCGCGGATGCGCGGATGGGTGACCGACTCCAGCCAGCGGCGCTCCGCGGGGTCGGCGAAGACGATGTCGCGCAGGGCACGCCGGTCCAGCCGGCCGTCGGCGCGGAGGACGCGCTCGCCGTAGCGGGTGGCGATGGCCGCCAGGGCGGGCTCGCCGGGCTCGACCACCTCCCGGGCGACGTCGTCGGCATCGACCCAGGGGACGTCGTGGCGGGCGAAGGCGCGGGCCACGGTGGACTTGCCGGAGGCGATGCCCCCGGTCACGCCGATGATCAGGATATGGGCCGTCATGTCAGCTCACCATGCCCAGGTAGGCGGCCATCAGCGGCTCGCCGGCCAGCAGGGCGATCCAGCCGGCGGCCGCCAGCCAGGGGCCGAAGGGCATGGGCGCGCCCCGCAGGCGGGGCAGGGTCAGCTGGGCGATCCCCCCGACCAGCGCGCCGGCGCCGGCGGCCAGGATCAGCACCATGGGCAGGTAGGGCCAGCTCAGCCAGGCGCCCAGGGCCGCCAGCAGCTTGAAGTCGCCGTAGCCCATGCCCTCCTTGCCGGTGATGGCCTTGAACAGCCAGTAGAAGCTCCACAGCGACAGGTAGCCGGCCATGGCGCCGATCACGGCGCTCGGTAGCAGCAGCGGCTGGAACAGCAGCTGGTAGAGCAGGCCCGCCCACAGCAGGGGCAGGGTCAGGATGTCGGGCAACAGCTGGGTGCGCAGGTCGATCACCGCCATGGCCAGCAGGGCCAGGCAGGCGCCGATGATGAACAGGCCCTCGAGGGTGGCGCCGAACAGGGCCACCACCGCCAGGGTCAGCAGGCCGCCGGCCAGCTCCACCAGGGGATACTGGGCGCTGATGCGACCCCCGCACCGGGCGCAGCGGCCCCGGCGCTTCAGCCAGCCGAGCAGCGGCAGGTTGTCGTGCCAGGCGATCGGCGTCTCGCAGCGCGGGCACATCGAGCCGGGGGTGACCAGGTTGAAGCGCGGCGGCGTCTCGGCCTCGAGCTCGAGGGCATCCCGGGCCTCGGCGCGCCATTCGCGCATCAGCATCACCGGCAGCCGGGTGATCACCACGTTGAGGAAGCTGCCGAGGCACAGGCCGAAGAGCCCGGCCAGCGGCCAGAGCAGGTGGGGGGGCAGATCGACAGGCAAGTGGGCGCTCCTTTCCGGCTGGGTATCCGCCGGCCATTCTACGGGGCCGATGCCGCCTTGTCCGGTGTCTTCTATCCTGAAGTGCGCCCCGTCCCCGCGATCGGGGGGGGAGGCGGCGGCGCCGTCGCTCGGCTCGGGCACCCTGTCGCCGACGGCGGCTTTGTTCTAGAATCGCCCCCCTTCAAACGTCAGGAAGGCAACCATGACCCAGACGCTCGGACCGGTGATGCTGGACCTGGAAGGCCCTCGGCTGCGCGACGCGGAGCGCGAGCTGCTGCGTCGCCCCGCGGTGGGCGGGGTGATCCTGTTCGGCCGCAACGTCGAGGACGCCGCCCAGGTGCGCGAGCTGTGCCGGACGATCCGCGCGGTGCGCCCGGAACTGCTGCTGGCCATCGACCAGGAAGGCGGGCGGGTGCAGCGCCTGCACCAGGGCGTGACGCGGCTGCCCAGCATGGCGCGGCTCGGTCGCGATGCCGGCGCCACGCCCGAGGTCACCGGGCGGCTGTGCCAGGATGCCGGCTGGCTGCTGGGCATGGAGATGGCCGCCTGCGGCCTGGACCTCAGCTTCGCGCCGGTGCTCGACGTCGACGACGGTCACTCCACGGTGATCGGCGATCGCAGCTTCTCCGGCGATCCCGAGGTCGTGGCCGCCCTGGGCGGCGCCTTCATCGACGGCCTGCACGAGGCCGGCATGGCGGCGGTGGCCAAGCACTTCCCCGGGCACGGCGGCGTGGCCGCCGATTCCCATCACGAGCTGCCCGTCGACGACCGCCCCCTCGAGACCCTGCGCCGCCGCGACCTGGTGCCGTTCCGCGCCCTGGCCGGCCGGCTGGGGGGCATGATGCCGGCCCATGTGGTCTATCCCGCCTTCGACGAGCGGCCCGCGGGCTTCTCGCCGGCCTGGCTGGGCATGCTGCGCGAGACCCTGGGCTTCAAGGGCGCCATCTTCTCCGACGACCTGAGCATGGCCGGGGCCAGGACCGCGGGCGCCCCCGCGGAGCGGGCCCGGCAGGCCCTGGCCGCCGGCTGCGACATGCTGCTGGTCTGCAACGACCGCGCCGCCGCCCTGGAGGTGGTCGAGGCCTGCGAGGGGCGCGCCAGCAAGCGGGCGCCCCGGCTGCGCTATGCGCGGGCCCGGCCCGACCTGGATGCCCTGGAGGCGCTGTCCCGCTGGCGCCGCGTGCATGCCCGCCTGGAGGCCATGGCCGCCGCCTGACACTCCGATCGACGACGAACCACGACGAGTCACCCGATGCCCAAACTCGATGCCGATGCCCTGCCGTCCCTCTCCGACATGCGCGAGGTCATGGACACCGCCGACTGCCTGATCAGCCAGCAGGAGGTCGAGCGCGCCCTGGACCGCATGGCCGACGAGATCGCCCGCGACCTGGGCGACAAGCTGCCGGTCTTCTACTGCGTGATGAACGGCGGCCTGATCACCACCGGCCACCTGCTGACGCGGCTCGGCTTCCCCCTGGAGGTGGACTACCTGCATGCCACCCGCTATCGCGGCGGCACCCGCGGCGGCGAGCTGTTCTGGCGGGTGTCGCCGGAGATCCCCATGGCCGGCCGCCATGTGGTGATCGTCGACGACATCCTGGACGAGGGTGCCACCCTGGCGGCCATCCTCGATTACTGCCGCGAGGCCGGCGCCGCCAGCATCTCCACCGCGGTGCTGGTCGACAAGTGCCACGACCGCAAGGCGGTGCCGGACCTCAAGGCCGACTACTGCAGCCTCGAGGTGGCCGACCGCTACGTGTTCGGCTTCGGCATGGACTACAAGGGCTACTGGCGCAACGCGCCGGGGATCTTCGCGCCCAAAGGGCTCTAACCGCCCCTTCGGGGCGAGCTGTAAGCCTTAAGCCGTAAGCTATAAGAAACCCCCACGGGCCTGATGCTCGTGGGGGTTTTCTTGCCGCTTAAAGCTTACCGCTTACAGCTCCCGGGCGAAGCCCGGGTCACAGTCCGAGCTCGTGGACCGCTTCCTCGCGCATCTTGAACTTCTGGATCTTGCCGGTGACGGTCATCGGGAAGTCGTCGACGAACTTCACGTAGCGCGGCACCTTGTAGTGGGCGATCTTGCCCTGGCAGAAGGCCTTGAGGCCCTCCTCGTCGAGCTGCTCGCCCTCGCTGAGCTTGACCCAGGCCATGATCTCCTCGCCGTACTTCTCGTCGGGCACGCCGATCACCTGGACGTCGGAAATCGCCGGATGGGTGTAGAGGAAGTCCTCGATCTCGCGGGGATAGACATTCTCGCCGCCGCGGATGATCATGTCCTTGATGCGCCCGACGATGGCCACATAGCCCTCGTCATCCATGGTCGCCAGGTCGCCGGTGTGCATCCAGCCGGCCGCGTCGATGGCCTTGTCGGTGGCGTCCGCGTTGTTCCAGTAGCCGAGCATCACGCTGTAGCCGCGGGTGCACAGCTCGCCGGTCTCGCCCCGGGGCACCACCGCGCCGCTGTCGGGGCTGACCAGCTTGACCTCCAGGTGCGGGTGGATGGTGCCCACCGTGGTCACGCGCTTGTCCAGGGGCGCGTCGGTCTGGGTCTGGAAGCTCACCGGGCTGGTCTCGGTCATGCCGTAGCAGATGGTCACGTCTTCCATGTGCATCTTGTCGATGACCTTGCGCATCACCTCGATGGGGCAGATCGAGCCGGCCATGATCCCGGTGCGCAGGCTGGAGAGATCGAAGCGCTCGAACTCGGGGTGCTCGAGCTCGGCGATGAACATGGTGGGCACGCCGTACAGCGTCGTGGCCCGCTCCTCGGCGACGGCCTCCAGGGTGGCCTGCGGGTCGAAGCCGTCGCCCGGGTAGATCATGGCGGCGCCGTGGGTCACGCAGCCCAGGTTGCCCATCACCATGCCGAAGCAGTGGTAGAGGGGCACCGGGATCACCATGCGGTCGGTCTCGTCGAGGTTCATGGTGCGGGCGACGAAGAAACCGTTGTTGAGGATGTTGTGGTGGGAGAGGGTCGCGCCCTTGGGGGCGCCGGTGGTGCCCGAGGTGTACTGGATGTTGATCGGCTCGTCGAACTGCAGCTCGGCCTGGCGTTCGGCGAGGCGCTCGGCGGTCACGCCCTCGGCGTGGTCGAGCATGCCCTCCCAGCTGTGCATTCCCGGCAGGGCGCGCTCGGCGTCCAGGCAGATGATCCGCTGGAGCTCCGGCAGGCGCTGGCTGGCGAAGGCCTCGGGGGTGGTGTCCTGCACCTCCGGGGCCAGCTCGGCCAGGGTGGCCACGTAGTCGGAGCTCTTGAAGGCGCCCTGCAGGATCAGCGTCGAGGTGCCGGACTGCTTGAGGGCGTATTCCAGCTCGTGGCTGCGGTAGCTGGGATTGATGTTGACCAGGATGGCGCCGAGCTTGGCGGTGGCGAACTGGGTGATGGTCCACTCGGCGCAGTTGGGCGACCAGATGCCGACGCGGTCGCCCTTGGCGACGCCCAGGGCCATCAGCGCCCGGGCGGCCCGGTCGACGGCTGCCTGGAGCTCCCGCCAGCGATAGCGGAGCCCCTGGTGGCGACTGATCAGGGCGTCCCGCTCCGGGAAGCGGGCGACGGTCTCGTCGAAGCAGTCGCCGATGGTCTGCCCCTTCAGGGGCGTGTCGCTGATACCGCTGACGTAGCTGAATTGACGGGTCTGGCGTGACATGGCGGCTCTCATTGTTGTGGCATGAACGCTTTGGCACCGGGAAGTCACCCGGTGGCCCGGCCAGGAATCCTCAGGCGTCCGGATCGAGCTGGCGCAGCACCTCCCGCGCGCGCTGATCCACGTCGTCGATCTCCATGCGCATCAGGCGGATGTCCTCGAGCTGGCGCTCCAGGTTGGCGCGCTTCTCGGCGAGGATCTCCAGCAGGCGTCGCAGCTGACGCGCGTTCCCGTCCGGCATGGCGTCGTACATCATCACCACCTCGCGGATCTCGGCCAGCGAGAAGCCCAGGCGCTTGCCGCGCAGGGTCAGCTTCAGGCGCACCCGATCCTTCTCGCGATAGATGCGCTTCTGCCCCTGGCGGGTCGGTGCCAGCAGGCCTTCCTGCTCGTAGAAGCGAATGGTGCGGGGCGTGACCTCGAACATCTTGGCCAGTTCGCCGATGCTGTAGGTACGCTGCTGCCGGGGCAGGGCCTCCGCGCTGGCCTCGGGGGCCGGGGGTGAGGTTCGACTCATGACGATCATTCCTGTAGCCGGGTGGTCCACCGGCGGTTTCCCACCTCGTCCAGGAACCCTAGACGAGGTTTACGTTAACGTAAAGTGCTTGTTCGACCATGGGGTGATATGGGATAAACCAAGCAAGTGCTAGGTTGGTTGTCATCGCGACGGCGCGGCACGCCTCGGGCGTGCTCGCCGGCAAGGCGGGCAACCGGCCGCGTTCCCGTTCTTCCATTGTCGTTAGACGAGAGGTTCCCATGGATTTTGCGCTGACCGATGACCAGAAGGCGCTGGCCGATGCCGCCGCCGACTTCGCCCGGGCCGAGCTGGCCGACCATGCCGCCGACTGGGACGCGCGCAGTCATTTTCCGGTGGACGTGATCCGCCGCGCCGGTGAGGCGGGGTTCCTGGGGGTCTACACCCCCGAGGAGCAGGGCGGCCTGGGCCTGTCGCGCCTGGAGGCCTCGCTGATCTTCGAGCAGCTCGCCCAGGGCTGCATCGCCACAACGGCCTACCTGACCATTCACAACATGGTGACCTGGATGGTGGCCAACTGGGGCAGCGATGCGCTGCGCGAGCGCTATGTCCCGTCCATGATAGCGGGTGAGGCCCTGGGCTCCTACTGCCTCACCGAGCCCGGCGCCGGCTCCGATGCTGCCAGCCTCAAGACCCGCGCCGTGCGCGAGGGCGACGAGTACGTGATCAGCGGCTCGAAGATGTTCATCTCCGGCGCCGGCGCCACCGACGTGCTGGTGGTGATGGCGCGCACCGGCGAGCCGGACAGCGGCGCCGGCGGGGTCTCGGCGATCCTGGTGCCCGCCGATGCCGCCGGCATCGAGGTGGGCAAGAAGGAGGAGAAGATGGGCTGGAAGAGCCAGCCCACCTGCCTGATCAGCTTCGACGGCGTGCGGGTACCGGTCGGCAATCGCCTGGGCGAGGAGGGCGAGGGCTTCCGCTTCGCCATGAAGGGCCTGGACGGCGGCCGCCTCAACATCGCCAGCTGCTCGCTGGGCGCCGCTCAGCAGGCCTTGACCCTGTCCCGGGACTATCTGGCCGAGCGCAAGCAGTTCGGCCGCGAGCTGTCGAGTTTCCAGGCCCTGCAGTTCAAGCTGGCCGACATGGCAAGCGAGTTGACCGCCGCCCGGCTGATGGTGCGCCACGCGGCCTGGCGCCTCGACAAGGGCGACCCGGAGGCCACCGCCCACTGCGCCATGGCCAAGCGCTTCGCCACCGACATGGGCTTCAACGTCTGCAACGAGGCCCTGCAGCTGCACGGCGGTTATGGTTATATCCGCGAGTATCCCCTCGAGCGGCTGGTGCGCGACACCCGGGTCCACCAGATCCTCGAGGGCACCAACGAGATCATGCGGCTGATCGTCGCCCGCCGGCTGCTGGCCGACGGCGTCATCGAGTCGCTTCAGTAACCGGATGTCAGGAGAGACAGCGATGTCGGACCTAGCGGTGTGCTTCGACGAACTGCCCACCCGCGGCGGCGGACGGGTCGGCGTGGCGCGGCTCAACGCGCCGAAATCCCTCAACGCCCTGTCGCTGGAGATGATCCAGCGCCTCGACGCCAAGCTGGCGGCCTGGGCCGTGGACCGCAGCATCGTGGCGGTGTGGCTCGAGGGCAAGGGCGACAAGGCCTTCTGCGCCGGCGGCGACGTGGTGGCGCTGTACCGCTCGCTGGTCGAGGAAGGCGACGTCCGCGGCCAGGAGCGCGGCGGCCTGTTCGCCGAGACCTACTTCACCGCCGAGTACCGCCTCGACCATCGCATCCACACCTATCCCAAGCCGCTGCTGGTATGGGGCGACGGCATCGTGATGGGCGGCGGCCTGGGCCTGCTCGCCGGCGGCTTCCAGCGCCTGGTCACCGAGACCACGCGCATCGCCATGCCCGAGATCACCATCGGCCTCTACCCGGACATCGGCGCCAGCTGGTTCCTCAACCGCATGCCGCCGGGCCTCGGCGCCTACCTGGGGCTGACCGGCGCGCAGCTCAACGCCCGGGACGCCCTGGACCTGGGGATGGCGGACCGCTTCGTGCCCCGCGAGCGCCGCGACGACCTGCTGGGCGCCCTGGCCGAGGCCGACTACGGCGATCACGCCCCCGCCGAGTGCCGGCTGGCGGTGGAAGGCGTGCTGGATCGCTTCGAGGCCCGTGACCAGGCTCCCGAGGCCCAGGTCTGGCCGCTGCGCGACCATCTCCAGCGGCTGGTCGGCGAGACCGGCGCCGTCGACGCGGTGTCGCGGATCCTCGCCGACGAGCGCGACGACGCCTGGCTCGCGGCCAACCGGGCGCGCCTGGCGACCGGCTGCCCGATGACCGCCCACCTGGTGTGGCGGATGCTCGAGCGTCATCGGCACACCGGACTGGCCGACGCCTTCCGCGACGAGCTGGGGCTGTCGGTGCAGTGCTGTCGACGCGGGGATCTGGCCGAGGGCGTGCGCGCCCTGCTGATCGACAAGGACAAGCAGCCGCGCTGGTCCCACGATGACGTGGCCGACGTGCCGGAGGCCGACATCCAGGCGCTGATGGCCTCGCCCTGGGGCGACGAGGAACACCCGCTGCGGGACCTGGGCGTCGGCCATCGCGTCGGTTGATCGGGTCCGGCAAGGCTATCGCAGTGAAGCGTGACGAGGGGCGCCGGGGACAAGCCGAAGAGGAGGTCCTACGCCAGGGAAGGCGTCGGTAGCGTACATGGAGGTATTCACAGCGCCTCCTCGTAGGCTTGTCGACGGATCAGCCCCGAGCACCTACCCCTATCTGCGCAAGCCCTGTCGGGTTCGGTACTCAAGCTCTGCCACAACTCACAAGATATCAAGGAGCCACGCCATGAAGATCGCCTTTATCGGACTCGGCAACATGGGCTCGCCCATGGCCGCCAACCTGCTCGCCGCCGGCCACGACGTCTGCGTCTTCGACCTGGTCGAAGACGCCATGGCGGACCTGGCGGGGCAGGGCGCCCGGCGCGGGGACAGCGCCGAGGCGGCCTGCCGCGACGCCGAGGTGGTCATCTCGATGCTGCCCGCCGGCGCCCATGTGCGCGGGCTCTACCTGGGCGCCGAGGGCCGGACGGGCCTGCTGGACGCCCTGGGACACGGCCCGCTGATCATCGATGCCTCGACCATCGCCCCGGACGATGCCCGGGCGGTGGGCGAGGCCGCCGCCGAGCGCGGCCTGACCTACCTGGACGCGCCGGTCTCCGGGGGCGTCGGCGGGGCCAAGGCCGGCACCCTGACCTTCATCGTCGGCGGGGAGGCGGCCGGCTTCGACCAAGCGAAGCCGGTGCTCGAGGGCATGGGCAAGAACATCTTCCATGCCGGTGGCCTCGGCGCCGGCCAGGTCGCCAAGCTGTGCAACAACATGCTGCTCGGCATCCTGATGAGCGGCACCGCCGAGGCGCTGTCGCTGGGCGTCAAGCATGGCCTGGACCCGGCGGTGCTCTCTGAGATCATGAAGCAGAGCAGCGGCGGCAACTGGGCGCTCAACGTCTACAACCCCTGGCCGGGGGTGATGGAGGGCTCGGCGGCGTCCCGGGACTATCAGGGCGGCTTCCTCACCGACCTGATGGCCAAGGACCTGGGCCTGGCCTGGGAGCTGGCGCTCAAGGCCCGGGCCAGCGTGCCCATGGGCTCCCAGGCTCGCAACCTCTTCGCCCTGCACAGCGCCCAGGGCAGCGGGCAACTGGACTTCTCGAGCATCCAGAATCTCTATCGGGCCGGGGAGTCGTAGGGACGAGGTTCGAGGGGCGAGGTTCAAGGGCCCTTAGGGCAGCGACAAGCTACAAGGAGCGAGCCGCAAGGAAACCCCTTGTGGCCTGCCACGGTGGAATACGCTGTCACGCGCCTCGCGCCTCGCGCCTCGCGCCTCGCGCCTCGCGCCTCGCGCCTCGCGCCTCGCACCTCGTACCTCGCACCTCACACCTCACACCTCACACCTCACACCTCGCGCCTCGCCCCTCACCCGTGATGCAACTCCTCGCCGCCGTCGGAGAACGACGGCGGGGTGTTGGCGCTGACGATCACGCACTCCTCGTCGCCGATGTTGCGGAAGCGGTGGGGCAGGCGCGAGTCGAAGTAGTAGCCGTCGCCGGCCTCCAGGATGCCCACCTCGCCGTTGACGGTGATCTCGATGGTCCCCGAGATCACCACCCCGCCTTCCTCGCCTTCGTGCTCCAGCATCTCCTCGCCGCTGTCGGCGCCGGGCGGATAGCGCTCGTGGAGCACCGACATGCGGCGATCCGGCCGGCGCGCGGCCACCAGCCGCCAGGAGAGCTGGCCGTCGCCGATCTCGGTGAGCTCGCCGGCCCGATAGAAGGGGCGCGGGTGGCTGGGTTCGTCGCCGGCGAAGAAGGCGCTGATCGATACCGGCAGGGCATCGAGGATCTTCTTCAGCGAGCTCACCGAGGGGCTGACGCTGTTCTGCTCGATCAGCGAGATGCTGCTGTTGGTCACGCTGGCCCGCTTGGCCAGCTCGCGCTGGGAGAGGCCCTTCTCGCGGCGCAACTGCCGGAGGCGGGCGCCTACGTCGAAACTGTCATCCATCGTGGCGTGTCGGCGGCCGCGGCCGCAATCCTTGTCATGTGTGGAAAATTATTGACGGATGATACCGTCTTCGGGGCCTCACGATAAGCCACGACCCTGATCGCGGTCAGGAACCCCGGCGAACCTGACCTTACGGTCATGGAAGATGTGTCGCGGCTAAGGCATGATGAGGCCATGCCTGACCATTCTGCTGGAGCATTGCCGTGATCCATCGCCACGCCCTCACCGGCCTGGTGCTCGCCGGCGGCCAGGGCCGCCGCATGGGCGGCCGCGACAAGGGCCTGGAGGCCTTCGCCGGCCGTCCCCTGGCCAGCCACGCCCTGACGCCGTTGCGCGGGCGGGTGGCCGAGGTGCTGATCAACGCCAACCGTCACCCCGAGGCCTATGCGGCCCTGGGGGAGCGGGTGATCCCGGACCTCGAGGCCGGCTATCAGGGGCCGCTGATGGGCATCTACAGCGGCCTGCGGGCCGCGGCCACCGACTGGGTGGTGGTGGTGCCCTGCGACAGCCCGGCGCTGCCGGACGACCTGGTGGCCCGCCTGGTGGCCGGGCGCGGCTCGGCCGACATCGCCGTGGCCCACGATGGCGAGCGGCTGCACCCGGTGGTGGCGCTGATCCGCCGCGCCCTGGTCGACGACCTGGGCCGCGCCCTGGCGGCGGGCGAGCGCAAGATCGACCGCTGGTATGCTCGGCACGACTGGCGGGCCGTGGACATGGCGGATCGCGCCGAGGCCTTCGCCAACCTCAATACCCCGGATGACAAGCGGCGCCTGGAAGCTCGCCGGCGCCGGGAGAGCCCCCAGCCATGAGCGACGCCATCGCGGCGAGCGTGCCGCTCGAGCCGGACCTGCCGCTGCTGGGCATCGCCGCCTGGAGTGGCACCGGCAAGACCACCCTGCTGGAGGGCCTGCTGCCCGCCCTGCGCGAGCGCGGCCTGCGGGTGGCGGTGATCAAGCACGCCCACCACGGCTTCGACGTCGACCAGCCCGGCAAGGACAGCCATCGCCTGCGCCAGGCCGGGGCCGAGCCGATGCTGGTGGCCTCGCGCCGGCGCATCGCCCTGATGATGGAGACCCCGGATCACGAGGAGGCCGACCTCGCCGAGCTGATCGCCATGGTGCGGCCCCGGGCGCCGGACCTGGTGCTGGTGGAGGGCTTCAAGGCCTGGCCGCTGCCCAAGCTGGAGCTGCATCGCCGCTCGCTCGGCAAGCCGCTGCGCGTCGTCGAGGATCCGTGGGTGAAGGCGGTGGCCAGCGACGAGCCCCTGAGCCTGCCGCCGGGGGTCGAGGCCCTGGACCTCAACGCCCCGGCGCGGCTGGCCGACTGGATCGCGGCCTGGCCCCGGCGCTGGCCCGAGGAGCGCCAGCCGCGCCGGGAGGGGCGGCCCGCATGACGCTGTCCTGTTTCGAGCTCGGCGAGCGCATGCTGTCCCCGGACGAGGCCCGGGCGGCCCTGGCGGAGCTGGCGCCCGCGCCCCTGCCCGCCGAGACGGTGCCGCTGGCGGCCCTGCACGGGCGGGTGCTGGCCGAGGCCATCGTCTCGCCGATCGACGTGCCCCAGAACACCAACGCCGCCATGGACGGCATCGCCCTGGCCTGGCCGGCCCGCGGCGCGCCGCCGGCGGCCTGGCGCCGGGTCGGCGAGGTGCGGGCCGGCGGCCGTCACCCGACGCCGCTGGCGCCGGGGGAGTGCGTGACCATCACCACCGGGGCGCCGCTGCCCGCCGGCGCCGATACCGTGATCATGCGCGAGCAGCTCCTCGAGGACGGCGACACCGTCATCGTCGATCGCCCCGAGCGGGTGCGGCCGGGGCAGCACGTGCGCCAGGCCGGCGAGGACATCGCCCGGGGCGACACGGCCCTGGCCGCCGGCACCCGCCTGGCCGCCGCCGAGCTGGGGCTGCTGGCCTCGCTGGGGCTTGCGCGCGCCGCCGTGCGCCGCCGGCCGCGGGTGGCGATCTTCTCCACCGGCGACGAGGTCACCGCCCCCGGCGAGCCGCTGCCCGCGGCGGGCATCTTCGATGCCAATCGCTTCACCCTGGCCGGGCTGCTGCGCGAGCACGGCGCCGAGGTGATCGACCTCGGCATCCTGGCCGACGACCGGGCGGCGATGGTCGAGGCCCTGGCCGATGCCGCCGGGCGCGCCGACCTGGTGATCACCAGCGGCGGGGTCTCGGTGGGCGAGGCCGACTACACCCGCCAGGCGCTCGAGGCGGTGGGCCGGCTGGCCTTCTGGCGCATCGCCATCCGCCCGGGGCGGCCGCTGGCCTGCGGCGTGCTGGGCGCGGAGGGCGTGCCCTTCCTCGGCCTGCCGGGCAACCCGGTGGCGGCGATGGTCACCTTCCTGCAGTTCGTGGCGCCCCTGCTGGGCCGCCTGCAGGGGCGGGCCGAGGACGCGCCGCGGCGCCTCACGGCGCTGGCCGAGACGCCGCTGCGCAGCCGCGCCGGGCGCACCGACTACCTGCGCGGCCGGACCCGCAGCGACGACCAGGGACGGCTCTGGGTCTGCGCCACCGGAGCCCAGGGCTCCGGCATCCTGTCTTCCATGGTGGCCGCCGACTGCCTGATCGAGCTCGACGCATCCCGCGACGCCGTCGAGCCCGGCGAGCCGGTGGTCATCCAACCCCTTTCCCGACTGTCATGAGGCGCCTTCGATGAGCCTGACCCACCTGAATGCCCGCGGCGAAGCCCATATGGTCGACGTCGGCGACAAGCCGGAGACCCAGCGCGAGGCCTCGGCCTCGGGCCTGATCCGCATGCGGCCGGCGACCCTGGCGCTGCTCGCCGACGGCGGCCTGCCCAAGGGCGACGTCCTGGCCACCGCCCGCATCGCCGGCATCCAGGCCGCCAAGCGCACCCACGAGCTGATCCCGCTGTGCCATGCCCTGGCGCTGTCCAAGGTCAGCGTGGACTTCCAGCTCGACGAGGCCGACGCCTGCGTGCGGGTGACCGCCACCTGCCGGCTGACCGGGCGCACCGGCGTCGAGATGGAGGCGCTGACCGCGGTCTCGGTGGCCTGCCTGACGCTCTACGATATGTGCAAGGCCGTGGACAAGGACATGGAGATCGGTGAGATCCACCTCGACACCAAGCAGGGCGGCAAGTCCGGCGACTACCGCCGCGACCTGGCCGCCGGGGCCGCGCCCATCGTCACCGGCGAGGGCGAGGCCGGTGAGGTCTCGCTGGGCGCCCGCTGCGACGCGGGCCAGCCGTGCATCCTGGTCAAGTGCCTGGCCGAGCTCCGCGAGCGGCTCGGCGTCGGCGAGGTCTCGGTGCCCGTCGAGGTCCTGGAGAGCGCCGACGTCGGGGGCCTGAAGGCGGCCCTCAAGGCCATGGACCCGCGCTTCGCCGGCCTCGAGGAGGGGCGGGTGCTGTGCGCGGTCAACCAGGTCATGGCCGGCAACGCCACGCCCCTCACCGCCGAGGACGAGGTGGCCTTCTTCCCCCCGGTGACCGGAGGCTGATCATGCAGCGCGTGCGCGTACAGCAGCAGGCATTCGACGCCGGCGCCGAGCAGCGCGAGCTGCTGGCCCGGCGCACCGACGTCGGCGCCGTGGTCAGCTTCACCGGCCTGGTGCGGGACTTCAACGAACGCCCCGAGGTTCGGGCGCTGAGCCTGGAGCACTACCCCGGCATGACCGAGTCGGCCCTGGAGGCCATCGCCGACGAGGCGGAGTCGCGCTGGCCGCTGCAGGCCCTGCGCATCGTCCATCGCGTCGGCCGGCTGGCCCCGGGCGACCCCATCGTGCTAGTGGTGGTGGCCAGCGCCCATCGGCGCGCGGCCTTCGAGGCCTGCGACTTCATCATGGACTACCTCAAGACCCGTGCTCCCTTCTGGAAGAAGGAGCACACCGCCAGCGGCGACTACTGGGTCGCCGAGCGGGACACCGATCACCGCGATGCGCGGCGCTGGGAGACACCATCATGACCGACGAGCTCATCGACGACTTCGGCCGGCGAGTGCGCTACGTGCGCATCTCGGTCACCGATCGCTGCGACTTCCGCTGTGTGTACTGCATGAGCGAGGAGATGACCTTCCTGCCGCGGGACCAGGTGCTGAGCCTGGAGGAACTCTCGCTGGTGGCCCGAGCCTTCACCGAGCTCGGCGTGGAGAAGATCCGCCTGACCGGGGGCGAGCCCCTGGTGCGGCGCGACATCGATCGGCTGGTCGCCGACATCGGCGCCCTGCCGGGCCTCAAGGACTTCGCCATGACCACCAACGGAGCCAGCCTGCGCAAGTTCGCCCCGCGGCTGCGCGAGGGCGGGCTCGGCCGGCTCAACATCAGCCTCGACTCCCTGGATCCCGAACGCTTCCGCCGCCTGACCCGTACCGGCGACCTGGCGCGGGTGATCGACGGCATCCGCGCCGCCCGGGATGCCGGCTTCGAGCGCATCAAGCTCAACGCCGTGATCCTCAAGGGGCGCAACGACGACGAGGTGGCGGACCTGGTCGACTTCGCCCGCCAGGAGGGCGTGGACATCAGCTTCATCGAGGAGATGCCGCTGGGCGATGTCTCCGACCACTCCCGGGCCGAGACCTTCTGCTCCAGCGACGAGGTGCAGGCGCTGATCGAGCGTCATCACACCCTGGTGCCCACCACCGAATCGACCCTCGGGCCGTCGCGCTATTTCCGCATGCCGGACAGCGATATCCGGGTGGGCTTCATCTCGCCGCACAGCCACAACTTCTGCGATAGCTGCAACCGGGTTCGTGTCACCGTGGAGGGGCGGCTGCTGCTGTGCCTCGGCAACGAGCACTCGGTGGACCTGCGCGCGGTGCTGCGTCGCCACCCGGGCAATATCGAGGTCCTCAAGGAGGCGATCATCGCCGCCATGCCCCTCAAGCCCGAGCGTCACCATTTCACCACCGACGGCGACGTCCAGGTGGTGCGCTTCATGAACATGACCGGAGGTTGATCGAGAGGCGCGGCCCCCAAGGCCCGCGTAGGAGCGCAGCTTCGCTGCGCGAAAGGCGCCGCCAGGCGCCCGGTTCTCGCCCCGCGATCGGGCCTGGCCCCATCGTGTAGGAGCGCAGCTTCGCTGCGCGAAAGGCGCCGCAGGCGCCCTGCTTCCGCCCCGAGCTTTGGGGCTTCGTCCATCGTGTAGGAGCGCAGCTTCGCTGCGCGAAAGGCGCCGTAGGCGCCCGGTCCCGCCCCGAGCCTTGGGGCCCGGTCCATCGTGTAGGAGCGCAGCTTCGCTGCGCGAAAGGCGCCGCCAGGCGCCCGGTTCTCACCCCGCGGATGGGCTGGCCCCCCGAGCCTTTGGGCTTCGTCCATCGCGCAACAAGTTGCGCTCCTACCACCCCAAGCGCCGCAGGCGCCCGGTTCTCGCCCCGTGATTGGGCCTGGCCCGTCGTGTAGGAGCGCAGCTCCGCTGCGCGAAAGGCGCCGTCAGGCGCCCGGTTCTCACCCCGCGGATGGGCTGGCCCCCGAGCCTTTGGGCTTCGTCCATCGCGCAACAAGTTGCGCTCCTACCACCCCAAGCGCCGTAGGTGCCCTGGTCCCGCCCCGTGATTGGGCCTGGCCCGTCGTGTAGGAGCGCAGCTTCGCTGCGCGAAAGGCGCCGTCAGGCGCCCGGTTCTCACCCCGCGGATGGGCTGGCCCCCCGAGCCTTTGGGCTTCGTCCATCGCGCAACAAGTTGCGCTCCTACCACCCCGAGCGCCGCAGGCGCCCGGTCCCGCCCCGTGATCGGGCCTGGCCCGTCGTGTAGGAGCGCAGCTCCGCTGCGCGAAAGGCGCCGTCAGGCGCCCGGTTCTCACCCCGCGGATGGGCTGGCCCCGAGCCTTTGGGCTTCGTCCATCGCGCAATAAATTGCGCTCCTACCACCCCAAGCGCCGTCAGGCGCCCGGCGACGCCTCGGTGTCGGCCTCTGTCTTTGTCTCTGTTGCTGTCTCGGGCTCGACCTCCCGGGCCGGGCTCGCCTGCCGCTCGGCCGCCACCCGCCGCCGGGCAGCCCGCAGCTGCTGCTCGCGCTCCAGCAGATCGGCCTCGATGGCATCGGCGCCCACCGGGATGTCGCCGTGGCGGCGATACAGCAGGTTGAGCAGCGAGGCGTGATCCCGGCGCAGCATCCGCACCAGGGCCACCGCCATGGCCAGCAGCACGAAGGAGAAGGGCAGGGACGACAGCACCGAGGCCGACTGCAGCCCGCCCAGGCCCCCCAGGGCGATCAGGGTCAGGCAGATGGCGGCGATCAGCACGCCCCAGGTCACGCGCTTGTAGAGCGGCGGGTTGATCGAGCCGTCGTCGGTCATCTGGGCGACGATGTAGGACGCCGAGTCCGCCGAGGTGACCAGGAACACCAGGATCAGCAGCATGGCCACCACCGAGGCCAGCTCGCTCATCGGCAGCAGGTCCAGCAGGTAGAAGAGCGCCACGTTGACGTTGTCCCGGCTGGCCGCGGCCAGGCCGGCATCCGCCGTGCGCTCGAGATTGAGCGCCGCCCCGCCGAACACCCCGATCCACAGGCAGGCCAGCAGGGCCGGCACCAGCAGCACGCCCAGCACGAACTCGCGGATGGTGCGCCCGCGGGAAACGCGGGCGACGAAGGTGCCCACGAAGGGCGACCAGGCGATGGCCCAGGACCAGTAGAACAGGGTCCATTCGCTGGCCCAGGCGTCGTCGGCATAGGGCGTGGCGTGCAGGCTCATGCCGATGAAGTGCTGCAGATAGTCGCCGAAGCCCAGGGTGATGGTCTCGAGGATGCGCAGGGTAGGGCCGGTGACCAGCACGTAGAGCAGCATGCCCAGGCACAGCAGCATGTTGAGGTTCGACAGGCGGCGGATGCCCTTGTCGAGGCCGGCCCAGGTCGAGGCCATGTAGGCCGCGAACATCACCGCCAGGATCAGGCTCTGCCAGGCCAGGCCCTCGGGCAGCCCGAACACGGCATGCAGGCCGCCGTTGACCTGCAGCACGCCGAGCCCCAGGGAGGTGGCCACGCCCATCACCGTCGCCACCACCGCGAAGACATCCAGCCAGGGCGCCCAGCGGCGGCCCCGCGGGCGGGCCGGGGTCACCGTGGAGAGCACCGAGGATACCAGGCCGGCGCGGCCCTTGCGGAACTGGAAGTAGGCGATGATCAGGCCCACCAGGCCGAACACCGACCACTGGTGCACGCCCCAGTTGAAGAAGCTGTACTGGATCGCCTGGCGGGCCGCCTCGGCGGTGGCGGGCGTGGCCTCGGCGAAGGGCGGCGAGAGGTAGTGGCTCATGGGCTCGGCCATGCCGTAGAACACCAGGCCCACGCCCAGCCCGGCGGCCAGCAGCATGCTGATCCAGGAGAAGACGTCGTAGTCGGGGCGGCTGTCCTGGGGGCCCAGGCGGAGCTTGCCGTAGCGGCTGAAGGCCAGCGCGAACAGCAGCACCACGAAGCCGAAGAGGCTGACCATGTAGAACCAGCCGAACAGCCGGGTGATCTCCTCCAGGCCGCGGTTCGCCCACTGGCCCAGCGTCTGCGGGTCCAGCACGCCCGCCGCCACCACCAGGATGTTGATCACCACGGCCATGACGAAGACCCGGTGCCGACGCAAGCGCTCCATGCCGTCTCCTCCATGCGGGCGAACGCGGACAGTCGATCGATGGTAGCAGACCCCGGGGAGCGACCACGAGGCCGGGGCCTATCGGCGTCCACATGCGGTGGCGAATGTGCCGCCCGGCGCGCCGGGTGGTGCCGGCATTCCCGGATCTGTCACCGCCTTTCCGGCGGCGGGCGCCGTCGGCTTTCCCGGCGATCTTTTACGGGAGTCGGCGGGGCCTGTGGGCCGTCAATCTTCGCCTCGTTCAGCGGTTCATGGCCGAGAAAGTCGGCCGGTTAACGCTCCGGCATTTCTTGCCAAACGGGTATCAGGGCATATACTTTTGACAGCGTTGGCACATCACGACCACCCGTCAATTCCCGTCACGGAGGGGGCAATGTCCGAGCAGACCCTGGAGCGCATCGCTCGCAACAAGAACGTGGCCCGCGCCGCGGCCCGTCAACTCAGCATGGAGCAACTCCACAAGCTGGCCGAGGTCATCGGCGAGGTCATCGAGCAGAAGCATGACGAGGAGCGCAAGCGCCAGGAAGAGGAAGACCTCAAGGCTCGCAAGCTTGCCGAGATCCGTGAACAGATCAACGAGGCGGGCCTGTCACTCGACGACCTGGTGCCCGAACAGCCGAAGCGCAAGCGCGGCCGCCCGCCCAAGAAGAAGGCCGCCGACAAGGCCTGACCCTTTCCCGATTTCGCGTCCTTCCGGGGCCGGCGCCTGCGCGTCGGTTCCGGTTTTTTGTTGCGTCTCCGGGCCCGATACGGCCCATGGGAGCGCCGCTCCGCCGCGCGAAAGGTGCGGTTCCCGCCCCGCGGTTGGCTTGACCCCGATCCTGTAGGAGCGCAGCTCCGCTGCGCGAAAGGCGCCGTCAGGCGCCCTGATCTCGCCCCGAGCATTGGGGGGGGCAATCCATCGCGCAATAAATCGCGCTCCTACCAACCCAAGCGCCGCAGCTGTCCGGGCCATGCCCCATGGATGGGTCGCCTCCCGGTCCTGTAGGAGCGCAGCTCCGCTGCGCGAAAGGCGCCGCGAGGCGCCCAGGTCCGTGCCTCGGGAAGGGCTTGAACCTCGATCGCGCAACACGTGGCGCTCCTACCGACCCAAGCGCCGCAGGTGTCCGGGCCATGCCCCATGGATGGGCCGCCCCCCGGTCCTGTAGGAGCGCAGCTCCGCTGCGCGAAAGGCGCCGCGAGGCGCCCGGATCCCTGCCTTGGGAAGGGCTTGAACCTCGATCGCGCAACACGTTGCGCTCCTACCGTCCCAAGCGCCGCAGCTGTCCGGGCCATGCCCCATGGATGGGTCGCCTCCCGGTCCTGTAGGAGCGCAGCTCCGCTGCGCGAAAGGCGCCGTCAGGCGCCCGGTTCCGCCCCGGGAATTGGGGCTCCGTCCATCGCGCAACAAGTTGCGCTCCTACCACCCCAAGCGCCGTCAGGCGCCCGGATCCTTGCCACGGGAATGGTGCGAACCTTGATCGCGCAACGCCTTGCGTGCCCCTTCACCCCGTCGAGGCCTCGGCCTCCGCGGCGAGGATCTGCAGGTGAATCTCCGGCAAGCGGTGCAGGTGATCACCCAGCCAGGCCAGCAGGCGGGGGCGCAAGGCCAGGTTGAGATCGGCCAGGGAGTCGGCGTGGATCTCGTCCAGGCAGTCGTCGAGCCAGTCGGAGAAGGCCGTCTCGTCCAGGGGGCTGGCCTCGCTGGCATCCAGCAGCAGGCGGCCGATGCGGGCCCAGCCGCCTTCGGTGGCGGTCACCGTCAGGGCCAGGTGAAGATGGCCGTGGCGATCCCGTTGCCCGCCCAGGCCGGGCAGGCGGGCGACCGCATCCTGGTCGATGATGCGCGGCGTCTGGGGGTGGTGAGCCTCGCGGTGGAGGCCCTCGGCATCCAGGCGGATCAGGTCGCCGTTGCGGGGAATCAGCGGCGCCTGGATGCCCTGGCGTTCGGCCAGGGCCTGGTGCGCCCGCTGGTGGCGCGATTCGCCGTGCACCGGCAACAGGTGGGTCGGTTGCACCCAGTCGTAGAGGCGAGCCAGCTCGTCCTGGGCCGGGTGCCCGGAGGCGTGGATCGCCGGAGCCTGTTCGTCGTCCAGCAGGGTGACGCCGAGGCGTTCCAGGCCGCGCTTGAGACGCTCGATCAGCCGCTCGTTGCCGGGAATCGCCCGGGACGAGAAGATCACGCTGTCGCCGGGGGCCAGCTCCAGGTGCGGGTGCCGGCCCTGGGCCAGGCGCGACAGGGCGGCTCGGGGTTCGCCCTGGCTGCCGGTGGCGATGACCAGCACTTCCTCGGGCGGCAGGTAGCCGAGATCCCCCGACGGCACCAGGGGCGGCAGGTCGTCAAGGTAGCCCAGCCCGCGGGCCACGCCGACCATGCGCTCCATGGAGCGGCCCATCAGGCTGACCCGGCGGCCGCAGCGCGCCGCGGCGCGGCCCACGGCCAGCACCCGGGCCAGGTTGCTGGCGAAGCAGCTGACCACCACCCGGCCGCGGCAGTCGCCGATCGCCGTCTCCAGGGCTCGGGCCACCTCGCCCTCGCTGCGGGAGTGGCCGGGCAGGGGCGCATTGGTGGAATCGCCCACCACCAGGTCGACCGGCGCCAGGGCCCGGTAGGTCTCGGCGTCGACCGGCGGGCCGATCAGCGGCTCGGGGTCGAGCTTCCAGTCGCCGGTGTGCAGCACCCGGTGGCTGCCCGCGGCGATCAGCAACGCGCAGCTCTCGGGGATCGAGTGGGTGAGCGGCAGGTAGCGCAGGGTGAAGGGGCCGTCCTCCAGGGCCTCGCCGGGCTCGATGACCCGGATGGCGTCCTGGCGCAGGCCGCGTTCGGCGAACTTGGCACGCAGCAGGCCCGCGGCCAGGGGCGTGGCATGGATCGGGCAGCCCCAGCGCGGCCACAGCCAGGCCGCCGCGCCGATGTGATCCTCGTGGCCGTGGGTGATGATCAGCGCCGCCGGGGCGTTGTCGAGCGTCTCGAGGGTGGCGAGGTCGGGAACCTGGAGGGGACTGCCGGGCAGGTCCTGGCGGATCATCATGCCGCAATCCACCGCGATCCAGTGCCCCTCATGGCCGTAGAGGCTGAGATTCATCCCGATCTCTCCGCAGCCCCCCAGCGGCAGGAAATGCAGGGGCGAGCGGCGGCGGGGGCGAATCTGGGCGCGGGGGCGTGGCATCGAGGCGGCGATCGAGGAAAATGTCATATCACTATACGGGAAGGGCCCCGGCCCCCACAACGCGCTGCACTGCAACCTCGGCGGGGCCGGAGCACACGGCTCAGAGCTGTTCCCAGAACATCCCGGCGCTATCGCCTCCCGCTTGGCTGCCTCCCGTCACCATGGTGCGACCATCGAAGCGGACGGCGCCATTGGCGACCACGCCCCCGACGATATTCGACCGGCCATGGACGTGGAGGCTGCCGCCGCTCCAGAGCAAGCCTGAAATGGTGCGATTGCCGAACCCCTTGATGCGTATGGCATCGCCGGCGACCAGCGAGGCCGATACGTCGCTCTCGATGCGCAGGAACTCGTACTTGTTCTTGTTCTTTCGATAACCGAAAGAGCCCGTCGCGACCACGGTCAAGCCGTTCAACCGGCCATTCAGGTTGCCGGTGAAGTCCCCCTGGCAGAAGACATGCGTGGTACCGGACGGGATCGGTGCGTCGGCATCGCAGGCGGAGTGCACTTCGGGGTCGCCCTCCGAGGCTCGCCGCTGGATATCGGCGATAAAGCCGGTGGAGGTAGCATCCCCGGCCAGATCCCTGGGGTCGGGGACATTATGAGTGCCCTGGTTGTCATGCACGCCATTCTCGACATCGGCCCTGCCATGCAGTACCGCTGGCCCCGCCGAGGTGATGGTGCCGCCATAGTCTTCCAGCGGCAGCTCGCCACTGCCCTGTGGTCGTCCCACGATGATCAAGGAATACGATGTGGCCGGCTGGCCGTAGTTGGCGATGCCCTGGATCAGCAGCGCATCGTCGCCATCATGTCGGCACTGTGCCTGGCGATAGCCCAGCGGGATGGCGGTCTCGCTCGGAAGCGCCACGGAAGGTTCCCAGGGCACGCTGGCGGCGTTGTCTCGCGCATCCTCGGCGAGGCTGCGGCACGCCGTGCCGGTGTCGTGCTCGATCGTGTCCTCCATCGCCCTGGAGGCGCCCGTCTCCGCGGCCATCTGGGCCAGCGTGGTCAGTCGGTAGTTGCCGGCCATGCGCTCGTTGGTGGTCGAGCCGCTCATGCTGGACACAGCCACCATGGTGCCGATGGTCAGGAAGGCCATGACCACGATCAGGGCGGCCCCTCCTTGGCGTTGCCGGGCGGCGCTGCGCGGCGTCTTGTCGATGCATCGGGGAATCATGCGTCATCCTTGTCGACGGCGGCCTGCCGCTGCACGGCGACCATATCGAAGCGGCGCAGGCCGCCCATGTCGGTGTCGATCTCGAGGTGCAGGCGCCAGGCGCCCCAGGAAGCGGCGGAGGCGTCCTGCGTCATCAGCGGCGCCTCGGCGTCCGCCTCCGCCACCACGCCGGTCAGCAACGGCTGGAAGTCCCCGTCGTCGATCTTCTGCTCCAGGGCCCCATCCTTGATGCGGTAGCGGTGCGGCTCCCCGCCGGGAAACGACAGGGTGTACTCGCCGCCCTTGCGTTCGATGGTGTCGGCGCGGCGGATGTCGCGGATCAGGGTGTCCATCGCGAAGGTCACCTCGGCCTGCTGCCGGCCCAGCGCCTGGGTCCGCTTCTGCGACTGGCTGAGTTCGATGAAGATCGTGCCGGCGCCCAGCGTGATCACCAGGCCGATGGCCATGCCGACCATCAGTTCGACCAGGCCGAACCCGGCCTGGGTGCGGGGATGGGCGCGGGTCATGAAGTCACCCTGGCAGGCAGCCGGACGGCATAGTCGAGCGTCGAGGCCGCGGTGGCGTTGCCCTTGTCATCGACGAAACGGCCTTCTTGCCAGTCGATGGTGATCGTGAACTGGCATCCCGGCAGTGGCGAGCCATCGTCATCGGTGGCCGGCCGGACAGGATCGGCGCCCAGGCCGGGCAGCCGGTCCTTCCAGGCGTCTCGCCAGGGGGACATGTCGGCGAGCGGCGCTCCCATGGTGGCATCGATCTCCGCGCTGGTGGGGCAGTTGGCCTCGTCTGACTCTACCCGTTCGGTCTTGTCGGCGAAGGCCAGCCACAGGCGCTCCTGGGCATCCTGGGCGGCCAGGCTGGCGATGGCGCGCTGGTAGGCCACATGGCTGGACTGCAGCGATTCCAGTTGCAGGCCGGCCAGGCCGAGCACGCCGACCGACAGCAGCAGCAGGGCCACCAGGACCTCGATCAGGCTGAAGCCGGATGCGCGGGGCCGGCATCGGGCCGTCTGCCTCGCGGCACGGCGATGGGGGGAAGGTGCCATGGGGTGTCCCTTCGGTATTATGAGCAATGGCACGGTCGTTTCGAACGGGTGATGGAACGTAACGCAGTGTAACCGTGCAGGGGATGGCATGGCCAGTAGTTCCGGGGGCGCGCGGCCGGCGCCGCGACCCGCCTCGGCGATTTCGCTACAATGGCCGGCTCTACGTCACTTCCTGTCCAACGGTCATTCGATGTCTCATTACTATCGTCTCGTGGTTTCCTGTCCCGACCAGCGGGGGATCGTCTCCCGGGTCTCCAGCTTCATCGCCGGCCAGGGCGGCTCGATCACCGAGGCCAGCCAGCATTCCGACCTGGAGTCCGGGCGCTTCTTCATGCGCTACGTCATCCTGGCGGATTCCATCGGCATGTCGGCCGAGACGCTGCGCGACGCCTTCGCGCCGATCGCCGACGAGTTCGAGATGGACTGGGCGCTGACCGACACCCGCCGGCGTCGCCGGGTGGTGCTGATGGTCTCCCGGGAGAGCCATTGCCTGGTGGACCTGCTGTACCGCTGGACCGCGGACGAGCTGGATTGCGACATCGCCGCGGTGATCTCCAACCACGACGACATGCGCTCGATCACCGAGTGGCACGGCATCCCCTACCATCACGTGCCGGTGGATCCGGCGGACAAGGCGCCGGCCTTCGCCGAGGTCCAGCGCCTGGTCGACGAGGCCCGGGCCGACTGCATCGTGCTGGCGCGCTACATGCAGATCCTGCCGCCGAGCCTCTGCGAGCGCTATGCCGGGCGGGTGATCAACATCCATCACAGCTTCCTGCCGTCCTTCGCCGGGGCCAAGCCCTATCACCAGGCCTACCGGCGCGGGGTGAAGCTGATCGGCGCCACCTGCCACTATGTCACCGAGGACCTGGATGCCGGCCCGATCATCGAGCAGGACATTCACCGGGTGAGCCACTGCCACACGCCCAACGACCTGGTGCGCTTCGGCCGGGACGTGGAGAAGGCCGTGCTGGCCCGCGGGCTGCGCTGGCACCTGGAGGATCGCGTGCTGGTGCACGACAACAAGACGGTGGTCTTCGCCTGAGCGGGGCGAGGCCGGGAGAGTCGCGATGTCCTTTTCCGAGCTGGTGCTGGCGCCCTGGGTGCTGTGGCTGGGCGGGATCGTCTCGCTGCTGTTCGTCGGCCGGGCGCTGAGCCGCCGACCCTGGCGCACCCTGGTCGCCGACCATGGCCTGCAGCATCGCTGGCTGGCCGCCACCGTGGTGGTGATGCTGTTCTGGCAGCTGCGCGCCCAGGCGGTGGACTGGCTGACGCTGCACCTGATGTTCACGGCGCTGCTGACCCTGGTGTTCAAGGCCCCGCTGGCGCTGCTGTCGGCGGCCGCGATCAACCTGGCCATGGTGCTGCTGGGACGGGTCGAGTGGCCGCTGATCGGCGTCAACCTGCTGGTCACCGGGGTGGTGCCGGTGCTGGTGATCAGCCTGGTCTGGCGCCTGGTGGACCGGCGGCTGCCGGACAACCTGATGGTCTTCCTGTTCGTCTGCGCCTTCTTCGGCTCGGCGCTGTCCGCCCTGGGCAGCGGCCTGGCGGCGGTGGGGCTGATGGCCGTCGGCGCCACCGATCCCCAGGCCATGCACCAGGCGCTCGAGTATGCCCGCTTCCTGCCGCTGCTGATGCCCTCCGAGGCCTTCATCACCGGCATGCTGATGAGCATCCTGATGGTCTATCACCCGGACTGGGTGGCCACCTTCAACGACCACCGCTACATCGACACCAAGTAGGCCGCGCCGGCTCGGCTATCCTCGAAGGCACATGGGGATGTCGCGAGGAGGGCCGGCATGGACGCGCCGCACGCACGAGACCTGCGCAAGGGGCGGCATTCGCTTGCCTGGCGCTGCTACCATATCACCCTGGTGACCGAGGCCCGGCGGCCCGTGTTCGCCGATGTCGCCCACGCCCGGGCGGCCTGCCGCCTGCTCTATGCCAGCCCCGTCAGCCGGCATGGCCGCACCCTCTGTCATGTCGTCATGCCGGACCACGTCCACTGGCTGGTGGAACTCGAGGATCGGCTCCCGGTCCTGGTCCGGCTCTACAAGGCCAAGGTCTCGCAGGCCGTCGGCGAATGCATCTGGCAGCGCGGCTACCACGACCACGCCCTGCGCGAGGACGAGGGCCTCAAGGACACCGCCCGCTACATCGTCGCCAACCCGCTGCGGGCCGGCCTGGTCGACGACATCCTGCAGTATCCCTACTGGAACGCGATCTGGCTGTGAAGCCCGCATGGCAGGGGTGTGATCCCGGGGCGCCGAACCTGCCCCATGGATGGGTCGATCCCTGATCCTGTAGGAGCGCAGCTCCGCTGCGCGAAAGGCGCCGCCAGGCGCCCGGTCCCGCCCCCGAGCCTTGGGGTTTGGTCCATCGTGTAGGAGCGCAGCTTCGCTGCGCGAAAGGCGCCGGCCAGGCGCCCTGATCCCGCCCCGGGCATTGGGCTCAATCCATCGCGCAACAAATTGCGCTCCTACCACCCCGAGCGCCGCAGGCGCCTGGTCCTGCCTCGTGATTGGGCCCGGCTCCGTCGTGTAGGAGCGCAGCTCCGCTGCGCGAAAGGCGCCGGCCAGGCGCCCTGAGCCCGCCCCGGACATTGGGGCCTGTCCATCGCGCAATAAATTGCGTTCCTACAACCCCAGGCGCCTCGGGTGCCCGGTCCATGCCCCACGGAGGGGCCGATCCCCCGAGCCTGTAGGAGCGCAGCTTCGCTGCGCGAAAGGCGCCGCCAGGCGCCCTGGTTCCTATCCAAGCATTCGGGGTCAATCCATCGCGCAATAAATTGCGCTCCTACAACCCTGGGCGCCGCAGGCGCCCTGGTCCCGCCCCGTGATTGGGCCTGGCCCCATCGTGTAGGAGCGCAGCTCTGCTGCGCGAAAGGCGCCGCAGGCGCCCGGTCCCGCCCCGTGATTGGGCCTGGCCCCATCGTGTAGGAGCGCAGCTCCGCTGCGCGAAAGGCGCCGTCAGGCGCCCTGGTTCCTATCCAAGCATTCGGGGTCAATCCATCGCGCAATAAATTGCGCTCCTACAACCCTGGGCGCCGCAGGCGCCCTGGTCCCGCCCCGAGCCTTGGGGTCCGGTCCCATCGTGTAGGAGCGCAGCTCCGCTGCGCGAAAGGCGCCGCCAGGCGCCCTGGTCCCTCCCCGGGAATTGGGGCTCGATCGATCAGAGCGGCAGGCTCAATTGCTGGCGGGCGGCTTCGGGCGGCAGGCGCACGCCGACGCCGAGCAGGCGCACCGGGCGTTCGGCCCGGGCCCAGGCCTGGGCCAGCAGCCGCTCGAAGTTGTCGGGCTCGGCGGCCTGGCCGCGGCTTTCCAGGGTGGTCAGGCTGAAGTCGTCGAAGCGCACCTTGACGAAGATGCCGGCGATGGCCGGCGAGCCCTGGCGCTGCAGGCGCGCCCGCAGCCGCTCGTGGAGCGGGGCCAGGGCCTCGCGGGCCTGGGCGAGGTCCGGCAGGTCCCGGTCGAAGGTGGTCTCCACGCTGACCGACTTGCGTTCGCGCTCTACCTTGACCGGCCGCTCGTCGACGCCGCGGGCCAGCTCGTACAGCCGGTGGCCGAACTTGCCGAACTCGTTGACCAGCCGCTCAAGGGGCAGGCGGCGCAGGTCGCTGCAGTCGTGGATGCCCAGCGCCTCCAGGCGCGCGCCGGTGGCGGGGCCCACGCCGTGCAGCTTGTTCACCGGCAGCCGGGCCACGAAGGCCTCCACCCGCTCCGGGGGAATCACCGTCAGGCCGTCGGGCTTGTCCCAGTCGCTGGCCACCTTGGCCAGGAACTTGGCCGGGGCCACGCCCACCGAGACGGTGATGCCGGTGCGTGCCAGACATTCGCGCTTCAGCCATTCGGCCATCCAGGTGGCGCTGCCCTCGAAGCGCGTCACCTCGCTGACGTCCAGGTAGGCCTCGTCCAGCGACAGCGGCTCCACCAGCGGGGTCAGTTCGTGGAACACCGCCTGGATCTGCCGCGAGACCTCGCGATACTTGTCGAAGTCGCCGGGCAGCAGGGTCAGGTGGGGGCAGAGTTGCAGGGCTCGGGCGGTGGGCATCGCCGAGTGGATGCCATAGGCCCGGGCCGGATAGTTGCAGGTGGCGATCACGCCGCGATGTTCCCGCGAGCGGCCGATGGCGATGGGGATATCGCGCAGGCGGGGATCGTCGCGCATCTCCACCGCGGCGTAGAAGCAGTCGCAGTCGG
The DNA here is from genome assembly GCF_031451675.1 of Halomonas koreensis. Taxonomy (NCBI): domain Bacteria; kingdom Pseudomonadati; phylum Pseudomonadota; class Gammaproteobacteria; order Oceanospirillales; family Halomonadaceae; genus Halomonas; species Halomonas koreensis. Next base: position 401,729 of record NZ_JARWAK010000002.1, on the reverse strand, counting down.
CGTGCAGGATCTTCCTCACCGCGGCCCCTCCGCCATGGGGCCGCGGCGGGGCAGGGCGGCCGCTCGGGCGGCGGCCCCGTGATCAGCCCAGCGCCTGGCCATTGCCGCCGCGAATCACGCCGACCCCGACGCCCTCGATCTCCAGCGTCTCGTGGCGAAGGTCCACCTCGATGGGGGCGAAGTCGTCGTTCTCGGCCTCCAGCCGCACCCGGTGGCCCTGGCGGTGGAAGCGCTTGACGGTCACCTCGTCCTCCAGGCGCGCCACCACGATCTGGCCGTCGCGCACCCGCTCGGTGCGGTGCACCGCCAGCAGGTCGCCCTCGAGGATGCCCACGTCCTTCATCGACAGCCCCCGCACCCGCAGCAGGTAGTCGGCCCGCGGGGTGAAGTACTCCGGCGGCAGCGGGCAGTAGCGGTCGATGTGCTCGGCGGCCAGGATCGGATGGCCGGCGGCCACCTCGCCGATGATCGGCAGGCCCTGGGGAGCGTCGTCGTTCGCCGGGGCCGCGTCCGCTGCAGCCTCCTGCTCCTGGACGGGCAGCCGGATGCCCCGGGAGGTGCCGCGAATCACCCGGATCACCCCCTTGCGCTCCAGGGCCCGCAGGTGCTCCTCGGCGGCATTGGGCGACTTGAAACCCAGCGCCCGGGAGATCTCGGCCCGCGTCGGGGGGTAGCCCAGCTCGTTCATCGTCTTGACGATGAAGTCGTAGACGTTCTGCTGGCGGGGGGTGAGGGGGCGAGACATGCGACCTCCGGAACGGATGGGGTTATTGGTCAAGTATACAGCATGGTCTTCTATCCAGTAAAAGGCGAAAGGGAAGCGAGAACGCTTGCGTCGGGGTGTCGCGTTTCAAACGCCGCACCCTGCAGCGGATTGAGCCATTCATTGTGCTGTCATACACTCAGGGCGTTTTCAAACAAATGTTTCCAACCACAAGACCCGCTCCCTGGACGACTGCCCATGGCTCAGCCCGATACCGTCACGCGCATTCTCGACACCGCCGAGGTGCTGTTCGCCGAGCGCGGATTCGCCGAGACGTCGCTGCGCAACATCACCAGCAAGGCCAAGGTCAACCTGGCCGCGGTCAACTACCACTTCGGCTCCAAGAAGTCGCTGATCCAGGCGGTGTTCGCCCGCTACCTGGAGCCGTTCAGCGAGCGCTTCCACCGTGCGCTCGACGAGCTGGAGGCCCGCCATGCCCGTGACGGCAGCGAGATTCCCCTCGAGGAGCTGCTGGAGACCATGGCGAGGACGGTGCTCGAGGTGCCGGCCGAGCGCGACAGCCTGAAGGTGTTCATGCGGCTGCTGGGGCTGGCCTACAGCCAGGCCCAGGGGCATCTGCGGGGCTACATCCAGTCCGAGTACGGCGATGTCTTCAGTCGCTTCACTGAGCTGGTGCGCCGCGCCACCCCGGAGCTGCCGGACGCCGAACGCTTCTGGCGGCTGCACTTCATCCTGGGCTCGGTGATCTTCACCCTCTCCGGGCTGGACGCCCTGCGCGACATCGCCGAGCACGACTACGGCGAGCGCGTCTCGGTGCACGAGTTGATCGGCCGCCTGCGGCCGGTGGTGGTCTCGGCGATGCAGGCACCGATGCCCGGAGCCTAGTCGCGCAAGGGCGGCAGGCTCGGTGGCTGGTCTTGACCTGGGGTTGTAGGAGCGCAACTTGTTGCGCGATAAAACAGGCCCAGCCTCGGAACATGCACAGGGCGCCTGGCGCCTGGCGGCGACTTTCGCGCAGCGGAGCTGCGCTCCTACACGACGGAGCCGGGACCAATCACGGGGCGGAACCAGGCGCCTGCGGCGCTCGGGGTGGTAGGAGCGCAACTTGTTGCGCGATAAAACAGGCCCAGCCTCGGAACATGCACTGGGCGCCTGCGGCGCCTTTCGCGCAGCGGAGCTGAGCTCCTACACGACGGAACCGGGCCCAATCACGGGGCGGAACCAGGCGCCTGCCGGCCCCTGGGGTTGTAGGAGCGCAACTTGTTGCGCGATGAATCAGGCCCAGCCTCGGAACATGCACCGGGCGCCTGACGGCGCCTTTCGCGCAGCGGAGCTGCGCTCCTACACGACGGAGCCGGGCTCAATCACGAGGCGGAACCAGGCGCTTGCGGCGCTCGGGGTGGTAGGAGCGCAACTTGTTGCGCGATAAAACAGGCCCAACCTCGGAACATGCACCGGGCGCCTGACGGCGCCTTTCGCGCAGCGGAGCTGCGCTCCTACACGACGGAGCCGGGCCCAATCACAGGGCGGAACCAGGCGCCTGCCGGCCCCTGGGGTTGTAGGAGCGCAACTTGTTGCGCGATGGACAGGCCCCAATGTCCGGGGCGGGCTCAGGGCGTCTGCGGCGCCTTTCGCGCAGCGAAGCTGCGCTCCTACATAGGCCTGTGCCCCCTCAAATCACACTACCCAGCTCGAAGATCGGCAGGTACATGGAGATCACCAGGCCGCCGACCAGCACGCCGAGCACCACGATGATGAAGGGTTCGAGCAGCGAGGTCAGGGCATCGACCTTGTTGTCGACCTCCTCCTCGTAGTAGTCCGCCACCCGGTTGAGCATGGCGTCCAGGGCGCCGGCCTCCTCGCCGATGCCGACCATCTGCACCGCCAGCGGCGGGAAGCGTTCGGTCAGGCGCATGGCGAAGTGCAGCTGCTGGCCGGTGGCCACGTCGTCGCGGACCTGGGCCACGGCCCGCTCGTAGACCTTGTTGCCCGAGGCGCCGGCGGAGGTCTCCAGCGCCTCCACCAGCGGCACGCCGGCGCCGAAGGTGGTGGCCAGGGTGCGGGAGTAGCGGGCCACGCAGGCCTTGTCGAGGATGTCGCCGATCACCGGGATGCGCAGCGACAGGGCGTGCATCCGGTAGGCGAAGGCCTCGGAGCGCTTCATGCCCCCGCGGATCACGAAAACCAGCGCCACCACGGCTCCCAGCGACCATAGCCAGTAATCCTGGGCCAGCTGCGAGAGCTGGATGGTCATGCGGGTCATGGCCGGCAGCTCGGCGCCGAAGCCGTGGAACAGGCTCTCGAACTGGGGCACCACCTTGATCAGCAGCAGGGCGGTCACGGCGATGCCCACCGCGATCACCGCGGCCGGATACCACAGCGCCTTCTTGACCCGGCCCTTGAGCGATTCGACCTTCTCCTTGTAGGTGGCCACCCGCTCGAGCATGCGGTCCAGGGAGCCGGACTGCTCGCCGGCCTCCACCAGGTTGCAGAACAGCCGGTCGAAGTGCTCGGGATGGCGCCTCAGCGCCTCGGAGAAGCTGGCCCCGGCGGCGACCTCGTTCATCAGCTCCTGGACCAGGGCGCTCATCGCCGGCTTCTTCATGCTCTCGGCCACCACCTGGAAGGCCTGCAGGGCCGGCACCCCGGCGCGGATCATGGTCGCCATCTGGCGGGCGAAGACCATGATGTCCCGCGGCTTGATCTTGCCCATGCCGCTGCCGATGCCGCTCTTGCGACGGATGCCCTTGACGATGATGTTCTGGCCGGCGAGCTCCTTCTCGACCTCGATGCGGTTGCTGGCGATGATCTCGCCGCTGACCTTGCGGCCCTTGGGGCCCTTGCCGGTCCAGCGCCAGCGATAGAGCTTCGTCTTGTGCGCCTTGCGCATGGTCGCGGTCGCCATAAGCGGTTCCCTGGGATCAATGGTGTTGAGGTTCGAGGTTTGAGGTTCGAGGCGCCACGGGTGCGGGTGCTCTACCTCGTGCCTCGCACCTCGACCCTCGCGCCTGGGGTTAGTCCTTCGTCACCCGATTGACCTCGGCCAGGCTGGTCACCCCCTGCATCACCTTCAGCAGGCCGCTGCGGCGCAGGTCCGGGTGCCCCTCCTGGCGCGCCTGGGCGTCGAAGTCCATGGAGTTGCCGTGGGTCATGATCAGCCGGCTCATGTCATCGGAGATGGGCACCACCTCGTAGATGCCCACCCGGCCCTTGAAGCCCTGGGTGCAATGCTTGCAGCCCACCGGCTCGAAGAGGGTGGCACGCTCCACCTCGTCCTCGGAGAAGCCCTGGGCCAGCAAGGTCTCGCGGGGGATCTCGGCGGGCTGCTTGCAGTGCGGGCACAGCCGCCGGGCCAGGCGCTGGGCGATGATCAGGCTCACCGAGCTTGCGATATTGAACGGCGCCACGCCCATGTTGGCCAGGCGGGTCAGGGTCTCGGCCGCGGAGTTGGTGTGCACCGTGGAGAGCACCAGGTGGCCGGTCTGGGAGGCCTTGACGGCGATCTCGGCGGTCTCCAGGTCGCGGATCTCGCCGACCATCACCACGTCCGGGTCCTGGCGCAGGAAGGCGCGCAGGGCGCTGGCGAAGTCCAGGCCGATGCGCGGCAGCACGTTGACCTGGTTGACCCCCGGCACCTTGATCTCCACCGGGTCCTCGGCGGTGCAGATGTTGCGCTCGATCTCGTTGAGGATGTTGATGCCGGTGTAGAGGGTCACCGTCTTGCCGCTGCCGGTGGGGCCGGTGACCAGGATCATGCCCTGGGGGTGATCGAGCACGCCCTCGTACATGGCGCGCTGCTCGGCGGTGAAGCCCAGCTCCTCGATGCCGATCTGCGCCGAGGCCGGATCGAGGATGCGCAGCACGATCTTCTCGCCGTAGACGGTGGGCAGCGAGTTGACGCGGAAGTCGATCGAGCGGGTGCCGGAGATGCGCAGCTTGATGGCACCGTCCTGGGGCAGGCGCCGCTCGGAGATGTCCAGCCGCGCCATGACCTTCAGCCGCGCGGCGATGCGGGTGCGCATGGCGAAGGGTGGGTGGGCCACGTCGTGCAGGATGCCGTCGATGCGAAAGCGCACCCGGTAGCTGGTCTCGTAGGGCTCGAAATGGATGTCCGAGGCCTCCCGGCGGATGGCATCCAGCAGGATCTTGTTGACGAACTTGACGATGGGCGCGTCGTCGCCGGCGGCGGCCACGGCCTGCTGGTCGTCGTCGATCGCGGTGGCGCCGTCGTCGTACTCGAGCTCGCCGATGGCGTCATCGACGCCGGCCAGCTCGTCGAGCATCGACGACTCGGTGCGCGCCAGGTAGGCCTCGAGCACCGGGCCCAGCTGATCCACCGGGGCCAGCACCCCCTCGGGCGTCAGGCCGGTGGCGAACTGCAGCTCGTCCAGCTGGGCCAGGGTGGAGGGGTAGGGCACCGCCACGGTGAGCCGGTGGCCATGGCGGGTCAGCGGCAGCACGCCCAGCTTGCGCAACACCTTGTCCGGAAACTCGGCGGCGTCGGGCAGGCTTTCCAGGCGCAGTGCGTCCAGGTCGATGATCGGCAGGCCGTATTCCCAGGCCGCGGTCAGGGTCGCCTGGCGGGCGGGTACGATGCCGGAATCGATCACGTGCTCGAGCAGCGACACCTCGGCCTCGCGGGCCTCCTGCTCGGCGCGGGTCGCCGCCGCCTCGGTGACATGCCCCTCCGCCACCAGGCGGCGGGAGAGGCCGCGCATGCCGCGGCGGTTGGCCGCACCGGACAGCGGCGACTCGCCGGCATGCGGTGTCGCGTCCTGTTCCGGGGCGGGCGGGCGGTAGTCGTTCATGAGGCTCCAGGCAATAGCTGCGGTGGCTCCGTTGTCCCGATTCTAGCGCCCCGCCGCGCCCCGCGCCCAGCCGCAGGTGACGCCTTTTCAACCTTTTCCTTGATCCAGGTCGTTCAGCCACGGGTATGGGCAAATGCTGATGTAACGGGGCTGGCGAGGATGACGACCTTGCAGCCTGGCAGGTTGTAACTTAATGTAAGCAACAGGGCAGCATGGGGCATGCCCGGTGTCAGTCCCTCCGTCGCCCGGCAATGGGCGCCGCGGCTGACAGGTTCACGAGCAACGGACAGGTCATGTTGGCACGACGGCATGCCACTGACGCAGAGCAAGGGGTGACGACATGAAACAGGCACGGCAAGGCAATTTCAAGGCAGGGCAGGGGGGCTTTACCCTGATTGAGTTGATGATCGTCATTGCGATCATCGGTGTTCTCGCAGCGATAGCGCTGCCGAGATACTTGGATTATACGAATCGCGCCAAGGCTTCGGAGATCATCACAGCCGCTAGTGGTGCAAGGACTTGTGTAACTGAAGCCGCGCAACTAGGGGAAGATCCGTCTGGTTGTGGGAACGCTTTCGAAGATACCCAGTATGCCACTAATTTGAATGTTGCATCTGATGGTGAAATTACTGTCGATGGGCAAAGTGACGTGGCGGGTGTAACCGTCTCTTTAGCACCCTCTGTAACAGTAGCCTCTGGTGGCACGGCCTTCCAAGATCCCGGGCACGTTGCATCCTGGGCTTGTACAAGTGCGGGTAGTAATCCTGAATGGCTGCCGTCCAATTGTAGATAAGGCAGCTTTTATGTGTACTTTAGAGCCGGCATCATGCCGGCTCTTTTCTTGCCTCTTCACCGTGAAACGGTCTCCACGAGCTGCACTCAGCATGCGGTGCAGGCCTGATCGAGACAGCTGTGGATTCAGGAACTCACGAGCGACCACCAGCAAGTCATCCAGGCCTAGATGTAGGAAATCGCGGGCCGCGATGAGCACGGTTTCCTGGTCAGCCGTCAGCGTAGCCAGCAGGTTGTGCCGGGTATGCGAGCGGTCCTGAACGTCATCCTGGTATCGCCAGCGGCGAATGATCGAGTCGGAAAAGCCGTACCGGCGTACCTGCTCGCTATCGCTGATGCTGGAAGGCGCTGCCTGGATCTCGGCGCGGATCTTCGGTGTCGTAGTCGCCTGTGTATGTGGATTGATGTCCATATCCCTGATCCCGGATGAACTGCTGCAGAAGCTCGGCGGCCAGCAAAGGATAACTCCTATGGCTCATCTGATCATCCGGGACCCTAGAGGTAGGTAGAGCAGGGAGGGTGTCGGCGCTCCTGCTTCTACCGCGCAGTCCAGAGTGCTGCGTGAGTTCAGGAGTCATGGCAACACCGTACCCGTACCTGATGGCAATGTGTTGGACTTGGCCATTGAGATCGCCGACCCTCTCCCTAGGGGTTAACCGTCTAGAGATATTTTAGAAGCAGGGAACAAGTGTTCAATCTCTAAGGTTTCATGCTTGTGCATGGCGCTGTTGTCTAATAGGCCTCGCGCGGTAGATATGTTGAAAAAAATCTCTGGGGAGGGTCTTTTTTTTCTATAAGTATCGGCCCATTTTAAGTATCTGTTTATGTATCCCTCTTCTCCAAGTTTTGAGGCAATTCTCAACTGGTGGGTCATTATATAAAATTCAAGCGTTGCCGGAATTCCTAAAGGGTTGATTATAGAGCTTATGGCGTCAGTCTTGGAGGTTTCGCTTTCTGGATGTGTGATTTCTTGGATTTTCCAGAGAGTGTGAAGGTGTGTGGCTGTGAATAGGATGAAGAGTGGCAAGAAAACACATGCGCCAGATTTTATTATGAAAGTGTAGCGATTTTTGGCTTCTTTTATTGGCCAACATCGGCATGAAGCAAAGTGTATTAAAAGCAAGAATGACAACCAGCTTGTTAGACTTTGGTAGAATGGGAGTTCGGTCATCGAGTGAAGCGATAGTGGTGTTAAAAGAGAGGCTAGTAAAAGCCGCTCTCCTCTTGGGCTATGAGTGAAAAAGTGCCATAGAGCCCAGCCGCCGAAAACGAGAATGGCTAGCATAGGCAGCAGGCCTCCCTCGACTCCCCATAACAGCAGCTCGTTATGGGGATGTGAGAAGGTCTGACGTATATAGGGCTCGACGATCTCCGGTTGATTGATCGGCTGGGCAGCGCGCCAGTCGGCGAAGCTGTACAGGAAGTCATGCTGGAAGCGCCCATAGCCCCAGCCGGCAAGGGGGTGTTCCGCGATCATTCGCAGCGAGTGGGTATAGACGTGCCACCTCGCGCCGGTGTTGTTGGCAATCGAGTCGGCGCTGCGGGGCAGTCCCGCCATTTCGATAGTCCAGAGCACACCCGCCAACAGGCAACCCAGGACCAGGGCGCCGCCCCATCGCTTGAAATGAGAAGAATCCAGACCTCTCAGGTGGATAAGCAGCATCGGGATGACGATCAATGCCGCCAGCCATCCGGTCAATGAGCCGTTGAACCACAGGATGGCGGGCATGCACAGCGGAGCCAGCAGAGTGATCGCGCGCTGCCAGGACTTCCAGGCTTCGCCGAGCAGCCAGGCTGAGACGGCCAGCCCCGTGACCAGGAAGCTCGCCAGCACGTTGCGCTGCTGGAAGATGCCGTAGGGCTGGCGACGCGCCACGTCGTAGCCCAGCCAGTTGCCCGGCTCCAGCCAGTAGAGTTGAACGTAGCTCAGCGCGGTCTCCAGCAGGGCACCGAGCAGGATCGCGAAGCCGAGCCACCACCAGTCGCGCCGGGTCAGCTGCAGCTGGGCCAGGCCCAGCAACAGGATGGCCCCGGCGGTCACCGTCAGCATCCGCGGCAGGGCGATCAGTGAGGCGTCGTTCCAACTCCACAGGAAGGGTAGCCACAGGGCCAGCAGCAGTAACCCCAGGCCGATATGGAAGTTGCTGTAGCGAATCGTGCCGCGAGCAGCCGGCCACATGGCGATGGCCATCATCACGCCGAAGCCCATCCACACCGTGGCGTTCTGCGGCATGCGCAGCCCTGTGCCGCCAAGGTTCGGGAAGGTGATATGCATCAGCACTGTAAAGGTGAACAGCGTCGTGCCGATGAACCAGGCGATCAGTCGGCGGTTGGGGGCGGCGGTCTGTGTCATTGCGTCTCTCCGGCGCAGGGCTGGCCTGGTTGCATTTTGTTACATAGTGCCAGTGTTGCGGGCTCGCCGGGCGATGTAAAGCGAGACCTGCTCGCTGCTGAGGATAATCGAAGCGGGCGTACAGCGACGCCGGAACGGCTGCCGACAGGTGTAGCCAGCCGGCTACAATGGGCGGGCCAGACAGGATGCTGTATACTTCGCGGCTTCAAACACTTACCTGAATCAGGGCATGGGAAGGCGCCCGGTGCATAATCCCCGGGCGGTAGCGTGCCCGAAAGATATCTCCCATCCCCAGAATATCGAGATGCCATGACTTCTACTCCGTCGTCTCCACCCCCTCGAGAACCGACCACTGCCCACTACGCCGACGATGAAATCTCGCTGATCGACCTTGCCAAGCTGCTGGTGCGGCGTTGGAAGGCCATGGCGGGCATCTTCGTGGTGGTGGTGCTGATGGCCCTGGCCTACGCTTTGATGCAGACTCCGGTCTTCACTTATACATCCATATACCAAGTGGCCGAACGCGATGCTGGCCAGCCGCTGGAGACTCCGGCTTCGCTCGTTGCACGCGCGCAGACTCTCTACCTCGGCCCGGTGACCCGCGAGCTGATCGACGACGAAGGCCTGCAACGGCTGCCCTTTGAGACCGAGATCTCGACCCCCGAAAATACGCAGACCGTCAAGCTCGCCACTGCCGCTCCCGAGGCTCAAGTGGATCGTGTAAAGGCCCATCACCAGGCCCTGCTCGAACGTCTGGCCGACGGCCAGCAGCATCTCCTGGAACGGAGGCGCCAGACTCTAGAAAGTCAACTCGCTAGTGTCGACGAGACTATCGGCCAACGATCTCAATCAAGCGATGCTGTCAATACCGAATTGCTCAGCAGAACCTTGAAACGCAAATTCCAGCTTGAAGCCGAACTGGAAGGCCTCATGCCAGGTGAGACTGCCCAGGTTGCCGTGCAGAGCCTCGAGCAACAAGGCACCAGCCGCGCCCTGATTCTCGCCCTCGGCGTGGTGCTCGGCGGCATGCTCGCAGTGATGGGTGTCTTCCTGCTGCACTTCGTGAGCCTGGTGCGCGAAAGCCTTCATGAGGACGCCGGCTAACGGCCCGCCATAGCCAGCCATAAAGTCAGAGGGGCAGACCCCGGCTGCCCCCGGTGACATGCTAAGACCCGATCACCTTCGGCGGCACCGCACACGGGGGCTGCGCCGTCCCGACGTGGCACCCAGGCAGCCCAAAGGTAATCCAAGAGTCCTGGCCATGGACGACTGTCCTCGACTTCACCACCATGGGGCCCCGGGGTCACCGGCAGATGCCACCATCTGCAGATCGCCCCGGACCGCATCCTGCTGGTCGACTGCGGCCTTATCCAGGGCCAGGATGCCAAGCACCTCGACAGCCTGGAACAGCACCGGGTGCGCTTCCCGGTCGATGATGTGCTTGCGCTGGTGGCCACCCATGTGCACATCGATCACATTGGCCGGCTGCCCTACCTGCTGGCGGCGGGCTACCAGGGGCCCATCCTCTGCTCGGTGCCCTCAAGATCGGCTTCACCCGCGAGCGCGCCCTGATCGAGCGCTTCCTCGATGAAGTGACGCAGCGGCTGGTGCCCCTCGACTACAAGACCTGGCACACCGTCCTCGATGACGAGCACCATCGCCTGCGGGTCAGGCTGCAGCGGGCCGGGCATATCCTCGGCTCTGCCTATGTGGAGGTGGAAAGCCTCGACAAGGTCCAGGGCCAGCTGCAGAGCACCTACGGCGATCGCCGACACCGTCAGGGCAAGCTGAAGGCCACACCCAGGAGCTGCTCTATGAGCTGGAAGGGCTGATCCACCGCGGCGCCGCCGGCCCCTGGCACGACCTGGAAATCATCGTCGATTCGCCCCTGGCGGCACGGTTCACCGAGGTCTACCGCGAGCTCAAGCCCTGGTGGGACGTCGAGATCCATCGTCGGCTGCGCGGCGGCCGCCACCCGCTCAGCTTCGAGAACCTCTATACCGAGGCCAGCCACGAGGAGCACGAGCGCACCGTCGACTACCTGGCCGCCAGCCACCGCCCCGCGGTGGTGATCGCCGCCAGCGGCATGGTTACCGGCGGCCGGGTAGTCAAATACCTCACGCGCATGCTGCCCGACGAGCGCCACGCCGTGGTGTTCATTGGCTACCAGGGCGCCGGCACGCCGGGCCGCGACATCCAGCACTACGGCCCGCGCGGCGGCTGGGTGGAACTCGACGCCAGCGGGTCGACATCCGCGCCCGCATCGAGACCGTCAGCGGTTACTCCGCCCACGCCGACCGGCACGACCTGCTCAACTTCGTCAAGCGCATGCGTCATCCGCCGCGTCACGTGCGCCTGGTGCATGGCGAGCCCCACACCCAGCAGGCCCTCAAGGCCGAGATCGAGCGCTGGGCTGAGCAGGCCGGTCATGATGTCGAGGTGACGCTGGCGAGTGCTTTATCGATTTCATGACACTTTTGTTTGTAGGTAACTTATGAAACTCCTCATCACCGGCGGCGCGGGCTTCATCGGCTCCGCCGTCATTCGTCATATCATGGCTCACACCAGCGACAGCGTGGTCAACGTGGACAAGCTGACCTATGCCGGCAATCTGGAGTCGCTTTCAGAGGTCAGCGACAGTGACCGCTACGCATTCGAACAGGTGGATATCTGTGATCGTGTTGAGTTGGAGAGGGTGTTCCGCGAGCATCGGCCAGACGCGGTAATGCACCTGGCTGCCGAGAGTCATGTCGACCGCTCCATCGATGGTCCGGCAGCGTTCATCGAAACCAATATCATCGGCACCTACACCTTGCTGGAAGTGGCGCGTGCCTATTGGAACGGCCTGGAGCGCGAAGACCAGCAAGCCTTTCGCTTCCACCATATCTCCACCGACGAAGTGTATGGCGACCTGGAAGGGCTGGAAGGGCTGTTTACCGAAGAGACCTCCTATGCACCCAGCTCGCCCTATTCGGCCAGCAAGGCCAGCTCGGACCATCTGGTACGTGCCTGGCAGCGCACCTATGGCCTGCCGACGCTGATCACCAACTGCTCGAATAATTATGGGCCCTACCACTTCCCCGAGAAGCTGATTCCGCTGATGATCCTCAATGCCCAAGAGGGCAAGGCGCTGCCGGTTTACGGCAAGGGCGAGCAGGTTCGTGACTGGCTCTACGTGGAAGACCACGCCCGCGCGCTCTACAAGGTAGTGACCGAAGGCCGGGCAGGGGAGACCTACAACATCGGCGGGCATAACGAGAAGCAGAACATCGAGGTAGTGCGGACCATCTGCGATCTGCTCGATGAGCTGGCCCCTTCGCAGTATTCGCCCTATGCGGATCTGATCACCCATGTGGCCGACCGCCCCGGCCACGACCTGCGCTACGCCATCAACGCCGACAAGATCGAGCGCGAGCTGGGCTGGCGCCCGCGAGAGACTTTCGAATCCGGCATCCGCAAGACCGTTCAGTGGTACCTGGATAACGCGGATTGGTGTCGCCGAGTGCAGGATGGCAGCTACCAGCGGGAGCGTTTGGGCGTAGCTACATCTTGAAAAACATACAGGAGCGCAGCATGGCTGCGCGATCCATCGCATAGCGATGACTGAAGGCTGGAACTGGATAAGGAATCACCATGGCACGCAAAGGCATTATCCTCGCCGGCGGCTCCGGTACGCGCCTGTACCCCATCACCATGGGCGTCTCCAAGCAACTGCTGCCGATCTACGACAAGCCGATGATCTATTATCCGCTCTCGGTACTGATGCTTGCCGGCATTCGTGAAGTGCTGATTATCACCACCCCGGAAGACAGGACGAGCTTCGAACGTTTGCTGGGCGATGGCAGCCAGTTTGGCATCGAGTTGAGCTATGCCGAGCAGTCCAGCCCGGATGGCTTGGCTCAGGCCTTCATCATCGGTGAGGAGTTTATCGGCAGCGACAGTGTGTGCTTAGTTTTGGGGGATAATATCTTCTATGGCCAAGGTTTCTCACCTAAGCTCCAAGAAGCCGCGGCGCGTGGTAGCGGCGCCACGATTTTCGGGTATCAGGTCAAAGACCCCGAGCGATTTGGCGTAGTTGAGTTCGATACCAACCAGCGCGCCATTTCCATTGAGGAGAAACCTGTAAAGCCGAAATCTAACTATGCTGTTACTGGCCTGTACTTCTACGATAATGATGTGATCGAAGTCGCAAAAAAAGTGAAGCCTTCTCACCGAGGAGAATTGGAAATCACCAGCATCAATCAGGCCTACCTCGAACGAGGAGATTTGAGCGTGGAACAGTTGGGTAGAGGTTTCGCTTGGTTGGATACGGGTACACATGAGAGCTTGTTGGAAGCAAGCAGTTTTGTACAAACGATTGAGCATCGCCAAGGTCTGAAAATAGCATGCTTGGAAGAAATTGCTTATAAACAAAATTGGCTGACTCAAAGAGATTTAAAGAGAATAGGCGGCTCCCTTAGGAAAACTGGATATGGGCAATACATTTTAGATCTTGTGGGTGAGTTGTGAGTAATAAAGTCCTGCATGTATGTACCCCAGATAAGTTTATCCCTCCATTTATTGATTTTGTTGAAGATAACTTCGATTTGAATGACCATGTCTTTTGGTTGAAGGAAGGAGGGCGTTTTCCAGTTGAAGAAGTAGCAAGAGTTAATAGTTCTGGGAGGGGTAAAATAAAAAAAATAAAAGGGTTGGTAGATCTTGCCAAGATGATGAGTGCTTCTGACAAAATTATATTGCATGGGCTTTTCGATATTAGGGTTATTCTTTTGTTGTGGAGTATGCCTTGGCAGTTGAAAAAAGCTTATTGGGTTCTATGGGGTGGGGATTTATACAGCTTTAGACAGGGAGATAAAACTTTCAAATGGAGAATCAGAGAGTTTTTTAAAGCACCTGTGATCAGGGGGATGGGATTTATTATAACTACAGTGCCTGGGGATGTTGATCTAGCAAGGAAATGGTATGGCTTTTCAGGTAAGTTTCATCAAAGCCTTATGTATAGAAGTCATTTGGCTAGGGAGTTGACGAGTAATGGGGCGAAGAAAGAGAATTCTCTTGATGTTGTGAAAGTGCAGATTGGAAATTCTGCTGACCCAAGCAACGAACAGTTTGAGCTAATAGATAAGCTCAGTAAGCTAAGGGGAAAAAGCTTCCTGGCATACTGCCCGCTTTCATATGGGGATCAATTACACAAAAGTAAGGTGATTGACTACGGGGTTGATCGTTTAGGTGAGAGCTTTGTTCCGCTAACAGAGTTTATGGGGTTTGAAGATTACAATGCTTACATGGAAAAGATAGATGTGGCACTCTTCAATCATCGCCGCCAGCAAGCTATGGGTAACATTATTGCCCTTTTGAGCATGGGTAAAACTGTGTATTTAAGGTCAGACCAAACACCATATGAATTTTTCAGAAGTCTAGGGGTGAATGTTAAATCTGTCGAGAACATGGATTCATTGTCTCTTATCGATGAAGAAAGCTCGATGTTAAATATGAAAATAATCAACGAGAATTTTAACATGAAGTTGCTCAAAGCTTCTTGGGAGAAAGTGTTTGATGAGTGAAGTTGTTGGGAATGGTATGCTTGCAAAGGCATTCATGGCTCGATCTTCTGATGTTACATTGCCTGATGGATGTGTCTTTTTCTGTTCGGGGGTTTCCAACTCTTCTGAAGTGAAAAAAAGTGAGTTCCAGAGAGAGAGAGAACTTGCTATAAAAGAAATAAACAAGGCTGACGCTTCAACTTTTGTTTACTTCAGTAGTGTCGCATCTGTGACTGAAAGTTCAGAATATTATAAGCACAAATTGGAGATGGAAAATGTTGTTGGTGATTTGTCGAAAAGTTATTTAATATTTCGGCTCCCGCAAGTTGTTGGGTGCGTGAATAATAACACATTGTTCCCAAGTTTTATAAGGAAGATAAAAAAAGGTGAGCCTCTTGAAATATATTCTAAGTCAACTAGATGCCTTATTGATGTAGACGACGTTGTGAGGCTGTCTAGCTTTATACTGAAGAAAGGGTATGAAAATACAACAATAGATTTGTGCCCCTGTGATTCAATAACTCCTTTGGAGCTTGCTAGACTGATATCCAAGGAGGTTGGGGTTAAGTCGAAAGTAGAGATTGTGGATAAAGGTGGGTCTTATCCTTATGGTAGTCATGAAGATAAAACAATAATTGGAGAGGATGATTCTATATTCTCTAAAAATTACTATAGCCTAGTTGTGAAAAAATATGCTAAAAAGATATTTGCAATTACTTGATGTAGGGCCCAAGAGATATTTGTTAACATTGCACATAATTTAATAAACTCCCTGGTGGTGTCCTTGTGCTTTCTGTCAAATGTCAAAAAGAAAGGCTGGCTTGATCATATGGGATTAGCTTTTTGTGAAATCGCTGTCGTTAAGGAAATGCCTGATGAAGCATCTTTTAAGTAAGGCTGTTGCTGAAACACTTGAATCGAATTATAAAAAGAAAGTGAAAGCATTCTGCTCAGAAGTTCATGATAGCAAGCCTGTTGTGATTCTTGGTAACCAAAAAACAGGGTCAACAGCGATTGCTGCATTACTATCTGAGGCGACACAACAATCCGTAACTTTAGATCTTAAGAAAGCGATCCCTGATGTCGGATGGCAACTCTGTATAAAGCACAACGTTATGAAGTTTTCGGATGTGGCATATAAGTACAGGTCTGACTTCAAACGCTCCATTATTAAAGAACCTTGCTTGACATTTTTTTACGATGAGGTTCGTGAATTGATGCCTAATGCCAAGTTTGTGTTCATCCAAAGGGATCCATTTCAAAATATTAGGAGTATTCTAAATAGGCTGGGAATTCCAGGGGATTTACAAAACATAAACTTGGATGATTGGCCTGAGCTTGCTAAGACTCCAGTATGGCGGCTGGTTTTGGATAGTACTTGGTTAGGGCGAGATTCCGGAAGCTATATAGAAGGCCTAGCCCATCGTTGGGATTTGGCAGCGAAAGAATGTTTGAATGGGGACAAAGAATTCTTCGTAATAAAGTATGAAGATTTCATCAAAGATAAAGAAGGGGCTATCTATTCCTTAGCTGATAGTCTAGGGATGGAGATTAAAAAAAATATTTCTGGAAATGTTGATGTTCAGTATCAGGGCCGGGGGAACTCCGCGGTTTCAGTTAAAGACTTTTTTGGAATGCGCAATTGTGAAATCATACGGAATATATGTGGTGAAAGTGCAGATAAGCTTGGGTACGCTATTTAATTTATACGCAGTTTGAAACTTTGCCTTATATGTGGCTTTCTGTTATCAGATGGTAATGTTAATGGTAATGTCTAATTGCCTGATCTAAATTATTCGCGAAAATCCATCCTAAAAGTTCTGAAACGGATGGAGTTGTGGGTAAAGTGCTTTGTTGCACAGCTTGCTGAATCTGAGCAGCAACAAATGCTGGTTATCGACTATTAGCTTAGTCGCTGGAGTTGAAATTGATCAAGGTTCTCTTTAGGTATATGAGGTAAACATGGCTGTAGCTGATAGCTTAAAGCCCATTTGATCTATTTTGTGATGAGGAACACCGCCTGCTTGCTGACTATGAAGGAAAGGGTGATTCGATTAGTTTTGAATAAGTGCTTGTAACATGTGCACGAGAAGTGGTGTTGCCCAATCCCCACGCGAGACCTGACCATGATGCCAATCCTTCCAGAAAAGGAAGCTACGTAAAACTGAACGAGTATGACGGTTTTCTTGGCGTTGCTGACTAGTATAAATATTCATTGAGAGAGAACATTGGAAAGCCCTAATGCTATTCTAGCTCCAATTAAGAGGGAGCTTTTTTTATTGCTAATTTTTAGTGCCATGATGTTTTTTCTCGTTTTTAACGAGATGTGGTCTTTAACTTATGTATTGTCTGCCTTTATTGTTCCCACCTCATTTTTTAATCCCCCGCTTGCGGTAGCTATTTGGTTAAGCTATCTTGCTTATGAGCCAATTTTTAGCTTTAATGAGGTTTTTTCTTTATACAAGATTCTTTCTCCTGGTGTTGTCATAGGCTGGCTTGCGCGCCAAGTTTATTTCTTAGATTTTGTTAAATATGATACTGCTTCACTTTTTTGGCTGCTGCAATTTCTTCTGACACCCTTGTTATTTATTGTTGTTGGGAATAACTTTGATAGCTTTATTGCATATCTCTCTCTTTGCATGCTGGTGTTGGTGGCCTTTATTAGCTTCACCTGTTGCCACAATTCTAAGAGAAGTATGCTTGTTGTTTTCTGTGGTATTGTTGTAGCTTCAGTGTCATGTTTGGCTTATGCAGCGTTAATCTACGATGGTGGATGGAGACTAACCCTTACTCCAGGCTGGGGAGGTGGTGTAAGGATAATAGACCAAGTTTTGTCTCTTGGGATTGTATCGCTAAGTGCAATTATTTATGGGGGCAAAAGATATTGGCTGCCATCAAAGTTTGTTTTTTTCATCTTATTATCTCTTCTTTTTACTTTTGTTGCCGGGCTGTTGGCAGTGGTAGCAAGGGGGGCTCTTCTTGGGTTAGTAGCTTTCGTTTTGACTTACTTCTTTGTTAAGCTGGCTGAAACATTTAAGTCGGGAGGTATGAGAAGAATTGGTCTTCTTAAGGGTTTTTTCATTTTGTTGTTTTTCCCTTGTTTGATATTCTATGCTTCTTGGTTTGTTAATAAAACTGTTGCGAATGGTTTGCTTTTTGATAAGATCATGCAAGCTGTAAGTAATCCAGGAGAGAGCCCGCGCTGGGATATCTGGAATTCGATACTATCTTCTGTTCTTCAGGATGGTGCTTTGTTTGGGTTGGGGCTGGTGAATATTGAAAGTGATTCTGGATATTATTCGCATAGCCTTTATGTTTCGATATTGGGAGCGGGAGGTTTCTTGGGTTTAATGTTGTTTTTATTTTTCCTGGCTTTTCATTGCTTTAGGGTTCTTAAAGATACAAATGCTCTGGCCTTATCTGCCACCTCTTACTTTGTAGTTAGTTATGCATTTTCTGGGACTATTTTTAGTAAGACAATTTGGGCGGCGGGGGTTTTGGTTTTGTTGGTAGTGGCTTTTTCTTCTAATAAACTCAGATCAGCCTCTTATTGAAGTGACCCCCTCCATAGCTGCACAGGGTATAGTGCAGCCATCAGAAGGACAGGACGAGCGACGCCCCCCCCCTATCAAACGGTGGGCCGCGAAGTGCAAGGCTGCCGTGGTCATGGACATCTTTAAGGGCAAGAACACAGCAGCTGAGGTGGCTCGCCAGTACGATCTCACCGTCTCCGAGATCGAAGGCTGGATCGATGAGGCCCAGCGCTGTCAACACCGATTAGAACTGTCCACTTTCTACCGATCTAAGATGTCTGATCTTGCCCAACAGCAGTGGACACCTCGTTAAAACAGTACACTGAGACGAGGTGACCCATGGCAAGGCAAGCAGCTTCGATGAAGAAGACCTGTACCCGCTACTCCCAGGACTACAAGGCTGAGGCCCTGGCGCTCGCCGATCGCGTCGGCATCAGTGCTGCCGCCCGAGAGCTTGGTCTCCAGCCCAGCCAGCTCTACCAGTGGCGGACCAAGGCCCAGCAGCAGCAAAGCGCTTCAGCCCGCGAGCAAGCCTTGGCCGACGAGAATGCCCGGCTCAAGCGCCAACTGGCCGAGAAGTCGGAAGAGCTTGAAATCGCAAAAAAAGCCGCGGTGTACTTTGCCAAGAGCCTGAAGTGAAGTACGCCTTCATCCATCAGCATCGTCAGGCATTCAGCATCCAGCGGATGTGCAGGGTTCTCGGGGTCGCTCGCAGTGGCTACTACGCCTGGCGGCAGCGTGACGGTGAACCGTGCCCGAGACGCCGCCAGCAGGCGCTTCTCGACCAGCGAGTGGCCCAGGCCTACGAGCGCCGGAAGGGGCGCTCAGGTGCCCCCGATTGGCGCTGGACTTGGTTGACGATGGTCTGGCGGTGAATCGCAAGACCGTCGCTGCCAGCCTGCGACGCCAGGGGCTTCGCGCCAAGGCGGCGCGCAAGTTCAAGGCGACGACGAACTCGCGACACTCGCTGCCGGTGGCGCCCAACCTGCTGGAGCAAGATTTCACCGCCATGGCGCCGAACGAGAAATGGGTTGGCGACCTCACCTATCTGGCGACCGGTGAAGGATGGCTCTACTTGGCGGTGTTGATCGACCTGTTCTCACGCAAGGTGATCGGTTGGGCGATGAGCAATCGGAAGACCGCCGACCTGGTCGGGGACGCGCTCCAGATGGCGCTGTGGCGCCGTAAGATGCCCAGGAAGGTCATCGTACATTCAGATCGCGGCAGCCAGTACTGTTCGATCCTGTACCAGTCGCTGCTGACCCGGCACGACCTCCAGTGCAGCATGAGTGCCAAAGGCAACTGCTACGACAATGCCTGTGCCGAGAGCTTCTTCCATAGCCTCAAGGTCGAGGCGATCCATGGCGAGCGATTCGAGACCCGGGGCGCCATGCGACGGCAAGTGTTCGAGTACATCGAGATGGACTACAACCGGCAGCGCCGGCACAGTGAGATTGGGATGATCAGCCCGGAGGCCTTCGAGGCCCGAATGATCGCTTAGATCGGTGTCCACGATTGCTGGGTAAGATCACTGCTTGAGCATCGGGTCCCTCCTGATCGCTTCGCTTCACAACCAGAAGGTACCCGGCTTGAGTGGGGGACACCTTATTTCGGTACTCAGGGGACTTTTAGCCTCGGTACTGACAGCAGGCGGAAATGGTTGAAGTTCCCCGGCGAAGCCTGTATTACCGGCCAAAGGTGCGGCCGATAATGGTAGACATTGGACTTAGATTTTTACGGAAAATTGGAAAGTGGGTATTTTCTTGGTGCTGAAATTTCTTGTTTTCTTCATCATCTTTCGATAGCTATTTCAACGGAGTGCTTGGCATGAGAGTGCTTTATTATATATCAAAAGCATTGAAGAAGATCCAGCTTCCTGCAATTACAAGCTCTGAGGTGCATAGAACAGTTAAAATATGCAGTCGAAGCCATGTTGTGCGATCCAGTATTGGAAAATATTCTTATATTGGGAGTGATTGTTCCGTCGTAAATACTCGGATAGGTTCCTTTTGTTCTATAGCTGATAATGTTGTGATAGGCGGTGGGCATCACCCAATAGATTGGGTTTCTAGCTCTCCAGTTTTTTATTCAGGGGCTAATGTATTAAAAAAGAATTTTGCTACGCATGACTTTTCCCCCAACAAAGAAACTGTCATAGGTAATGATGTTTGGCTTGGAAGGAATTCTCTGATTAAGTCCGGCGTTACTATAGGGCATGGTTCGGTGGTAGGCATGGGGGCAGTTCTCACAAAGAGCATAGGCGAGTACGAGGTTTGGGCTGGCAATCCTGCAAAATTTATTCGGAAAAGGTTTTCTGATGAAATTTCTCGCCAGCTCTTGGCTATTCGCTGGTGGGAGTGGGGGGATGATGAAATTGCCGAGAAGTCTTGGATGTTTAATGATGTGCGATACTTTGTTGAGGCTGAGAAAGGCGTATGAAGATACTCCATTTGTGTCTTGCTAGTTTTTATATAGATGGTTTTTCATACCAAGAGAATTTACTTCCTAGGTTTCATAAAGCTCTCGGGCACCAGGTCGAAATACTAGCATCTCTAGACAGTTTTGATAGTTCAGGATACAAGATTGTTGAAAAAAAACGCCCGCCTTATTTTAATGAAGATGGGATAAAGGTTACCCGGCTGGAATATAAAAGAGAGAAAGTTGATAAGAAGTTGAAAAGGTTTGAAGGGGTTTATGAGCAGCTTGTTTCCGCTAAGCCTGACTTGATATTCATGCATGGCTGTCAGTTTTTAGATATTTTTGAAGTTGCGCGTTACCTGAAGAAAAAATCCGATGTAGAGCTGTACGTAGATAATCATGCGGATTTTTCTAATAGTGCAAGAAGCTTTCTTTCTAGGAATGTTTTGCATAGATTGATTTGGCGGCTTTGTGCAAGGTCGATTTTGCCATATGCAAACAAGTTCTTTGGCGTGCTCCCTGCTAGAGTGGATTTTTTAAAGGATGTGTACAAAATTCCTGATGAGAAAGTAGATTTGCTCCTGATGGGGGCAGATGATGACTGCGTAAATCAGTGGAGCCCTGAAAGCAAAAGGGCTCAGGCTCGTCGTGAGCTCCATATAGCTCCAGACGAATTTGTGGTGGTTACCGGAGGGAAAATTGATAGCGAAAAAAAACAAGTTCTTGCTCTGATGAAGGCCATAGGTGATCTGAAAGATCGAAATATAAGGCTTGTTGTTTTTGGGTCCGTAGTTGATGAGTTAAAAGAAGAGTTTGAGAGTCTATGTCAGGAAGCATCAAAGGTTGAATATGTTGGGTGGATAAGTTCTAGTGAGACATATCAATACTTTGCGATGTCTGATCTGGTGGTCTTTCCTGGTAGGCATTCGGTGCTGTGGGAACAGGTCGTCGCTCAAGGCATACCACTGGTCGTTAAATACTGGAAAGGTACGACGCATGTGGATATTGGTGGGAATGTTGTGTTCTTAGAGACTGGCAATCTTTCTGAAATAAAAGAGGTTGTCTCTAAGTGTGTTGATGATAAGGAGTATTACTTTTCTCTAAAGGCCTCCGCTCAGTCTGCAATGAGGGAGGAGTTTTTGTACTCGAAGATCGCATTGAAAAGTATAGGATGTGAGTCTTGATTTATAGGCTGCAGGTGTGTGATGAATAATGATGTTGTTCTTGTTACTGGGGGTACAGGCTCTTTCGGCAAGACCATGGCGAACTACCTACTTGACCATGGCTACCGTGAGATCCGCATCCTGAGCCGTGATGAAGCCAAACAAGAAGAGATGCGGATCGCTTTTGGTCGTCCCGAACTGAAGTTCTATATCGGCGATGTCCGCGATCGGCAGTCGGTCGACAAGGCCATGCGCGGGGTGGATCTGGTGTTCCACGCGGCGGCGCTGAAGCAGGTGCCGTCGTGTGAGTTCTTCCCGCTGGAGGCGGTGAAGACCAACATACAAGGCAGCCAGAACGTGATCGACTCGGCCGTGGAGGCCGGTGCGAAGAGCGTGGTGTGCCTGAGCACCGACAAGGCGGTGATGCCGGTCAACGCCATGGGCATGACGAAGGCGCTCATGGAGAAGACGGCCCAGGCAGCCAGTCGGCAGCTGGGGGAAGGCGAAACCACCGTCTCCTGCGTGCGCTACGGTAACGTGATGTGCTCGCGTGGCTCGGTCATCCCACTGTTCATCAAGCAGATCAAGGAAGGCAAGCCGCTGACCATCACCGAGGCCAGCATGACGCGCTTCATGCTCTCGCTGCCGGATGCCATCGAGCTGGTCAACTTCGCCTTCGAGAATGCACACCAAGGTGACATCTTCATCAAGAAGGCCCCGGCCTGTACGGTCAAGCTGCTGGCCGAGACCCTGCTGGAGATGTTCGATGCCGATAACGAGTTGCGCGTCATCGGCATGCGCCACGGCGAGAAGCTCTACGAGACCCTTGCCAGCCGCGAGGAGCTACGTCGCTCCGAGGACATGGGCGACTACTATCGCGTCAGCTTCGACGATCGCGACCTCAACTACGGCAAGTACTTCACCGAGGGTGACGTGGAAGAGGCCGCTACCGAGGATTACCATTCCCACAACACTTATCAGCTCAACAAGCAGGAGCTCAAGGAGCTGCTGCTGACGCTGCCGGAAGTTCGCGACGCGCTCGAGGCTTGATTCTGCCCGCCAACCTATCTGGAGACTCAATGAAGATCGTCATCACCGGAGCCAATGGGCTGCTGGGCCGGCATATTCATCTACATCTGCGCGCTCGAGACGCCTATCGGGACAAGCTGGTGCTGCTGGATCGGCATGCTTTCAATGATGATGCGACGCTGGCCGATGCCTTGAGAGATGCCGAGTGGGTGATTCACTGCGCCGGCATCAACCGCGACAGCGACGAGAGGGTCGAGTACGGCAATCGTGAGTTGGCCGAGCGATTGACGCAAGTCTTGCAAGGCGTTGGCGCCTCGCCGCATCTGTTCTATGCCAACAGCGTTCAGCGCGACCGTGATGTGGCCTATGGGCGTGGCAAGTTGGCGGCCCACCAGGTGTTTGCCGATTGGTCTGAACGTGGGAGTGGCCGTTATACTGAACTGGTGCTGCCCCATGTGTTCGGCGAGGGAGGGCGCCCCCACTACAACTCGGCGATTCACACCTTCTGCCATCAGCTTGCCCAAGGTGAGGATCTGGCCATCAATGGTGGCGGCCAGGTGGAGCTGCTGCATGCCCAGGATATCGCAGCGGCCATCGTGGCAGCCTTTGAGCGTGGCCAAACCGGCGAGCTGCGCTTGCAGGGGCGCTCGATGAGCGTTGCCGCGGCGGCGGGCAAGCTGGTCGACATGCATCGCAGCTATACCGGCGACGTGATTCCGGATCTGCGTGATGCCTTCGACCTGCAGCTGTTCAATACGCTGCGCTCCTTCCTGTACCCCGGCTACTACCCCAAGGCGCTGAAGCTGCATAGCGATGATCGTGGCGCGCTTTTCGAAGGCGTCAAGAACCGTAACGGTGGTCAGGCGTTTCTTTCTACCACCAAGCCCGGCATTACCCGCGGGAACCATTATCACTTCAACAAGGTAGAGCGCTTCCTGGTGGTGAAGGGCCAGGCGGTGATCCGTATTCGCCACCTCCTGGACGACAAGGTCGAGGAGTTCCACGTCAGCGGCGAGGCTCCGGCCTACGTGGACATGCCGACCCTGCACACCCACAGCATCACCAATACCGGGGAAGAGGAACTGCTCACCCTGTTCTGGAGCCACGAGATCTTCGACCCGGATAACCCGGATACCTATTTCGAGCCGGTGCTTGGCCAATAAGCGAGCTAGCCAATGAAAGTCATGACCATTCTGGGCACTCGCCCCGAGATCATTCGCCTGTCGCGCGTGATGGCCGCTCTCGATCAAGTGGTGGACCACAAGATCGTGCACACCGGCCAGAATTATGATTACGAGCTGAACGATGTCTTCTTCGAGGAGCTGGGCGTGCGGCGCCCGGATCACTTCCTCAACGTGGATACCTCATCGTTGGGGCGTAGCCTGGGCGAGATCCTGATCAAGACCGAGCAGGTGCTGCTGGAAGAAAGGCCCGATGCCGTGCTGGTGCTGGGTGACACCAACAGCGCCATCGCCACGTTGATGGCCAAGCGCATGAAGATTCCCACCTACCATATGGAGGCCGGGAATCGCTGCTTCGATGCCAATGTGCCGGAGGAGATCAACCGCAAGATGGTTGACCACCTGGCCGATTTCAACCTGGTGTACACCGAGCACGCCCGACGCCATCTGATCAGTGAAGGGCTCTCGCATCGCTTTGTCTATCTGACCGGCTCGCCGATGCGCGAGGTACTGGAACAGATACTGCCCAGGATCGAGCAGTCCAGGGTGCTGGAGACCCTGGAACTGGAAGCCGGCAAGTACTTCATCGTCAGCGTGCACCGGGAAGAGAACGTCGACAGCCGCGATAGCCTGCGTGAGGTGGTCGAAGCGTTGCAAGCGCTGCATGAGCGTTACGGCTACCCGGTGGTGGTGTCGACGCACCCGCGCACGCGCAATCGCCTCGAGAAGCTGGGATTGGCCGAGGACAGCGAGGCTATCCGCTTCCTCAAGCCGTTCGGCTTCCTGGATTACAACCACCTGCAGATGCACGCTTTCTGCGCCATTTCGGATAGCGGCACCATCAGCGAGGAAGCGTCGATCCTGGGCTTCCCGGCGGTGACGCTGCGTCGTTCCATCGAGCGGCCCGAGGCGCTGGACACTGGCGCCATCGCGCTCACCGGGCTCGACAAGGAAGTGCTGGTGGATGGAGTGCGGATCGCGACGGCGTCGCGTGAGGTATTTTCCGGCACCGAGCGCGAGATTCCCGAAGAGTATCGGGTGCGCAACACCTCGGAGCGCGTGGTCAGGCTGATCACCGGCACCGCCAAGCTGGCCAACCGCTGGCGCAACATGGATGAGTTCAGCCGCTATGACTGGAGTTAAGGGCCAGTACGCGGGCGAGACTCTGGCTGCCGAGAGCGTGCAGCCGCGGAAGATCCTGGCCGTTCACCGCTATTACTGGCCCGACACGCCACCTTATGCGGCCATGCTGCGTCGGATCGTGGCCGCTTGGCAGGATGTTGGACATCAGGTAGAGGTGCTGTCGTCACAGCCTTCCTATAAAGAGGGGCTCGATAACGAGCGCCGTCCAGCGCGCGATAGCGTCGATGGGATCGCCGTGGATCGCATGGCGCTGCCTAACGAGACGTCACGGCCGTTGGTGCGGGTCGTCAATGCCCTGCGTTTAGGGGCCAAGCTGCTGTGGAAAGCTGTCACGCGGCGGTATGACGTCATCATGATTTCCACGGCACCCCCTGTACTGGGGGGAGTGGCCGCGGCATTGGCCTCCAGGCTCTCCGGTGCGCGCTTCATCTATCACTGCATGGATATTCATCCGGAGGTCGGGAAAGTTTCCGGAGAGTTCGCCAACCCGCAGGTGTTTCGCGTACTGAGCAAGTTGGATCAGTGGGCATGTCGCCAGGCTGATCCCGTCGTCGTGCTGTCGCAGGATATGGCGAATACTCTGCGTGAACGCCCCGCCGGAGAACAGCTGTCGATCCGGGTGCTGAATAACTTCAGCCTTCCTGCCGAACGACCAATCCCGGATGAGCTGCCGTTCGACTGGCCAGCCGAGGCGTTTACCGTGCTGTTTGCGGGTAATGTGGGCCGGTTCCAGGGACTCGAAACCGTCGTGGAAGCCATGGGGAGCCTCCAGCATCGAGACGATATCGCGTTCGTGATGATGGGGGAGGGTGTGGCCAAGAGCGCCCTGCAAGAGAGAGCGGCCGAGCTTGGGGCGCGCATCCACTTTGTTGGCCATCAGCCGGTGGAGGTTGCCAAGGCGGCGATGCGGCGAGCCGACGCCGGCTTTGTCAGCCTGACGGCAGATATCTACCGCTATGCCTATCCCAGCAAGACCATGACCTATCTGGAGCAGGGATGCCCCCTGATCGTTGCCGTGGAGCCTGAAAGTGAGCTCGCCTCGGAGGTAGTAGCGGGGGGCTATGGTCATGCGATACCACCGGGGAATAGCGCTGCTTTGGTGGAGCTGCTGGAGAAGCTAGCGGAGGATGGCGATGTCACCTCACGAATGAAAGTGAAAGCCAAGGCAAAGGCCCAGCAGGCCTTCTCCGAAGAGGTCGTGTTAGCGGAGTGGGGCAACCTGCTGCAGCAAGAGGAGAGAGGCAAGGCGTGATAGCCAATAATGTCATCATCATCGGGGCTCCCCGAAGCGGTACTAATATGCTTCGGGATGTGCTTTGCCAGTTCGACGGGGTGGCTACCTGGCCATGTGACGAGATCAATTATCTTTGGCGACACGGTAACGTGCGTTACCCCTCCGATGAGATACCCGCTGAACGTGCTACCCCCGCCGTGCAGGCCTATATGCAGAAGCAATTCGATTGGGTCGCGAATCGCTATCGGGCCCATACCGTCGTCGAGAAGACCTGCGCCAATAGTCTACGGGTGCCCTTCGTGGATCGCGCCGTGCCGGGGGCCAAGTATGTCTACATCCATCGCGATGGCATCGATACCACCGGTTCCGCCAAGCTTCGCTGGCAGGCCAAGCTGGATATTCCCTACTTGCTTGAGAAGGTGCGGTTCGTCCCCCTGACGGATCTACCCTATTACGGCACGCGCTACCTGTGGAGCCATGTTTATCGGTTGCTTTCGCGAGAAAAACGTCTGGCGTTCTGGGGGCCGGCACTGGACGATATGCCGGAGCTACTGGAGCGGTATAGCCTGAACGAGGTCTGTGCCTTGCAGTGGCAGCGTTGTGTCGAGAACGCGGAAAGGGCTTTCGCCGAGATGCCTCAGGATAAGGTGATTCGCGTTCGCTACGAGGACTTCGTGCGTGAACCCCAAGAGCAGTTGTCCAGGATCGTGGACTTCCTGGGGCTCGAGGTTCCCGCCGATGCCATCCGTGAGGCCGTTTCGAGCGTGTCCAGCAAGAGTATTGGCAAGGGGCGTGCCTCGCTGGAAGAAGCTGAAGTGACGCGACTGGAATCCCTGGTAGGAGAGACACTGGATCGTTATGGCTACCGTGCTTGAACGTGAGGGACTGGATGCCGGTCAGGCGGCCATCAAGCGTGCCTTCGACCTGGTGGTGTCGGCCATCGGTCTGGTGCTGAGCGGTTGGCTGATTCTGCTAGCCTGGCTGGCCGCCAGCTGGGATACCCGCAGCAACGGATTCTTCGTGCAGCGGCGGGTGGGCAAGGATGGTCGTCTGTTTCGGGTGGTCAAGATCAAGACCATGAGGCCCAGCCGTGAGCTGAGTACCACGGTGACCCGCTCCGGGGATCCGCGCATCACTCCCCTCGGGCGTTTCTTCCGCAAGGCCAAGATCGACGAGCTGCCCCAGCTGTGGAACGTGCTGCTGGGTGACATGAGCTTCGTTGGCCCCCGGCCGGACGTTCCCGGCTTCGCCGACCGGCTGACGGGAGAGGAACGCCGGCTCTTGAGCATCCGCCCTGGCATCACCGGCCCGGCGACGCTCAAGTATCGCAACGAGGAAGAGCTGCTGGCCGCGGCGGAAGACC
The DNA here is from genome assembly GCF_031451675.1 of Halomonas koreensis. NCBI lineage: Bacteria > Pseudomonadati > Pseudomonadota > Gammaproteobacteria > Oceanospirillales > Halomonadaceae > Halomonas > Halomonas koreensis. The sequence goes on along the minus strand of NZ_JARWAK010000002.1, from coordinate 374,445 downwards.
CGGAAGCCTACAACCGTGAGGTGATCTGGCCCGACAAGGTGCGTATCAACCTCGACTATATCCAACATTGGAGCCTCGGCCGAGATCTGCGGTACATCTGGCAGACGATAGCTGGCTCAAAATCAAGCGTTTAGCATGATGGCAGAATGGTGATCACGCAATATATTGCGCTCCTACAGGTTGATACCGACTTAGGTGGTTGAATGCTGAATGGACCCTTTTCCCCCTGGCCTTCCTTTACCGAGGAAGAAGCCCAGGCGGTGCAGCGCGTGCTGCTTTCCAACAAGGTGAACTACTGGACCGGTACCGAAGGTCGTGAATTCGAGCGTGAATTCGCGGCCTTCGCGCAAACGGATTATGCCATCGCCGTCGCCAATGGCACCACGGCGCTGGACCTTGCCCTAAAAGGGCTGGGGATCGGCGAAGGCGAGGGCAGGGGGCGAGACGAGGTGATCGTCACCTCACGTACCTTCCTGGCCTCGGCCTCCAGCATCGTCACCGCCGGGACGGTGCCGGTGTTTGCCGATGTGGATCGTGATTCCCAGAACATCACCGCTGAGACGGTGGCCGAGAAGATCACCCCCAACACTCGGGCGATCCTCGCCGTGCATCTTGCGGGCTGGCCCTGCGAGATGGATGCGTTGATGGCCTTGGCAGAGCGGCATGGCCTCTGTGTGATCGAGGACTGCGCCCAGGCCCATGGCGCCACCTATCGGGGGCGCAGCGTGGGTAGCATCGGCCACGCGGGCTGCTGGTCCTTCTGTCAGGACAAGATCATGACCACCGGCGGCGAGGGCGGCATGGTCACGACCAACGACGAAGCCCTGTGGCGCCGGATGTGGGCCTACAAGGATCACGGCAAGAGCTGGAATGCCGTCTACGAGCGTGAACATCCGCCGGGCTTTCGGTGGTTGCACGAGAGCTTCGGCACCAACTGGCGGCTCACCGAGATGCAGGCCGCCATCGGGCGGATTCAGCTTGCGCGCATGCCCGAGTGGAAGGCCGCCAGGCAGGCCAATGCCCAACGGATCTGGCAAACGGCCGCCGAATGCCAGGGGCTGCGGGTACCGGCCATCCCCGAGCATATCGAGCATGCCGCCTACAAGTGCTACGTGTTCGTCGAGCCCGAGCGGCTCGAAGATGGCTGGGATCGGGATCGCATCCAACAGGAAATCGTTGCCCGCGGCGTACCTTGCTTCTCGGGCTCCTGTTCCGAGGTCTATCGCGAGAAGGCCTTCGATGGTACGGAGTGGCGGCCCGATAAGCCGCTGCCCGTTGCGCGTGAGCTGGGCGAGGCCAGCCTGATGTTCCTTTGCCACCCTACGCTTACCGAGGCAGAGATCGACAAGACGTGTGACGTGTTGCGAGAGGTGATGGACGAGGCGACCGGGTATAACGCCGGATGAGAATCTTGTCATTGGGCCAGGGGCTGCTGGGTCGATTGAAGGGCGAGATGGCGCTGGCGCTGGGGCGAACCTTCCTGGCGAGGGGGATCGCGGCCCTGGGAAGCCTGGCCTTGGTGGTCGTGCTGGGGCGGCTCTACGGTGCGGCAGGGGTGGGCGTCTATGCGTTGGCACACAGCCTTTTGATGGGGGCCGCCATCCTGGCCCGCTTCGGTATGGATAACGCGCTGATGCGTTACGTGGGTGAGTCGCCTGATTCCTCCCATGTGATGCGCTACCTGTATTGGGCATGTCGCAGGGCGCTGGTTCTCAGTATCGTATTGGCCCTGGCCATCTTCTTCGGGCGTGGTGTGCTGGTGCGGACGTTCGGGACCGTGGGGTTGGCCGAGGTGCTGGTGGGCATCGCCGTCGCTACGCCCGCCTTTACCCTGGGGTTCTTGTTCTCCGGCTTCTTCAAGGGCATTCGCAAACCGGCCACGGCCTGCCTGCTGGAGAATGGTTCGGTCGCATTGCTGGCGGGCGGGCTGGTGATGGTGCTGCATCAATATACTCAGGAGACCAGGCTCGCGGTCATTGGCTGGGCCTATGCCGGTGCCGCCTGGCTGGTGCTGGGGCAGGGCATCTGGCAGCTCTGGCGCTGGTGGCGTCGACAGAGCTGGTCGGCCCGAGATGAGAATTCGCCGCCAAGTGTTGGCCGGCACCAGTTCGATGCCTCTTCCCGTGCATTCTTCGTCATGAGCCTCGCCAGATTCATGCAGGCCGTGCTGAGTATCATGGTGGCCGGCTGGTTGCTGAGTGAAGCGGGGCTCGGTCTGTTCAAGACCTCACAACAGACAGGCGTTCTGATTGGCTTCATCTTGATCGTCATCAATGCGATCTTTCCACCACGCTTCGCCAGCCTGTACAGGGAAGGCAATATCTCGGCCCTCGGCCGCCTGGCGCGACAGGGCGCCCTGCTGGGCATAGCGATCGCCGCGCCCCTGTTGCTGGTGTGTCTGCTGGTGCCGGGCTGGGTGTTGGGGCTGTTCGGCAGCGAGTTTCCCCAGGCGGCGCCTCTGCTGCGGATCATCGCCTTGGCCCAGTTGGTCAATGTGGCGACCGGCTCGGTGGGCTTCCTGCTCAACATGACGGGGCATGAGACCCTGATGCGTAATATCGCGCTGATCTGCAATGCCATTGGGCTGTCGATGTTCTTCGTGCTGATTCCGCTGTTCGGCCCGCTGGGGGCGGCCATGGCGCTGGCCTTCGTGCTGGTGGTGCAGAACCTTGTTGCGCTGTATTTCGTGTGGCGCAAGCTGGGAATCTGGACCCTGCCCTTGCCCAATGTGTTGAGCGGGCTGGGCATATCGCCCGAAGTGGATGGAGCGTCGTTGGCAAGCAAGGAAAGTCGTTACTGATGGGAGGAGGGGCATACCTGACGCTGGCCACGGTGCTGGCGGTGCTCGTCACGCTGGTGACGACCCGCATCGCGCCGGATGTGGTGCTGATGGCGGCGCTGGCCGTGCTGGTGGTGAGCGGTATCCTGACCCCCGGCGAGGCCCTGGTCGGGTTTTCCAACCCCGGGGTGATGACTATCGCTACCCTCTATGTAGTGGCGGCCGGCCTCAAGGAGACGGGGGCCATCCAGTGGATCGCCCATGGCCTGCTGGGCCGGCCGAAACGACTGCGCCGGGCGCAGTTGCGGGTGTTGCTGCCGTCTGCGGGGCTGAGCGCCTTTATGAACAACACCACGGTGGTGGCGATGTTCATTCCCGCTATCCAGGAGTGGGCCAGCCGACTCAAGCTGCCGCCTTCCAAGCTGCTGATGCCGCTGAGCTACGCCGCCATCCTGGGCGGCACCTGCACGCTGATCGGCACCAGCACCAACCTGGTGGTGGATGGCCTGCTGCAGACCGAGCGCGGCCTGTCGCTTTCGATGTTCGAGCTGGCCTGGGTGGGCGTGCCGCTATTGATGGTGGGCGGCGTCTTCCTGATGCTATTCGCCGACCGGCTGCTGCCCAACCGCCGGGGTGTGCTGGAACAGTTGGAGCAGGCGCGGGAATATGCGGTGGAGGTGGTGGTGGCCGCCAAGGGCCCGCTGGTGGGCAAGTCGATCGCCGATGCGGGCCTGCGTAGCCTCAGCCATGGCTACCTGGCCGATATCGAGCGCCATGGCCGTCTGCTCACCGCGGTGCCGCCAGAGACCGAGCTGCAGGCCGGCGATGTGCTGGTGTTCATCGGCGCCCCTGAGTGTGCCCGGGAGCTGCGGCGCATCCATGGCCTGCGCCCCGCCAACGGCGACGTGCACAAGCTGGACATCGACCATCACCGGCGCTGCCTGGTGGAGGCGGTGATCGGGCCGGACTTCGCCGGTCTGGGCCAGACGGTGCGGGAATCGCGCTTTCGCTCGCGCTACCAAGCGGTGATCCTGTCCATCTCGCGCCATGGGCAACGGCTGCCCGGCAAGCTGGGCGACATTCGCCTGCAGGTGGGCGATACCCTGCTGCTGGAAGCCGCCCAGGACTTCGTCGACCAGTACCGCTACCGCAAGGACTTCCTGCTGGTAAGCGGGCTGAACGACTCCACGCCGCCGGACTTCCGCAAGGCTCCGCTGGCGATTACCATCCTGGGGGCGATGGTGACGGCCAGTGCCAGCGGGTGGCTGAGCATCCTCGAGGCCGCGCTGCTGGCCGGCGGGGCCATGCTGGTGACCCGCTGCGTGCCGGCGAGCAAGGCGCGGCGCTACCTCGACCTGACCGTGCTGATCGTGATCGCCGCCTCCTTCGCCCTGGGAGCGGCCATGGCCAAGACCGGCGCCGCCGCCCAGATCGCCCAGTGGCTGCTGCTGATCGACGGCCTGGCCCCCTGGACGGCGCTGGCGGTGATCTACGCGATGACGGTGATCTTCACCGAGCTGATCACCAACAACGCCGCTGCGGTGCTGATGTTCCCCATCGCCATGGCGGTGGCCGAGCAATTGGGCGTCAACGAACTACCCTTCGCCGTGGCGATCATGTTCGCCGCCTCGGCGAGCTTCATGACCCCGCTGGGCTACCAGACCAACCTGATGGTGCTGGGGCCCGGCGGCTATCGTTTTCTCGACTACCTGCGCCTCGGCGCCCCGCTGAGCCTGATCGTCGGTGTCACGGCGGTGGGGTTGATACCGGTGGTGTGGCCCTTCTGACCGCTTCGCGGTCAGAGAGCTGGAAGCTTGAAGCCGGAAGCTTGAAGAAAACCCTCTTGAGTCCGGCCTTTGGGCATGATTTTGACCTTGGGGTTTCTTCCAGCTTCTAGCATCCAGCCGCGAAGCGGCGCTCTTCGAGCTTATTTGGAAAGGAGTTTCTTTTGACCAATTTCGTAACTGACGATCTGCGTTCCCGCTTGATCGAGGGCGTGCATGCCGCGGGTCGTGAGGTGATGGCCGTGTATCGGCGTGACTTCGATGTGGAAACCAAGGCCGATGAGAGCCCGCTGACCGAGGCGGACATGGCGTCGCATCATGCCCTGGTGGCGCTGCTCGAGGCGGCGACACCGGAGGTGCCGATCCTCTCCGAGGAGTCCGGCGAGATACCCTTCGAGACCCGCCGGGGCTGGGAGCGCTACTGGCTGATCGATCCGCTGGACGGTACCAAGGAGTTCATCAAGAAGAACGGTGAATTCACCCTCAACGTCGCGCTGATCGAAGACGGCGTGCCGGTGTTCGGCATCGTGCATGCCCCTGCACTGGGGGAGGCCGGCATCAGCTGGGTGGGGCAGGCAGGGCAAGGCGCCTTCAAGCTCGAGGGGACTACCCGCACGCCGATTCGGGTGCGCGCGCTTCCCGCCGAAGGCCGCGAGCCCTGGAAGGTGGTGGGCAGTCGCCGCCACGGAGCCGAGACCTTCGAGGCCTTCTGTGCCGGCCTGCCGGCCCACGAGTGCGTGTCCATGGGCAGTTCGCTGAAGCTGTGCCTGGTCGCCGAAGGCGCCGCCGATCTCTATCCGCGCCTCGCGCCCACCTGCGAGTGGGACACCGCCGCCGCCCAGGCCGTGGTCACCGCCGCCGGCGGCCAGGTGCTGAATGCCGAGACCCTCGAGCCGCTGCGTTGCAACCAGCAGGACAGCGTGCTCAATCCGTTCTTTATCGTTTGCGGGCAGCGGGATGAGCGCTGGGAAGGGGCGCTCCGCGCGAGCCTGAAGCCGGAAGCTTGAAGAAACCCCAAGGTCAAAACCATGCCCTAAAGCGGGGCTCCAGTGGGTTTTCTTCTAGCTTAAGCCCGCGAAGCGGGCGTTCTTCCAGCTTTTAGCTCCCGGCGAAGCCGGGGACTTCCAGCTTTCGGCTTCTAACTTCCAGCTCTCCCAATTGAACCAATATTCCCGGATATTCTATGACCGAGATTACCCCCGAACGCCAGACCCACCTCAAGCAGCTCGAGGCGGAGTCGATCCATATCATCCGTGAGGTGGCGGCGGAGTTCCGCAACCCGGTGATGCTGTATTCGATCGGCAAGGACTCCTCGGTGATGCTGCACCTGGCGCGCAAGGCCTTCTATCCCGGCGTGCCGCCGTTCCCGCTGATGCACGTCAATACCACCTGGAAGTTCCGCGAGATGATCGAGTTTCGCGACCGCATGGCGCGGGAAGCCGGGATGGAGCTGATCGAGCACATCAACGAGGAGGGCCGGGCCGCGGGGATCAATCCCTTCGACCACGGCAGCGCCAAGTACACCGACGTGATGAAGACCCAGGCCCTCAAGCAGGCCCTGGATAAGCACGGCTTCGACGCCGCCTTCGGCGGGGCGCGTCGCGACGAGGAGGCCAGCCGCGCCAAGGAGCGGGTGTTCTCCTTCCGCGACAAGCACCACCGCTGGGACCCCAAGAGCCAGCGCCCGGAGCTGTGGAACGTCTATAACGCCAAGGTGGGCAAGGGCGAGTCGATTCGCGTCTTCCCGCTCTCCAACTGGACCGAGCTGGATATCTGGCAGTACATCTACCTGGAATCCATCCCCATCGTGCCGCTGTACTTCTCCGCGCCGCGCCCGGTGGTGCAGCGCGACGGCATCGAGATCATGGTTGACGACGACCGCCTGCCGCTGGAAGACGGCGAAGTGCCGGAAGAAAAATGGGTACGCTTCCGCACCCTCGGCTGCTATCCGCTGACCGGCGCGGTGGAGTCGAAAGCCACCACCCTGCCCGAGATCATCCAGGAGATGCTGCTGACCCGGACCAGCGAGCGCAGCGGACGGGCGATCGATCACGATCAGGCCGGCTCGATGGAGCGTAAAAAACGAGAAGGATACTTCTGAGCTACGGGCTACGGGCTACGGGCTATGGGCTACGGGCTACGGGCTACGGGCTACGGGCTACGGGCTACGGGCTAACGGGCTACGGGCTACGGGCTACGGGCTGCGGGCTACGGGCTAACGGGCTAACGGGCTACGGGCTGCGGGCTACGGGCTACAATGTTGCTCGAAGCTCGAAGCTCGAAGCTCGAAGCTCGAAGCTCGAAGCTCGAAGCTCGAAGCTCGAAGCCGACAAGGAGGTCTTATGCGCCACGAACAAATGGAAGTCTGGCAGCGTAGTAAACAGCTCAGTGTTGAGGTTTATCGAGAATTGAAAGGCTTGCGAGATTTTGGCTTCAAGGACCAGATCACTCGCTCCGCCTTATCTATCCCGAGTAATATTGCCGAAGGCTTCGAGCGATTCACGGAAAAGGAAAAATTCCGCTTCGTTTCGATCGCCAAGGGATCATGCGGGGAATTTGCTACCCAGGCGATTATTGGTATCGAGGTCGGGTACATCCCTGAGCCCATTGGTCAACGGTGGCGCCAGGAAGCCATGCTGCTCTCCCGAATGCTTGGCTCATTGCTCAATTCGCTTTCCCATTCCCCGCATAAATGACCAACGAACTTTCAGGTTGGCACAGGCTGCTCGGAGCCCGAGGCCCGGAGCTCGCAAGCTTGTGCCACCCTCCAAGGAGACATCACTGTGTCGCATCAATCGACATTGATCTCAGACGACATCGAAGCCTACTTGAAAGAGCATGAGCAAAAAGACCTCCTGCGCTTCATCACCTGCGGCAGCGTCGACGACGGGAAGTCGACGCTGATCGGGCGGTTGCTGCACGATTCGAAGATGATCTACGAGGATCAGCTGGCGGCGATTACCCAGGCGTCGAAGACGGCGGGGACCACCGGGGATGAGGTGGATCTGGCGCTGCTGGTGGATGGCCTGCAGTCGGAGCGGGAGCAAGGCATCACCATCGACGTGGCGTATCGGTTCTTCTCCACCGATCGGCGCAAGTTCATCATCGCCGACACGCCGGGCCATGAGCAATACACCCGCAACATGGCCACTGGCGCCTCCACCGCCAGCCTGGCGGTGATCCTGGTCGATGCGCGCCACGGGGTGCAGACCCAGACTCGGCGGCACAGCTTCATCGCCGACTTGCTGGGCATCCAGCACCTGGTGGTGGCGATCAACAAGATGGACCTGGTGGACTATAGCCAGGAACGCTATGAGGAGATCGTCGCCGAGTATCGCGAGATCGCCGAGAAGCTCGGGGCGCGGGACATTCGCTTCGTGCCGCTCTCGGCGCTCAAGGGCGACAACGTGGTCAACAAGAGCGAGGCGATGCGCTGGTACCAGGGGCCGGCCCTGCTCGAGTTGCTGGAGCACGTCGAGGTCAGCCATGACCAGAACCTGCGCGACCTGCGCCTGCCGGTGCAGTACGTCAATCGGCCTCACCTGGATTTCCGCGGCTACGCCGGCACCCTGGCGGCCGGGGTACTGACGCCGGGCCAGACCGTCCGCGCGCTGCCTTCCGGCAAGGTGTCCACCGTCGAGCGCATCGTCACCTTCGACGGTGACCTCGAGACGGCCTACCCGGGGCAGGCGATCACCGTCACCCTGGCAGACGAGATCGATATCTCCCGGGGCGACTGGCTGGTCGCCAAGGACGACGAGGTGCCGCTGGCCACGCGCTTCGAGGCCGACATCGTGTGGATGCACGAGACGGCCCTCGAGCCGGGGCGGCTCTATGACCTCAAGCTCGCCACCCGCGACGCCGCCGGCAAGGTCTCGGCGATCGACTACCAGGTCGACGTCAATACCCTCGAGCAGCGCCACGCCGACCACCTGGACCTCAACGCCATCGCCCGTTGCCGGGTGGAGCTGACGGCGCCGGTGCCGGTGGACGACTACCGCACCAGCCCCGGGACCGGCAGCTTCATCGTCATCGACCGGCTCTCCAACATCACCGTGGGGGCGGGTATGATCCACCGGCCGCTGGAGAGCGAGCTGCCCTACGAGTTCCGCGAGCACGACAGCAAGGCCAGCGTGGTATGGAACCGCACCAGCGTGACCCAGGCCATGCGCGAGCGGCTCAACGGCCATGCCGGCAAGTGCGTGTGGTTCACCGGCTATTCCGGCTCCGGCAAGTCGACCCTGGCCAATGCCCTGGAAGTAGAGCTCAATCGCCGCGGCTACCACACCATGCTGCTGGACGGTGATAACATCCGCCATGGCCTGTGCAAGGACCTGGGGATGGGCGAGGCCGACCGGGCCGAGAACATCCGCCGGGTCGGCGAGGTGGCGCGGCTGTTCGCCGAGGCGGGCGTCATCGTGATCACCGCCTTCATCTCGCCGTTCCGCGCCGACCGTGACGCGGCCCGGGCGCTGTTCGACGACGGCGACTTCGTCGAGGTGCACGTGGACACGCCGCTGGACATCTGCGAGCAGCGCGATCCCAAGGGGCTCTACCAGAAGGCCCGGGAAGGGCGAATCCGCGACTTCACCGGGATCAACAGCCCCTACGAGGTGCCGTCCGCCCCGGAGGCCAGCGTGAATACCGAGCGCCTGTCGCAGCAGGACATCATCATGCAGCTGATGAAGCTGCTCTGAACCAGGAGTGTTCGGCCGGGCACCGTTGTGGCGCCCGGCCGACCGAGGGATGCAGGCATGACGCGATCTGACAGGATGCACCGGCGCTTCGCCAGCATGAGCCGGGCCAGGAAGCGCCTGCTGATGGTGGCCGCCGACCTGGTGGCGCTGCCGCTGGCGCTGTGGTCGGCCTATGCATTGCGCCTGGCCGAGTGGTGGCCGGCGCGCTTCATCGAGCCCTACTGGTGGCTATTCCTAGTGGTGTCGCCGGTGGGGGTGTTCGTGTTCGCCCGGCTGGGGCTCTACCGCGCCGTGGTGCGCTTCATGGGGCCCCAGGCGTTGTGGGCGGTAGTCAAGGGCGCGGTGTTGCTGGCGCTGATGATGTGGGCGGCGGCCTTCTTCTATGGCTGGGAGAGCTTTCCGCGCTCGGTGCCGGTCAACTTCGCCCTGGTGACCCTGGTCTACGTGGGCGGCACCCGGCTGCTGGTGCGCAGCTACTATCACTGGCTGAGTCGCCATTTTGCCCAGAAGGAGCCGGTGGCCATCTACGGCGCCGGCGGCGCCGGGGCCCAGTTGGCGATGGCGCTCTCCAGCGGGCGCGAGTTCGTGGTGACCGCCTTCCTCGACGACGACCCGACGCTGTGGGGCAGCACCATCAAGGGCGTGAAGGTGCTGGAACCGGCATCGATCGCCGATATCGTCGCACGCCAGGGGCTGAAGCGCGTGCTGCTGGCGATGCCCAACGCCACCAAGGCCCAGCGCAAGCGGGCCCTGGACCAGCTGACGGACCTGCCGGTGCACGTGCAGACGGTGCCGTCGATGCCGGAGATTGTCTCCGGCGAGGCCAGCGTCGACCAATTGCGCGAGGTGGATCTCGAGGACCTACTGGGGCGGGATCCGGTGCCGCCGGACGAGTCGCTGGTGGACGCCAGCATCCGCGGCAAGGTGGTGATGGTGACCGGCGCCGGCGGCTCGATCGGCAGCGAGATGTGTCGCCAGGTGATGCGCGGCGGCCCCCGGGCCCTGGTGCTCTACGAGATCAGCGAGTACGGGCTCTACGCCATCGACCAGGAGCTGGAGGCGCTGAAGCGCGACATGGGCGCGGACTTCCCGATCTACCCGCTGCTGGGCAATGTCTGTGACCGAGAGCGGATGGAGGCGACGCTGCGCCGCTACGCGGTCGACACCCTCTACCATGCCGCCGCCTACAAGCACGTGCCGATCGTCGAGCACAATGTGCTGGAAGGCGTACGCAATAACGTGCGCGGTACCCGGGTGGTGGCGGAGAGCGCCGCCAGGGCGGGCGTGGAGCGCTGCGTGCTGATCTCCACCGACAAGGCGGTGCGCCCCACCAACGTGATGGGTGCGACCAAGCGCATGGCCGAACTGGTGCTGCAGGACCTGGCGGTGCGCCACGGCGACCAGGGGGAGCATCGCACCATCTTCTCCATGGTGCGCTTCGGCAACGTGCTGGGCTCCAGCGGCTCGGTGATCCCGCTGTTCCGTCGCCAGATCGAGCAGGGCGGGCCGGTGACCGTGACCCATCCCGAGATCACCCGCTACTTCATGACCATCCCGGAGGCGGCGCTGCTGGTGATCCAGGCGGGCTCCATGGCCGCCGGCGGGGACGTGTTCGTGCTGGACATGGGCGATCCGGTGAAGATCGTCGACCTGGCCCGGCGGATGATCCGGCTGACCGGCCTGGAGGTCCGCGACGAGGCCCATCCGGGGGGCGACATCGAGATCGCCTTCAGCGGGCTGCGCCCCGGCGAGAAGCTCTACGAGGAGCTGCTGATCGGCGAGAACGTGGTCGGCACCTCGCATCCCAAGATCATGCGCGCCCGGGAGGCGGTGCTGCCCGCCGAGACGCTCGGCGAGTTGCTCCAGGCGCTGCACGAGGCCGAGGCGCGCCTGGACAGCCACCAGGCCTGCGAGACGCTCAAGCGGGGCGTGGATGGCTTTTCCCATGGCAGCGGGCTGTGCGACCTGCTGGGCCCCCTGCCGACGGAGGCGGGCCAGGCCGCCGAGGTGGTGTCGCTGGACGTGAGGGGAACGGCCCGCTAGAAGCGGCCAGTGGCGGGGTGAAGCCGGGATCAGCCGGGCGTACGGGGGCGATATCGGCCTACTGCCCGGGCGGAATTCTGGTAGCATGCTCCGCCATTTCCATCGCGATGCAGGCAGTCGAGCACCTTGGGCCACGTTCCTTCCCCCGATATCAGAGTCGTCCGCCAGTTCCCCGAGCGCGGCTTCCCGACTGCCCTGCTATGGCTGGGGCTTGCCGCCACCTTCCTGTACGCCACCGGGCGGCTGGCCTGGCCGGATATCGGCCAGAAGGCCGGTACCGTCATGGCCCTGCTGGGGTTGTTCGCCGTGCTGCGCTGGGGGCGGGGGCTGCGCGCCTCGGCCCCGTTATGGCTATTGCTGGCGATCGTGCTCTCGCAGCTGCTGACCTGGGGGCTCGGCTACCTTCACCATCCCCAGTGGCTGCCGGACAACCCCGAGCTGGACCGCATGGCCAAGTGGTTCCTGTTCATCGGCATGGCCTGGTGGCTGGGCGGTAGCACCCGCCTGACCCTATGGACCTGGGCCCTCGCCGTGCCCGGGCTGTTGCTGGCGGCCTGGCTGGAGGGCCAGGGCTGGCAGAGCTGGCAGCGCGGGCTGGATGGTAGCCGGGTGGATTTCGGCATCCACAATGCCCAGCATGCGGCGATGCTGTTCGGCGTCGCGGCAATGGGCCTGGCCTGCTTCGCCCCGCGTGCCCTGGCCGCCGGGCGCTGGGCCTGGGGCCGGCGGCTGGCCTGGGGCGCGATGCTGGTCGCCTGCCTGGTGGGGGTCGTGGTGACCCAGACCCGGGGTGTCTGGCTGGCCTTGCTGGCGGCGCTGTTGGTCGTGCTGCTGGCCTGGGCCTGCCTTGCCGGCCTGGCCAGGGCCGGGAAGGGGAGCGGCCGGCGTCGTTTCTGGGCCGGGGCGCTGGCCGCGTCGCTGGTGGTCTCGAGCCTGGGGGCGTTCTTCCACGATACCGTCGAGCGCCGGGCGCTCGCCGAGCGGGCGGTGGTGGTCAGCGCCTTGCAGGGCGACTGGGAGAATGTGCCCTATTCCAGCGTCGGTGTTCGCCTCCATTCCTGGCGTGCCGCCCTGGAGTGGATCGCCGAGCGCCCCCTCGTCGGCTGGGGAGGCGAGGGGCGAAGCCTGGTCATGGAGGAAACCGAGTGGTTGCCCACCCACATTCGCCAGCGCTTCGGCCACCTGCACAATACCCTGCTGGAGGTGCTCGTCGGCTATGGGCTGCTGGGCGCCGGCGTGATCGCGGTGCTGGCGGCCTGGGTCGCCCGGGGCACCTGGCTGGCCTGGCGGGGCGGGGCGATGCCCGGGGACATGGCCCTGTTCGGCGCCGGCTTCTTCGTCTTCTTCATGATCGCCAACCAGTTCGAGTCCTACCTGGCGTTCTGGTCCGGCGGCTATGCCTTCACCCTGGTCATGGGCGGGTTGGTGACCCATATCTGGCGCTGGCAGGCGCACAGCGGCCGGCCCGTGCTGGGGCGTCGTACGGATAGGTCAAGCGGATGAGAACCCTGGTCGTGGTGCGCTCCCTCAAGATGGGGGGCATGGAACGCGTGGCGGTCAACCTGGCCGATGCCTTCGCCGAGGCGGGCTACGAGAGCCACCTGCTCAGCCTGCGGGAGGTCGCAAGGCCGTTGGCCCCCGAACGCGACGATGTGCATGTGCATCGCCTGAACCTGCGCTGGTGGAGCCGGCTGACGGGCATCGGGCTGCTGCTGGAGCTGCTGGCGCGACTGGTGCTCAACCCGCTCATGAAGCGCTCGCTGTTCATCGGCACCGGCGTGATGGGTGGCTGGGTCTTCCGGCGCTGGCTGCGCCGGGTCGAGCGGTACCACGGCCGGTTCGACCGGATCGTGTTTCGCGGCATCGGCACCTTCGAGCTCGTCTGGAGCTTCCGCGACGAGCGGGCCCGCTACGTGCTGGAGAACATCTTCCACCAGGGCAGGCGAACCGCCCGGCGTCGGGCGCAGTCGCGGTTGCTGTTCCATGGTCGCCACCTGGTGGCGGTCTCCCGAGGCGTGGCCGAAAGCGCCGAGAGGGCGCAGGCGGCGTGGGGGTTCGAGCCGCGCTCCCTGGAGGTCATCCCGAATCCGTGTCCGATCGATGGCATCCGCCGCGCCATGCGGGAAGCGGAGGCCGACCTGCCGGACGCGCCCTATCTGGTCAACGTGGCGCGCCTGGTGCCGGCCAAGGACCATGCCTTGCTGCTGCGCGCCTATGCTCGCTCCGGCGTGAGCCTGCCCCTGGTGCTGGTGGGGGATGGCCAGGAGCGCGATCACCTCGAGGCGTTGGCCCGGGAGCTGGGGATTGCCGAGCGGGTGGTCTTCGCCGGCCAACGGGCCAACCCCTATCCCTGGATGCGCCATGCCCGCCTGTTCGTGCTCAGCTCCCGCTTCGAGGGCATGGGCATCGTGCTCTTCGAGGCGCTGGCCTGTGGCACCCCGGTGCTGAGTGTCGATTGTCCCGGTGGCATTCGCGAGATCCTCAAGGGCGAGCTGGAGGACTGCATTACCCCCCACAGCGTCGACGGCCTGGCCGAGGGCATTCGCCGGGCGGTGGCCCGGGACAAGCCGCCGATCGAGGAGGCCTGGCTGGATGACTTCCGGCCGGCCCGTGTGGCGCAGGCCTTCATCGACTCGGGACAGTCGGTGGAGTCGGCATGAGACAGGAACCCATCTCACTCGTGGCCGGTCGCCGCGTTCCCCTGGCGCCCGCCGGCGACCCGGCCTTCGTGCCCCTGTATGACGATCGGCTGCGCTGGCGCGTGATGCGTGCACGCTGGCAGGTGGCCGTTCGCGATGGCCTCCAGGCCCATCTGGCGGGGCCGGTCGAGCGCGGCCTGCTCGCCTGGTGGGCGAGACGGTGGCCTGGGGCCGGGCGACTCGAGCGGCTGGGGCTGCCGCGCCGCGCCGTCGAGGCGCGCCTGGGCGAGGCCCTGGTGCTGCATGTCGATCCGCGCCAACTGATCCGCAGCACCGACTGGCGAGGCTATCCCCATCGGGAACGCCCGTCGTCCAACCACTTCATCTGGGACGGCGACTGGGACCTGCGGCGCGGCGACCTGCGTTTCAGCTCGCGCTATCGCTTCATCAGCGACCTCGACGAGCATCGCCATGACCTGAGGCACAGCGAGCGCTTCGGGGCGCTGCGGGATCGGCTCCGGGACGGCCGGCCCTGGTCGTCGCACCAGCAAGGCGTGATGCTGGATTCCGATGAGCGGATCCTGCTGTACCTGAAGGTATACCTCAGCTTCCTCGACGACATGGCGGCCCGCGGCTTCGATGCCAGCCGCGGCAAGGACGAACTCGGGGTGGCCGTCAGCCGCGAGGGGCGACTGATCAAGATCAATCGCGGCCTGCATCGGCTGGCCATGGCCCAGCGCCTGGGCCTGCCGTCGGTGCCGGTGCGCGTGAAGGCGGTGCATCGCGACTGGTGGCACGACGTCACCCGTGGGAGCGAAGGCGGCGATGCCCTGGACCGGTTGCGCCATGCCCTTCAGGCTTGCCGGCCCGAAACCGCCCCGGGAGCGCGGGATCCGATGGCCTACCCCGAAGGCTTCACATGGCCCAGGCCTCGATAGAGGGCAGGCTGAACGAGGCGCATGCACTAATACCGCAGGTGATGGAATGACGTTTAGCCAGTTTCGCGATTGCCTCGACCAAGAGGTGCTGGGCGGGAAGCCTTCCTTGTTCGGCCTTCGTCTGCTCAAGGCCCTGTGGTCCACCAACCTCGGCCGCCAGGCCGTGCTGCGCCTGCGCCTGGCCCAGTTGCTGACGCATTACCGATGTCGCTACCTGGCTCAGCGTCAGCTGGTACGGTTGGCGATGCGCTTCGGGCTCTACGCGGAGCCGACCTCGGCCATCGGCCGAGGCCTGCGACTGCCCCACCCGACATCGATCGTGATCGGCAAGGGCCTGCGCATCGGAAAGCGTTGCCAGTTGTACCAGCAGGTCTCGCTCGGGGCCGCCCCTCGCGACCACGATGGCTTGATGCCGCGCATCGGCGATGACGTGACCGTCTATCCGGGCGCCAAGTTCGTGGGGGAAGGTCGGGTCGGCGATCGGGTGATCGTCGGTGCCAATGCCGTGGTCACCAAGCCCTTCGGCGATGATGTGGTGGTGGCGGGCATTCCGGCCAGGGCGATTCGCCGGGTCGGGCCCGGTGATCGGCTCGGTTCCGTCCGAACCTGAGCCTGCGCTTCGTCACGGCGGCCGAGGCTATTCCATCAGGGCCCGATAACGGGCGGCCACGGCCTCGGGCGTATAGGCCTCCACCGCCTCAGAGGGTATCGCGGGGGGCGCCTCGATGCTCGAGCGGATGGCGCGGGCGAAACCGTCGATATCGTCCAGGGGGACCAGGCCCTGCGCCAGCCGGCCGGTCAGGATGTCGCGGGGCCCCGACAGGCAGTCGGTACTCACGACGGGAGTGCCGCAGGCCAGCGCCTCGAGGAGCACGTTGGGCAGGCCCTCGTAGTCGGAGGCCAGCAGCAGGGCGCTGGCCCGGTGCATGTACGGGTAGGGGTTGTCGCGTGGCCCCAGCTTGATCACGCTTTCCTGCAGGCCCAGGGCCTCGATTTCCCGCTCCACGGCCGCGTGGTCGCCGTCGCCGATCAGGACCAGTCGCTGCGTCACCTCGCTGGCCTGGAAGGCCTTCAACAGGCGATCCAGCCGTTTCTGGCGCATGTTGAGACGCCCCACGTAGACGCAGAAGGGCGCGTCTCGCAGCCATGGCTCCGCGATCTCGTCTCGCATCAGCTCGCGAACCCGCGTCACGTCCAGCACATTGGGGATGACCTCCGCGCGACATGGGCGACTGCCGATCCTGGCGAGCGATGCCAGGTTGGTGCGTGACAGGGCGATGACCCGCTTGTCGTCATAGAGCCGCCTGACCTTGGCCTTCTTCACCAGGCGTCGCCATCCGGCCTTGTTGGACAGCAGCTCCTGCCAGGGATCGGAGCGGATGCATAGCCAGGCTCGGTCGGCCAGTCGCGAGCGTCGGACCACCTGATGAGCCTGATGGAGGTTCGAGACCACCAGGTCGAAGCGCTCCTGGCGACCGTCGAGGAAGGCGTCCAGACGTTCGGCATGCAGGCGGTAGCGGCGCAGCTTCTGCCAGCGCCCCCGGGGCGTGAAGGGCACCACGTGCAGCTGGGCCCCATCGGGCACCGATAGCCCCGTGCGCTCGGAGAGCGAAATCAGGGTGACGCGGACGCCGCTTGCCAGTAGTGCGCGTGTCACCTTGAGCACCGAGCGGGGAGCGCCGCCGCTGGCGAGCTGGTCGATGAGGAAGAGGGCGTGGGCCATATGCGCGTGTGTTCCGGTGAGGTGAATCGAGAAGAAGCGGGCGGCGCCGTGTGTGGCGCCTAAGCGGGAGGGGCGTGCCAGAGCCGGTGCATGCGCCGTTCCGCGAAGTCGCGGTATGCCTCGCCTCTCAGCTTGTTGGCCGTCAAGGCGCCGCGGATGGCGGGCCAGCATGCTTGCCGGCGCCGCGGCAGGCGCCTGACATGGGCATCGATCCAGAGGATGCGGCCGCCGGCGTCGATCAACAGGTTGTTGTAGTGCAGGTCGCGGTGCACATAGCCGGCGTGTGCCAGCCGCGCGACCTCCGCGCAGAAGCGTTCCAGGAAGCGCCGCCGTCCGCCTTCGTCCAGGGCGTCGAATACCTCGCCGCCCGGCCGGGCATCGGCCAGGTGCTCCACCAGCAGCAGCGAGGCGTTGCAGTTGCCGGGATTCAGCGAGACGCCCCAGCCGTGGCAGCGGGGGGTGGCGAGGCCGGCGCCCCGGAGGATGCGCAGGCTCAGGAATTCCTTGCGGGCGTCCGACTGCAGCAGCCAGCGCTTCTCCAGGTAGTCGCGGCAGGCCCAGGCGAGCGGGGCGCGCCGGCGATCGAACTTGTCGGGCACCACCTTGGCCAGGATGCGCTCGTCCGCGGAGAGGTAGAAGCGGCTGCTGCCCACGGCCTCGAAGGAGGCGGTGGTCGAGGTGCTGGCCAGGCGCAGCCGCGTCGGCAGGCCGTCGGCGTGGAACACCAGATAGCGCCGGCGCCGGTCGTCGAAGGGAATGTCGAGCAGCTGCATCCTAGAGCGCCTCGAACTGGGGCAGCACCGTCTCCTTGAGGAACTGCCGGTAATGGCGCGGCTCGATGGTCACCGGGGCCTGGTCCATGCGCGCGAGCGCGTCGGCCAGGCCCTTTTCGTCGTCGGGGGCGACCAGGAAGTCGGCCAGCTCCTGGGTCAGGATCTCGCGGGGGCCGCTGGGGCAGTCGACGCTGACGACCGGCGTGTGCAGCAGCAACGCCTCGATCAGCACCCGGGGCAGGCCCTCGGCATCCGAGGCGAGCACCAGCGCCTTGGCGCCGCGGATGAAGGGGTAGGGGTTGTGGTGATAGCCCAGCCACAGCACCCGGTCCTCGAGCCCCAGGGCCTCGATCTGCTCGCGCACCGCGGCCTCGTGCTCGGGCTTGCCCTTGCCCATGATCGCCAGCGGCGTGCTCACGCCGCTCTGGGCATAGGCCCGCAGCAGGCGGTCGTGGCGCTTGCGCGGCTCGATGGCCGCGACGCACAGCAAGTAGTCGCCGTCCGGAAGCTCGGCGGGTTCCTCGGCCATGGCGGTGAAGGGCTCGCGCTCGTAGGGATTGTAGATGGGCACGATGCGCTCGGCGTCCAGCCCGACCACCCGCTCCAGGTTCTCCTTGACGCCCTGGGAGACGGCGATGACCCGGCGGTGGCGATAGAAGCGGCGCACCTTGTCGAAGGCCCGCTCGCGCTTGGCGGGGTCGCTGAACTTGGCCGAGACGTCGGACTTCACCCAGAAGTACAGCTCGGGCAGGTCCAGGTGGCGGGTGATCTTGTCGCAGGAGCAGGAGATCACCACGTCGGGGCCCCAGGACGCCAGGGCGCGGGCGATGCGCGAGGCCTGCCACTTCTCGGTGAGCACCGTGCTGGTGGCCTTGGTGAAACGGGTGACCACGGCGAGGTTGTCGATCTCGAGGCCGTCGGGCAGGCGGTGCTCGACCCGCTCGCGCAGGGTGAAGACCCTGACCGCATGGCCGCGCTGGCGAAGCTGGTCGGCGGTGTAGAGCAGCGACTTCTGGGCGCCGCCGCCGTAGAGGTCCTCGATGACGAAGGCGAAGCGCTTGGTGGGCGAGGTCGCTTGGCTCATGCAGGGCTCCAGTAACTGACAGGCGCAGGCGTGTCGGGCGGTCGTCGAGCCGCGCATCCTACCACGAGTTGGCGCGCGCCGCCCGGCCCTGCCGATGCCTGCCGCCTGGGGTATAATCGCCCGCTGCACAGCGGCCGGCGGTCATGGCCGGCCTTACCTGCGAGAGGGAGAACGCGCTGCAATGAAACTGCTGATTACCGGCATGGCGGGCTTCATCGGCCATGCCGTGGCTCGCCGCCTGTCCGGCCGGGGCCACGAGATCCTCGGCGTCGACAATCTCAACGCCTACTACGACGTCGCCCTCAAGCAGGCACGACTCGACGACCTGGGCGACTGCCCGGACGTGCGCTTCCGGCGCCTCGACCTCGCCGACCGGGAGGCCACGGCCCGGCTCTTCGCGGAGGAAGGCTTCGACCGGGTCGTCCACCTGGCGGCCCAGCCGGGCGTGCGCTACTCCCTCGAGAACCCGCATGCCTATGCCGACGCCAACCTGATCGCGCACCTCAACGTCCTGGAGGGCTGCCGACACCAGCGCGTCGAGCACCTGGTCTATGCCTCCTCGAGCTCGGTCTACGGCGCCAACGACAAGGTGCCCTTCGCCACCGACGACAACGTCGATCATCCCATCAGCCTGTATGCCGCCACCAAGAAGGCCAACGAGCTGATGGCCCACACCTACGCGCACCTCTACGAGCTGCCGACCACCGGCCTGCGCTTCTTCACGGTCTACGGGCCCTGGGGGCGGCCGGACATGGCGATGTTCAAGTTCGCCCGCGCGGTGCTGGCCGGCGAGCCCATCGAGATCTACAACCACGGCGAGATGTCCCGGGACTTCACCTACATCGACGATATCGTCGAGGGCATCGTGCGCATCCTGGACGTGGTGCCGGGAAGGGGCACGGACGAGGCGGCCGGCGGTGCACCCTATGCCCTCTACAACATCGGCCACGGCAGCCCCGTGGCGCTGATGGACTTCGTGCGGGCCGTGGAGGCCGCCACCGGCCGCCAGGCCATCTGCGACTTCCAGCCCATGCAGCCGGGCGACGTGCCGCGCACCTGGGCCGACACCGAGGCCCTGTTCGCCGCCACCGGCTATCGGCCGCGGGTCGGCGTGGAGGAAGGCGTGCGGCGGTTCGTGGACTGGTATCGCGGGTTTTATGGGGTGTAAGGAACGAGGGGCGAGGGACGAGGTTCGAGGGGCGAGGATCTATTTGCGGTGGCGAAAGTGATTCATTAGGCCATACAGCATTCGGGAGAGTGCGTGGGTTTCCTCCACCCACCGGTTTCCCGTTTGCGGCTCGATGTATCCGATCTGCATGCCGATGTAGATCTGGGTGCGTAGCTCGCCGCAGGAGCCCTTGGCGTAGTTGAGAAAACGCACCCGGTCCTTCTCGCCGATCCGCTCGTACCCTTCGGCAATGTTGCTGGCGATGGAAAGCGATGACCGGGTAATCTGATCCCTGAAGCCGAAGTCCCTGGATGCCTGGAAGTCCTGGTAGATGTGCACGCTCAGGCGTGCCGCGCGCTTCCAGACTTCCAGATCCTCGAATCGCATAGTGAGTCCCTCGGTCCCTTGTATAATGCTCGCTTGCCAGCATAGCCAATGACTTGGCATCGTCCCCGGCGAACCTCGAACCTCGAACCTCGAACCTCGAACCTCGAACCTCGAACCTCACAAGGAACTTGCATGAAAATCACCATCTTCGGCACCGGCTATGTGGGCCTGGTCACCGGCACCTGCCTGGCCGATGTCGGCCACGACGTCATGTGCATGGATGTGGACGCCGACAAGATCGCCCGCCTGGAGGCCGGCGAGATTCCGATCTATGAGCCGGGACTCGAGGAGATGGTCAAGGCCAACGTGGCCGAGGGCCGGCTGCGCTTCACCACCGACCCGGCTGCTGCGGTGGATTTCGGCGTGCTGCAGTTCATCGCCGTGGGCACGCCCCCGGACGAGGACGGCAGCGCGGACCTGCAGTACGTGCTGGCGGTGGCCGAGACCATCGGCCGGCACATGACCGAGGAGAAGGTGGTCGTCGACAAGTCCACCGTGCCGGTGGGCACCGCGGACCGGGTCAAGGCCGCGGTGGCCGGCGCCCTGGCCGAGCGCGGCGCGGCGATCGACTTCGAGGTCTGCTCGAACCCGGAGTTCCTCAAGGAAGGCGCGGCCATCGAGGACTTCACCCACGGCGCCCGCATCATCGTCGGCACCGAGTCCGAGCGGGTGAAGACCCTGATGCGCGAGTGCTACGCGCCCTACATTCGCCTCCATGACAAGCTGATGTTCATGGACGTGCGGGCGGCGGAGCTGACCAAGTACGCCGCCAACGCCATGCTGGCCACCAAGATCAGCTTCATGAACGAGATCGCCAACCTGGCCGAGCGGCTGGGGGCGGACGTGGAGCAGGTGCGCCGGGGCATCGGCTCGGATCCGCGCATCGGCTACCAGTTCATCTACCCGGGCTGCGGCTATGGCGGCTCCTGCTTCCCCAAGGACGTCCAGGCCCTGGCGCGCACCGCCGGCGAGGTCGATTATGAGGCCGAGCTGCTGGGGGCCGTGGAGGCCGTCAACCGGCGCCAGAAGCAGACCCTGTTCGCCAAGCTGTCGCGAGCCTTCGACGGCGACCTGGCCGGGCGCACCATCGCGCTCTGGGGCCTGGCCTTCAAGCCCAACACCGACGACATGCGCGATGCCCCCAGCCGCACCCTGATGGAGGCGCTGTGGGCCGCCGGGGCCCGGGTCCAGGCCTACGATCCGGAGGCCATGGACGAGTGCCGCCGCCTCTACGGCGAGCGCGAGGACCTGGCGCTGGTCGAGGATCGCGTCCAGGCGGTGGAGGGCGCCGATGCGCTGGTGATCTGCACCGAGTGGAAGGCCTTCCGCAGCGTGGACTTCGCCTGGCTCAAGTCGCGGCTGACGCTGCCGGTGGTGGTGGACGGCCGCAACCTCTTCGAGCCCGAAACCGCCCGGGCCGCGGGGCTGCTGTACTACGCGGTCGGCCGGGGCGACTCCCTGCGTCCGGCCGAGCGCTGAGGCGAGGCCGCCGGCGCGCTCAGCCCGCCTCGCCCAGGGCGGCCTCCAGGGCGTCCAGCCGCCCCGGCGCCAGGGCGTCCTCCACGGCGGTGATGCGCAACAGGCGGCCCAGGGCCGGGTGCCCGGGGCGGGCGACCAGCTTGCCGTCCTCCAGCAGGCTGCGGTGTACCTTGGCGGCGCGTTCGGCGTCGTCCAGCCGCACGGCGACGAAGTTGGTGGCGCTGGGCAGCACCTCGCCGCCCAGCGCGCGCAGGCGCTCGGCCAGCCGTTCCCGCCGTTCCACCACCGCCGCGATATGCGCCCGGGTCTCCTCGGGGTGGTCGAGCACCACCTCGGCGGCGGCCTGGGACAGGGTGGCGACCGCGTAGTGGATGCGGACCTTCATCAGCATCGCCAGGGTCTCGGGCTCGGCGATGGCGTAGCCCACCCGCAGCCCGGCCAGGCCATGGGCCTTGGACAGGGTGCGGCAGCGAATCACCCCGGGCAGCACCTCGGCGGCGAAGGGCGCATCGGCGTCCGGCCGGAAGTCGTGGTAGGCCTCGTCCAGCAGCAGCCAGCAATCCGCCGGCAGCGCCTCGCGCAGCCGGCGGATGGCGTCGTCGTCGTGGAGGTGGCCGCTGGGATTGTCGGGGTTGGCCAGGTAGACCAGCCGGGCGTCTTCCTCATTTGCGCGGCGGGCCAGGGCCGCCAGGTCCGGCGCCAGGCGCCCGGGGCGCTGATCGTAGTCGACCTCCACCAGCCGGCAGCCCTGGCCGCGGGCGAAGTAGCCGAAGGTGGGGTAGGTGCCAGCGGAGGCCACCACGGCGACGCCCGGCGTGGCCACCGCCCGCAGGGTCAGGGCCAGCAGGCTGTCGGCGCCGGCGTCCACCAGCAGCGCCTCCAGCGGGATGCCCTGCTGATCGGCGATCCGCCGGCGGATGCCCAGCGCCTCGGCGTCGCCGTAGCCGTAGACGTGCTCGACCATGGCGTCGCCGAAGTGGCGACGCAGGGCGCTGTGGGGCATGTCCAGGCCCTCGTTGGAGCCCAGGCGGTGGGGAATCGGCCGCGCCAGGCGGCGCTCCAGCACCTTGATGCCGGGAAAGGGGTTGTCCGGGCCGGGGGCGTAGAGGTGATCGGCGAAGCGGGGCATGCGGTCTCCGTGGGCTGTCGTCAGGCCAGCGCCCGCCACAGGGCGGCGGCGCCGACGAGGGTGAGAAAGGCGGCCAGGCCCAGGCGCGAGGTGGGCAGGCGCCGCTCGCCGACCTGGGTCAGCGTCGGGTCAGCGGGGTCGTGGCGGATGACCAGCGACGCGCCGGGCGGGGTGGCCGCCAGGTGGGCCTCGGCGGCCTCGCGGCTGGCGAAGGCGGGAACGCCGTCGAAGCGGCCGTTGTCGGAGCGATACGTCTTCCCCGCGACCTCGAAGGCGAGGTGCACCCGGGCCAGGTAGCGGCGCGGATGGTCGTCGCGGTCCGCCCGTCGGTGCGTGTCGTCCACCACCTCCACTTCGGTGCGCTCGACCCGGGCGCGGGCCTCGGGCCAGGCGTTCACGGCCCGTCGTCGCCAGACGCTCCGGCCCGCAATCGCCGCGCCGGCCCCGCAGGCCAGGGCGGCGGCGAGCGGAAGCCAGTCAACCGTTTCGGGAGTTCCCATGATCCAGTCCCTGCAGCGAATCTTTCAGGACATGATGGCGCCTGACCGGGCCCCTGAAAAGGCCGAGCCCAGCCTGGCGCTGGCCGTCGCGGTGCTGCTGTGCGAGGTGATCCGCGCCGACTATCGGCTCGAGGAGGCGGAGCTGGCGCGGCTGGGCGAGATCCTGGCGGCGCGCTTCTCGCTGCCCGAGGCCGAGGCGTCGGCGCTGGTGCGCCAGGCCTGCCGGGAGACCGAGGCCGCGGTGGACCATCATCGTTTCCTGCGCCGGGTGCGCGACGCCTGCGCCTACCCGGCGCGGGTCGAACTGGTGCGGGCGATGTGGTCGCTGGCGCTGGTCGACGGCCACAAGGATCCCCTGGAGGAGCACCGCATCCGCCGCCTGGCGGAGCTGCTGCACGTGCGCCACGGCGATTTCGTCAGGGCACGGATCGAGGTGGAAGGCGAGGGCTGATCGGGGCGCCTTTCGCGCAGCGAAGCTGCGCTCCTACAGCGATGGCCAAGCCCGATCTCGGGGCATGAATGGGGCGCCTGGCGGCGCCTTTCGCGCAGCGGAGCTGCGCTCCTACAGCGATGGCCAAGCCCTATCTCGAGGCATGAATGGGGCGCCTGGCGGCGCCAGGGTTGTAGGAGCGCAACTTGTTGCGCGATGGCAAGCCCGATCGCGGTGGCAAGCCCAATCTCGGGGCATGAATGGGGCGCCTGGCGGCGCCTTTCGCGCAGCGCAGCTGCGCTCCTACAGCGATGGCCAAGCCCAATCTCGGGGCATGAATGGGGCGCCTGGCGGCACCTGGGTTGTAGGAGCGCAACTTGTTGCGCGATCACGGTTTCGCCAGGCCCGGGGGCTAAACCGGGCGCCTGGCGGCGCCTTTCGCGCAGCGAAGCTGCGCTCCTACGCGACGGGGCCAGGCCCGATCACGGGGCGGAACCAGGGCGCCTGGCGGCGCCTTTCGCGCAGCGGAGCTGCGCTCCTACGCGACGGGGCCAGGCCCGATCACGGGGCGGAACCAGGGCGCCTGTGGCGCCTTTCGCGCAGCGGAGCTGCGCTCCTACGCGATGGGGCCAGCCCCGATCACGGGGCGGAACCAGGGCGCCTGGCGGCGCCTTTCGCGCAGCGCAGCTGCGCTCCTACAGCGATGGCCAAGCCCAATCTCGGGGCATGAATGGGGCGCCTGGCGGCACCTTTCGCGCAGCGAAGCTGCGCTCCTACGGTGATCGGGGTGGCCCAGCCACGTGGGGCAGAGGCCGGGCGCCTGGCGGCGCCTTTCGCGCAGCGGAGCTGCGCTCCTACAGCGATGGCCAAGCCCAATCTCGAGGCATGAATGGGGCGCCTGGCGGCACCTTTCGCGCAGCGGAGCTGCGCTCCTACGGTGATGGGGGGTGGCCCATCCACGGGGCATGAATGGGGCGCCTGCGGCGCCTTTCGCGCAGCGAAGCTGCGCTCCTACGGTGATCGGGGGAGGTCCATCCACACGGGGCAGGGGGCGGGCGCCTGGCGGCGCTTTTCGCTGTTAGAATGTGGGCTCGCGGCTCGCGAGGCGGGCCTGGCAACTCGGCAAGGGAGAGGCAGCATGGCGCGGCAAATCATCGTCCTGGGAGCGGGCATGGTCGGGGTCTCGGTGGCCTGGCACCTGGTTCGCCAGGGGCATTCGGTGACCCTGGTGGATCGGCGGGCGCCGGGTCGCGAGACGTCCTTCGGCAATGCCGGCATCATCCAGCGCGAGGCGGTGCGCCCCTATGCCTTCCCCCGCGACCTGAGCACCCTGCTGCGGGTGCTGCCCAATCGCCAGGTGGATATCCGCTATCGCCCCGGGGGCATGCTGCGGGCGGCGGGGCCGCTGTGGCGCTACTGGCGGGAGTCGGCGCCGGGCCGCTATCGCGATATCGTGCCGGAATATGCCTCGCTGATCGGGCTGTGCCTGGAGGCCCACGCGCCGATGATCGAGGCCGCCGGCGCCGAGCATCTGGTGCGCCGCGACGGCTGGCTCGAGGTCTATCGCAGCGAGGCGGCGATGTCGGCGCGCCTGGAGGAGGCCCGGGAGAACGAGCGGCGCTTCGGGGTGCGCTTCGCGGCGCTCGACGCCGAGGCGCTCGCCGCCCTGGAGCCCGACCTGTCCCCGGGGCTGGCCGGCGCCATCCACTGGCTGGACCCCTGGACGGTGGCCGATCCCGGCGGGCTGGTCGAGGCCTATGCCCGAGCCTTCGAGGCCGAGGGCGGCCGCCTCGAGCAGGCCGAGGTCCGGGATGCCGCGCCGGTCGAGGGCGGCTGGCGGGTCGTCACCGAGGCCGGCGAGCGCCGCGCCGACGACCTGGTCATGGCGCTGGGGCCCTGGTCCCGGGACTGGCTGGCGCGGCTCGGGCTGTCGGTGCCGCTGTTCGTCAAGCGCGGCTATCACATGCACTACGCCAGCGCCGGCCAGGCGCGGCTCAACCACTGGGTCATGGACGAGGAGGTGGGCTACCTGCTGGCGCCGATGCGGGCGGGGATCCGGCTGACCACCGGCGCCGAGCTCGAGCGGCTGGAGGCGCCGCCGCATCTCGCCCAGCTCGGCGCCGCCGAGGCTCGGGCCCGCGAGCTCTACCCGCTGGGCGAGCGGCTCGATGCCGAGCCGTGGAAGGGCGCGCGTCCCTGCACCCCGGACATGAAGCCGGTGATCGGGCCGGTGCCGGGCCGCGAGGGGCTGTGGTGCGCCTTCGGCCACGGCCACCAGGGCTTCACCCTGGGGCCGGCCACCGGGCGCCTGCTGGCGCAGATAATGGCCGGCGAGACGCCGGAGATCGACATGCGCCCCTTCCGGGTCGATCGCTTCTGAGGCGGGGAGGGCGCCGTCAGCGCGGCGCCCGCTGACGCTGGCGGCGCTTCTCGGTCAGCAGGTGGAACAGCAGCTTGACCGCCAGGGTGATGATGAACACCAGCCAGCCGGCGGTGGCCAGCACGTTGAACAGCAGCATCTTCTGGGTGCCGTTCAGTGGGGTGACCAGGTGCTCGATGACGATGGCCAGCAGGAAGGCCAGCCCCAGGGGCAGGGCGAGGATGTGCATCCACATCTCGGTGCGGCGCTTGCGCACGTGGTAGCGGCTGAGCAGCACCCGGATGGGCCGGTGGACCAGGCTGATCAGGATCAGGCTGCCCGCCACCAGCAGGGCCGCCAGGGTGGGCTCGATGTTGTCGATATACACCGAGTAGCTCACCGACCAGTAGACCAGCAGCCACATCAGGCCGGCCAGGATGGCGACGAGGTCGGCGTAGTAGCGTACCTTCGGCATGTCGTCCTCATGGTGGATTCCCGGCTGCGATGATACGGCAATTTGGCGCGCCGTGAAGGGGTTTCGCCCGGGCGCTGAGCCGCCGGCGGCCATGCGGTATACTGGGCCGATCGCGAACCCACCGCCGAGACAGGACCCGCCGTGAACTCGATGACCCTGACCCGCCCCGATGACTGGCACCTCCACCTGCGCGACGGTGCCGCGCTGCCCGCCGTGGTGCCCGCCAGCGCCCGCCAGATGGGCCGCGCCATCATCATGCCCAACCTCAAGCCGCCGGTGACCACCACCGAGCAGGCGCTGGCCTATCGCGAGCGGATCCTGGCGGCGGTGCCCGAGGGGCTCGCCTTCGAGCCGCTGATGACCCTCTATCTCACCGATCGCACCCCCGCCGAGGAGATCGAGCGGGCCCACGCCTCGGGCCGGGTGCAGGCGGTCAAGCTCTACCCGGCCGGCGCGACCACCAATTCCGACTCCGGCGTCACCGATCTGGCGAACTGCGACGCGGCGATCGCCGCCATGGCCCGGCTCGGCATGCCGCTGCTGGTCCACGGCGAGGTCACCGACGCCGAGATCGACATCTTCGATCGCGAGGCGGTGTTCATCGAGCGGGTCATGAAGCCGCTGCTCGAGCGTCACCCGGACCTCAGGGTGGTCTTCGAGCACATCACCACCGCCGATGCCGCCGCCTTCGTGGCCCAGGCGCCGGCCAATGTCGGCGCCACCATCACCGCGCACCACCTGCTGTTCAACCGCAACCGCATGCTGGTGGGCGGCATCAAGCCCCACTACTACTGCCTGCCGATCCTCAAGCGCGAGCGCCATCGCCAGGCGCTGCTCGAGGCCGCGACTTCGGGCAGCGGCAAGTTCTTCCTGGGCACCGACAGCGCGCCCCATGCCCAGGGCGACAAGGAGAGCGCCTGCGGCTGCGCCGGCGCCTACACCGCGCCCGCGGCGCTCGAGCTCTACGCCACGGCCTTCGAGCAGGCCGGCGCCCTGGAGCGCCTGGAAGGCTTCGCCAGCCACTTCGGCCCGGATTTCTACGGCCTGCCGCGCAACGCCGACACCGTCACCCTGGTCCGCGAGCCCTGGACCCTGCCCGAGAGCCTGCCCTACCAGGATGGCCAGCGCATCGTGCCGCTCCAGGCCGGCGAGAGGCTGGACTGGAAGCTCGAGGTGTAAGGTGGCGGCCCTGCCGCCCCGACACCGGGCGGCACGCCTTGTAGGAGCGCAGCTTTGCTGCGCGAATGGCGCCGTCAGGCGCCCGGTTTTGCCCGGGGCGGTTCGTGCCGCGGGGCGGATCCCATCGCGCAACAAGTTGCGCTCCTACCACCCTGGCGCCGTCAGGCGCCCGGTTTTGCCCGGGGCGGTTCGTGCCGCGGGGCGGATCCCATCGCGCAACAAGTTGCGCTCCTACCACCCTGGCGCCGCCAGGCGCCCGGTTTAGCCCCCGGGGCTTGGCGAAACCCCGATCGCTGTAGGAGCGCAGCTTCGCTGCGCGAATGGCGCCGTCAGGCGCCCGGTTTTGCCCGGGGCGGTTCGTGCCGCGGGGCGGATCCCATCGCGCAACAAGTTGCGCTCCTACCACCCCGGCGCCGTCAGGCGCCCGGTTTAGCCCCCGGGCCTGGCGAAACCCCGATCGCTGTAGGAGCGCAGCTTCGCTGCGCGAATGGCGCCGTCAGGCGCCTGGTTTTGCCCGGGGCGGTTCGTGCCGCGGGGCGGTTCGTGCCGCGGGGCGGATCCCATCGCGCAACAAGTTGCGCTCCTACCACCCTGGCGCCGCCAGGCGCCCGGTTCGGCCCCCGGGGCTTGGTGAAACCCCGATCGCGCAACAAGTTGCGCTCCTACCACCCTGGCGCCGTCAGGCGCCTGGTTCGGCCTCCGGGGGCTGGCGAAACCCCGATCGCGCAACGAGTGTGTTCCTACCACCTCGGCCGGATGGCCAGGTGCTCGTCGAGGAAGGCCAGGGCGGCCTCGAGGGCGTCGTCGCGGGTCAGGAAGGCGGTGAGGTGGCCGCGCAGCCGCTGCAGGTAGAGCTCCGCGGGGACGCCGGCCGCCGCCAGCCGGGCATACATGTCGGTGGCGTGGTCCACCGGCACCAGGGCGTCCGACGCGCCGTGGAAGAGGAAGTGGGGCGGGGTGTCGGGCGACACCTGGCGGGCCGGGGAGGCCAGGGCATAGGCCTCGGGCTTCTCGGCGCGGGTGCCGCCGATGAAGGCCACCACCAGCCGGCCGTCGTCGAATTTCAGCAGGTCGCTGGGCAGGCCGCCGGCGACCACCGCCGCCAGGCGCGCGGTGTCGCCGCCGTGGGGGCGATCCAGCGGCGATTCCGGGCCCTGGGTGGCCAGCAGGCTGACCAGGTGGGCGCCGCTGGAGTAGCCGACGCCGACGATGCGGCCGGTATCGATGCGCCAGGCGTCGGCGCGCTCGTGCAGCCAGGCCATGGCGGCCTGCAGGTCGTGAAGCTGGGCCGGGAAGCGATGCTCGGGGGCGAAACGATAGGCGACGTTGGCGACCACGTAGCCCCGGCGCACCAGGCGTTCGGCGATGGCGGCCATGTCCTCCGGGCCGCGTCCTTGCCAGCCGCCGCCGTGGACGAGCAGGGCCGCGGGCCGCCGCGCGGTGCCGGGCGTCTCGGGCAGGTAGACGCGAGCCTCCAGCGCCTCGGGCCAGTCCGGCGGGGTGTAGGGGCGCGGCGACAGGCGCCGGAAGGGGGCCGCCTCGACGTGTCGCGGGCCGTCATCGGCCAGGGCGGGGCGGCCGTCGGTGCTGCGATGGCTGGCGCAGCCGCCGACCAGCAGGGACAGGCAGAGCGCCAGTCCCAGCAGGCGGCGGGTCGGCATGGTTCAGCCCTCGGCGGCGTCGGCGGTGACCGGCTCGCCCAGGCGCGCCACCATGGCGGTGACCATGCGCGTGGAGTGGTCGGCGGCCTGGTCCAGGAATGCCTCGAAGGAGAGGTGGTTGTCGTCGCCGCCGGCGATGTCGGAGAGCGCGCGGATCACCACGAAGGGGCAGCCGTAGAGGTGGCAGGTCTGGGCGATGGCGGCGGCCTCCATCTCGGCGGCCAGCATGGTCGGGAAGCGCGAGCGCGTCTTGGCGACCAGTTCCGGGCAGGCCATGAAGACGTCGCCGGTGGCGATCAGGCCCTCGGTCACCCGGACCTCGTTCATCGACTCGACGCACTCGCGGGCCGTGCGCACCAGGCGCTCGTCGGGGAGGTAGGCCGCCGGCATCTGCGGCACCTGGCCGTGCTCGTAGCCGAACACCACGGCATCCACGTCGTGGTGGCGCACCTCGCTGGAGACCACCACGTCGCCGACCGACAGGCCCTCGCCGAAGCCGCCCGCGGAGCCGGTGTTGATGATCGCCTCGGGCCGGTAGGTGTCCAGCAGCAGGGTGGTGCCGATGGCGGCGTTCACCTTGCCGATGCCCGACTGCAGGATCACCACCTCGACGCCGTGGAGGCGGCCGGTGTGGAAGGTGGAGCCCACCCGGGTGTGGGTCTCCCGATCCTCGAGCATGGCCGCCAGCCGGGCGACTTCCTGGGCCATGGCGCCGATGATGCCGATGCGTTTCATCTATCCGGATCTCCGCGGAGTGAGGTAGTCAGAGGGAGGGTCAGGCGTCTGCGCCGAAGACCTGGTGCCACTCGTCGCGCTTGGCCAGGAAGCCCCGGGCGATCCGCTGGGCGCCTTCCAGGCTGTGGCTGGCGGCCCAGCCGCACTGCATCTCGTTGCAGGCGGGGACCTCGGTGGCCTCCAGCACGTCCTTCAGGGTGCCCTCGACCAGCTCGAGCACGCCCTGGTAGTCGTCATGGTTGAGCAGGGCGATGTAGAAGCCGGTCTGGCAGCCCATGGGGCTGATGTCGACGAGCTTGTCGGAGTGGTTGCGCGACAGCTCGGCCATCAGGTGCTCCAGGGAGTGCAGCCCCGGCATGTCCATGTGGTCCTGGTTGGGCTGGCAGATGCGCATGTCGTACTTGTGGATGCGGTCGCCGTGCTCGCCCGTCTTGATGTCGGCCAGACGCACATAGGGAGCCTTCACCTTGGTGTGGTCCAGGTTGAAGCTTTCGACGTTCATCCTGTCGCTCATCGACGGACCTCGCGAGTCGGTGGTAGGTCAGGGGCGCATTCTACCGGAGTGGGGCTATGGGTGCACGGGGCGCCGGTCGGCGCCAAGCGCTCGGTAAGCTGAGCGCCTGCGAAGGGCGTGTCTCGCCCCCTTATCCCTTGCACCTCACCCCTTACTCCTTTCCTCTCGCCCCTCGCACCTCTTCACTCCATCCCGTCGTGCATCTCGGCGGCCAGCAGGGTGTTCTCGAGCAGCGAGGCGACGGTCATGGGGCCCACGCCGCCGGGCACCGGGGTGATGTGGCTGGCTCGGGCCGCCGCGGGCTCGAACTCGACGTCGCCCACCAGGCGGCCGTCCTCCTGGCGGTTGATGCCCACGTCGATGACGATGGCGTCGTCGCGCACCCACTCGCCCTTGACCAGGCCGGGGCGGCCCACCGCGACCACCAGCAGCTCGGCGCGGCGCACGTGCTCCTCGAGGTTGCGGGTGAAGCGGTGGCAGACGGTGGTGGTGCAGCCGGCCAGCATCAGCTCGAGGGCCATGGGGCGGCCGACGATGTTGGAGGCGCCGACCACGGTGGCGTCCAGGCCGCGGATCGCAAGCCCGCTGTCCTGCAGCAGGGTGATCACGCCCTTGGGGGTGCAGGGGCGCAGCAGCGGCAGGCGCTGGGCCAGGCGGCCGAGGTTGTAGGGGTGGAAGCCGTCCACGTCCTTGTGCGGCAGGATGCGCTCGAGGATGGGGCGCGGGTCCAGGTGGTCGGGCAGCGGCAGCTGCACCAGGATGCCGTCGACGGTCGGGTCGGCATTGAGCTCGTCGACCAGCGCCTCGAGTGCCTCCTGGGAGGTGTCGGCGGGCAGCTGGTGCTTGATCGACTGGATGCCGGCCTCCTCGCAGGCGCGGTGCTTGTTGCGCACATAGACCGCCGAGGCCGGGTCCTCGCCCACCAGCACGACGGCAAGCCCGGGCACCCGCCCGCCGGCCTCGCGGCGTGCCTGCACCTGGCGTGCGACCTGCTGGCGGACTCGGGCGGCAATGGACTTGCCATCGATCAGTTGGGCGGTCATCGAACTTCCCTCTGGTGGTCAGATGGTGAAAGAAGGCGCGATTTTCGCATGCCGGGGGCCCCAGGCAAAGGGAGGTGGGGTGCGAGGGGCGAGGGGCGAGGGGCGAAGGGCGAGGGGCGAAGGGCGAAGGGCGAGGGGCGAAGGGCGAAGGGCGAAGGGCGAAGGGCGAAGGGCGAAGGGCGAAGGGCGAAGGGCGAAGGGCGAAGGGCGAAGGGCGAAGGGCGAAGGGCGAAGGGCGAGGGGCGAGGGGCGAGGTGTGAGGTGTGAGGTGTGAGGGGCGAAGGGCGAAGGGCGAAGGGCGAGGGGCGAAGGGCGAAGGGCATGCGATAAGCCGCTGATCGGTGGGCCCTGGCTTGACGAAGGCGGAGAGTCACGTAGAATACGCCTCGCTTGACGGGGCCCCTGCGGCGACGTCAGGGCCGTGCAAGAGCCGGCGGGGTGTAGCGCAGCCTGGTAGCGCGCCTGCTTTGGGAGCAGGATGTCGGGGGTTCAAATCCCTCCACCCCGACCACAAGCCGTTGATTGAATTGAAAGATTTTTCATTCATGGCTTGCGGGCAGGCGCTCGGGAACGTATCATGCGCCCATAGCTCAACCGGATAGAGCAACGGCCTTCTAAGCCGTAGGTTGCAGGTTCGAGTCCTGCTGGGCGTGCCACCCCGGGTGGCGTCGCGGCGGTCTCGCCGGTCGAGCAGAGTCGAGATGGTGGATGTAGCTCAGTGGTAGAGCCCCGGATTGTGGCTCCGGTGGTCGTGGGTTCGATCCCCATCATCCACCCCATTTCGACGCGCTTCAGGCAGTGGTGGATGTAGCTCAGTGGTAGAGCCCCGGATTGTGGCTCCGGTGGTCGTGGGTTCGATCCCCATCATCCACCCCATTGCCTCCCCTCATGATTATCTTTCGCTCGCTCTCCTGCCATCGCCTCCGGTCATCCGGCGCCTGCGATGCGGCGGGTTTTCGCGTGTCCGGTCCGCTGGCCCCCGTTGTCGGGGATAATCTGCGCGATGCCCTTGTCGAACCGGGTAAGCGTCCCCATCTATTGGCCCATGGCGCTTGCCACTGCGGAAAGGGATTCATAGAATTCTTTCCTTTGAACGTTTTACGCTTTTCTCCACAGAACGCCCCCAGTCGGTAGAGGACAATTCATGCAAGTTTCCGTCGATACGACCTCCCAGATCGAACGCCGCATCAAGGTGCAGGTGCCGGCCGCCGAAATCGACGAGGCCGTCGCCTCCCGTCTCAAGGATGCCGCCAAGAACGTGCGTCTGGACGGCTTCCGCAAGGGCAAGGTGCCGATGTCGGTGATTCGTCAGCGCTACGGCCGTGGCGTGCGTGACGAGGTGGTCGGCGAGGTGATGCGCGAGCGCTACGTCAAGGCCATCACCGAGGAGAACCTCAACCCGGCCGGCTATCCCGAGATCGAGGCCCAGGTCAACGAGGCCGGCAAGGATCTCGAGTTCACCGCCACCCTGGAGATCTATCCGGAGATCGAACTGGCCTCCATCGAGGGCACCGAGGTCGAGCGTCCGGTGGTCGAGCTCGCCGACGCCGACGTCGACGAGATGATCGAGACCCTGCGCAAGCAGAACGCCGCCTGGGAAGAGGTGGAGCGCGCCGCCGAGGATGGCGACCAGGTCAACATCGACTTCCAGGGCTACCTGGGCGACGAGCCCTTCGAGGGCGGCAGCGCCGAGGGCCACGACCTGGTGATCGGTTCCGGCAGCTTCATCCCCGGCTTCGAGGAGCAGCTGATCGGCGCCAAGGCCGGCGAGGACAAGGAACTCAAGGTCACCTTCCCCGAGGACTACCAGGCCGAGCAGCTGGCCGGCCAGGAAGCGACCTTCAAGGTCAAGGTCAACGCCGTCAAGGCGCAGGCCCTGCCCGAGATCGACGCGGCCTTCGCCGAGAAGTTCGGCGTCGAGGACGGCGACCTGGCCAAGTTCCGCGACGAGATCACCAAGAACATGAAGCGCGAGGCCGACCAGGCCATCGAGAACCGCGTCAAGCAGCAGGTCCTCGACGCCCTGAAGCAGGCCAACGACATCCCGGTGCCGCAGGCCCTGATCCAGCAGGAGACTGACGGCCTCAAGCGCCAGGCCGCGCAGCAGTTCGGCCTGGGCGAGGACTTCGACGTCAGCCAGCTGCCCAACGAGCTGTTCGCCGAGCAGGCCAAGAGCCGCGTGCAGATCGGCCTGCTGCTGGCCGAGGTGATCAAGGTCAACGAACTCGACGCCTCCGACGACGAGATCAAGGCCAAGGTCGAGGAACTGGCCCAGCAGTACCAGGAGCCCCAGCAGGTGGTCGAGTACTACATGGGCAACGAGCAGATGAAGGGGCAGGTCAAGTCGGCCGTCCTGGAAGAGAAGGCCGTCGAGGTCCTGCTTGGCCAGGCCAACGTCAAGGACGTCCCGATGAGCTATCAGGACGCCCTGGCCGCGGCCCAGCAGCAGGGCGGTGACGCCGAGGACGACGCCGAAGCCGACGAGGCCGAGGGCGAGGAGAAGGCCTGACGGTCACTCCCGGCCCTTCCGCCCGGCGCGAGCCGGGCGGAGCTGCCAGGCGTCGCTTCCATACACCGGATGCAAGGACATCACCCAGATGAGTAACGAGTTCGATATCCAATCCGCCGGCGGCCTGGTGCCCATGGTGGTCGAGCAGAGCGCACGCGGCGAGCGGTCCTACGACATCTACTCCCGCCTGCTCAAGGAACGCGTGATCTTCCTGGTGGGGCCGGTCGAGGACTACACGGCCAATCTGCTGGTGGCTCAGCTGCTGTTCCTGGAGTCCGAGAATCCGGACAAGGACATCCACCTCTACATCAATTCCCCGGGCGGCTCGGTCACCGCGGGGATGTCGGTCTATGACACCATGCAGTTCATCAAGCCCGACGTCTCCACCGTGTGCATCGGCCAGGCGGCGAGCATGGGCGCGCTGCTGCTGGCCGGGGGGGCGGCGGGCAAGCGCTATTGCCTGCCGAACTCGCGGATGATGATCCACCAGCCGCTGGGCGGCTTCCAGGGTCAGGCCTCGGACATCGAGATCCATACCCGCGAGATCCTCGGTATCCGCGAGCGCCTCAACCAGATCCTGGCCCACCACACCGGGCAGGACATCGAGACCATCGCCAAGGATACCGACCGCGACAACTTCATGAACGGCGCCCAGGCCGCCGAATACGGCCTGATCGACGCCGTGCTGGATAAGCGGCCGACATCCTGATAGCGTGAAATTCACCACGCTCTGATTACGTGATTCCCGGCGGCCCGCGGGCCGCCGCTGCGAGAGAGGTACGCGAATGG
The DNA here is from genome assembly GCF_031451675.1 of Halomonas koreensis. Classification (NCBI taxonomy): domain Bacteria; kingdom Pseudomonadati; phylum Pseudomonadota; class Gammaproteobacteria; order Oceanospirillales; family Halomonadaceae; genus Halomonas; species Halomonas koreensis. The sequence goes on along the minus strand of NZ_JARWAK010000002.1, from coordinate 339,628 downwards.
CCGACGGCAAAGGCAAGGACGAAGGCGGCAAGCTGCTGTACTGCTCGTTCTGCGGCAAGAACCAGAACGAGGTACGCAAGCTGATTGCCGGCCCGTCCGTCTATATCTGCGATGAGTGTGTCGATCTGTGCAACGACATCATTCGCGAGGAGGTGCTCGATGCCGATGCCGAGACCGACGAGGAGCGTCTGCCCGCCCCCCGCGAGATTCGTCACACCCTCGACGACTACGTGATCGGCCAGGACCGCGCCAAGATGGTGCTGTCGGTGGCGGTCTACAACCACTACAAGCGTCTGCGCCATGGCGGCAAGGACGAGGTGGAGCTCGGCAAGTCGAACATCCTGCTGATCGGCCCTACCGGCAGCGGCAAGACCCTGCTGGCCGAGACGCTGGCCCGGCTGCTCAACGTGCCCTTCACCATCGCCGACGCCACCACCCTCACCGAGGCGGGCTACGTCGGCGAGGATGTCGAGAACATCATCCAGAAGCTGCTGCAGAAGTGCGACTACGACGTGGACAAGGCCCAGCGCGGCATCGTCTACATCGACGAGATCGACAAGATCTCGCGCAAGTCGGACAACCCCTCCATCACCCGGGACGTGTCCGGGGAGGGCGTGCAGCAGGCCCTGCTCAAGCTGATCGAGGGCACCACCGCCTCGGTGCCGCCCCAGGGCGGGCGCAAGCATCCGCAGCAGGAGTTCGTCCAGGTCGACACCACCAACATGCTGTTCATCGTCGGCGGCGCCTTCGCCGGCCTCGACAAGGTCATCCGCGACCGTGCCGAGCAGGGCGGCATCGGCTTCAACGCCGAGGTGAAGAGCAAGGACGAGACCAAGGGCGTGGGCGACCTGCTGCTCGACGTGGAGCCCGAGGACCTGGTCAAGTTCGGCCTGATCCCCGAGTTCGTCGGCCGCCTGCCGGTGATCGCGACCCTCACCGAGCTCACCGAGGACGCCCTGATCCAGATCCTCACCGAGCCCAAGAACTCGCTGATCAAGCAGTACGGTCGGCTGTTCGAGATGGAAGGCGTGGAGCTGGACTTCCGCGAGGATGCCCTGCGCGCGGTGGCCGGCAAGGCCATGGCCCGCAAGACCGGCGCCCGCGGCCTGCGCTCCATCCTCGAGTCGGTGCTGCTCGACACCATGTACGAGATTCCCTCCCTGGAGGGGGTGACCAAGGTGGTGATCGACGCCTCGGTGATCGCCGGCGAGAGCGAGCCGCTGCTGATCTATTCCCAGCAGGAGCAGCCGCGGGTCGACGGCACCGACGGCTAGACGCCGGACCCGCACGCCTCCGTGGCGTCGGTGCCGGGATCGAGGGCCGCCTGCGCGGCCCTTTTCTTTGCCGTTCCGCCCCGCCGGCCTTGCAAAGCCGGGCCGTCGCCCCCACTCCCCTGGTATCCAACCGATCGTTTGAGGAACGTCTGCGATGCAGCAGAACGCCGAACAGACCCAGAGTCTGCCCCTTTTGCCGCTGCGGGACGTGGTCGTCTACCCGCAGATGGTCATTCCGCTGTTCGTCGGCCGCGAGAAGTCGATCCAGGCCCTCGAGGCCGCCATGGAGGCCGACAAGCGCGTGCTGCTGGTGGCGCAGCGCGAGGCCAGCGAGGACGATCCCGCCAACGAGGACCTGTTCGCCATCGGCACCGTGGCCGAGATCATGCAGCTGCTCAAGCTGCCCGACGGCACCGTCAAGGTGCTGATCGAGGGCGAGTCCCGGGCCGACATCCGCGACATCCTGGCCGTCGACGACGGCTACAGCCGCGCCGAGGTGAGCCTGCGCGAGAGCGAGCCGCTCACCGAGCGCGAGCAGGACGCCCTGGTGCGGGTGCTGCTCAACCAGTTCGAGCAGTACGTCAAGATGTCCAAGAAGGTGCCCAACGAGGTGCTCAACTCGCTGTCGGGCATCGAGGATCCCAGCCGGCTGGTGGACACCATCTGCGCCCACCTGTCGCTGAAGATCGACGACAAGCAGCAGCTGCTGGAGATGGATCGGGTCCGCGACCGCATCGAGCACCTGATGGCGCTGATCGAGTCCGAGATCGACCTGCTGCAGGTGGAGAAGCGCATCCGCTCGCGGGTCAAGGACCAGATGGAGAAGTCCCAGCGCGAGTACTACCTCAACGAGCAGATGAAGGCCATCCAGAAGGAGATGGGCGAGCTCGAGAACGCCCCCAACGAGGCCGACAAGTACGAGCAGGCCATCGAGAGCTCGGGGATGCCCAAGGAGGCCGCCGAGAAGGCCAAGCAGGAGCTCGGCAAGCTGCGCATGATGTCGCCGTCCTCCGCCGAGGCCACGGTGGTGCGCTCCTACCTGGACTGGCTGATCGCGGTGCCCTGGAAGAAGCGCACCCGGGTGCGCCACGACCTGGCTCACGCCCAGAAGGTGCTGGACGAGGATCACTACGGCCTGGAGGAGGTCAAGGAGCGCATCCTCGAGTACCTGGCGGTGCACAAGCGGGTCAAGAAGCTCAAGGGGCCGGTGCTGTGCCTGGTGGGCCCGCCCGGGGTGGGCAAGACCTCGCTGGGCCAGTCCATCGCCCGGGCCACCAACCGCAAGTACGTGCGCCTGGCGCTGGGCGGGGTGCGTGACGAGTCCGAGATCCGCGGCCACCGCCGCACCTACATCGGCTCGCTGCCCGGCAAGATGATCCAGCGCATGAGCAAGGCCGGGGTGAAGAACCCGCTGTTCCTGCTCGACGAGGTCGACAAGATCGGCATGGACCACCGCGGTGATCCGGCCTCGGCGATGCTCGAGGTGCTGGATCCGGAGCAGAACGACAAGTTCAGCGACCACTACCTGGAGCTGGACTACGATCTCTCCGAGACGCTGTTCATCTGCACCGCCAACTCGATGAACATCCCCGGGCCGCTGCTCGATCGCATGGAGGTGATCCGCCTGCCCGGCTACACCGAGGACGAGAAGCTGGCCATCGCCAAGCGCTACCTGGTGCCCAAGCAGCTCAAGGCCAACGGCTTCAAGGACGACGAGCTGGCCTTCACCGACGAGGCCGTGCTGGAGCTGATCCGCTACTACAGCCGCGAGGCCGGGGTCCGCGAGCTCGAGCGCCAGATCGCCAAGGTGTGCCGCAAGGTGCTGCGCGAGCGCCTCGAGAAGGAGGGCAAGGAGGGCGCCCAGGCCCCGGTCCAGCTGGCCGCGGCCGACATCGAGGCCTACGCCGGGGTGCGCCGCTACAGCTACGGCCTGGCCGATCAGGAGGACCAGGTGGGCCGGGTCACGGGGCTGGCCTGGACCTCGGTGGGCGGCGAACTGCTCAACATCGAGTCGGTGGTGACCCCCGGCAAGGGGCGGCTCAACAAGACCGGCTCGCTGGGCGACGTGATGAAGGAGTCGGTGAGCGCCGCCCAGACCGTGGTGCGGGCCCGGGCGCCGTCCTTCGGCATCGACCCGGAGCGCTTCGAGCAGGAGGACCTGCACATCCACGTGCCCGAGGGCGCCACGCCCAAGGACGGCCCGAGCGCCGGCATCGCCATGGTCACCGCCATGATCTCCGCCTACACCGGCCGGCCGGTGCGCTGCGACGTGGCGATGACCGGCGAGGTCAACCTGCGCGGCGAGGTGATGCCGATCGGCGGGCTGAAGGAGAAATTGCTGGCCGCCAGGCGCGGTGGTATAAAGACCGTGCTTATCCCCGAGGAGAACCGGCGCGACCTCAAGGAGGTTCCGGACAACATCAAGGAAGCGCTGGACATTCGTCCCGTGCGCTGGATCGATGAAGTCCTGGAGGCGGCCCTCGTGGAAAAAAACGGCCTGAAAACCGATGAATCACGAGCGGAAGACACGGCATCTTCTCACTCGATGATCAGTACGCACTGACGACGTTTTTTCCATCATGCCGGGGCCAAAACCCCGGCATGATGGGGATTGTCAGGGATGGTTGCTTGACAGGCGTTTGATCGCATTGCTATAAACTCTCGCCATGCTGTGATCGCGTCAGTCAGCCGTAAGTCTCGCCGATTAGAGCCAATTTACGTAACAGTCAAGGGGTGAAGTGTGAACAAGTCCGAGCTGATCGAAGCCATTGCCGCGTCTGCCGACATTCCCAAGGCGGCCGCCTCCCGCGCGCTCGACGCCATGGTCGATACCGTTGCCGACAGCCTGAAGAAGGGCGATAGCGTCTCCCTGGTGGGTTTCGGCACCTTCACCGTCAAGGAGCGGGCGGCCCGCACCGGTCGCAACCCGCAGACCGGTGAGCCGATCGAGATCAGCGCCGCCAAGGTGCCGAGCTTCAAGGCCGGCAAGGCGCTCAAGGATTCCGTCAACTGAGCAGGCGGCGACGCCGCGTCTCAGGACGTTTCCCTACAGGCGCACCGCTGTCGCGGTGCGCCTGTTTCGTTTCGGGGTCCGTGCCGTCGCCGCCCGGCGGCCGGTCGCGAGGCCCGGCGGGATGCGTATAATGTGCCGCGTCCCGATCCACCAGATCCGCAGAGGCCTGCATGCTGCAAAGTATTCGTGACCGCTCCAGAAGCTGGGGCGCCAAGATCCTGGTCGGCGCCGTGGTGGTGACCATGGCGCTGTTCGGCGTGGAGTCCCTGGTGGGGCTGCTCGGCAGCGACGGCGAGGAGGTCGCCTCGGTCAACGGCGAGCCGATCACCCGCCAGCAGCTCGAGCTGGAGGTCCAGCGCGCCATCCGCAGCGGCCAGGTGCCGCCGGAGCAGGAGCGCCAGCTGCGCGCCGAGATGCTCGATACCCTGATCACCGAGCGCCTGCTGACCCAGTACGCCGAGCAGGGCGGGCTGCACCTGTCCGAGGGCCAGCTCGACCAGCTGATCGTCGGCCTGCCCGAGTTCCAGGACGCCGAGGGACGCTTCGATCGCGAGCTGTTCCGCAACCGCCTGGCCAGCGCCGGCTTCACGCCGCTGGCCTTCCGCGAGCAGCTGCGCCGCGACATGAAGCGTCGCCAGCTTCAGCAGGGGCTGGCCGCCAGCGAGTTCACCCTGGAGGACGAGCGCGAGCGGCTCGCCGCCCTGCAGCGCCAGGCGCGGACCTTCCGCTACCATGCCCTGACGCCGGCCGACCTCGAGCGGGAGATCGAGGTGAGCGACGCCGAGCTGCGCGACTACTACGAGGCCCATGCCGAGGACTATCAGCGTCCCGAGCAGGTTCGCCTGGCCTATGTGGTGCTGGATCGCCAGGCCATGGCCGAGGCGGTGGACGTCGAGGAGGCGGCGCTGCGCGAGGCCTGGCGGGCCGAGGCGGCGGATGCCGACCGCCGCGTCTCGCACATCATGGTGACCTACGGCGACCGGCGCACCCGCGAGGAGGCCAGGGCGCGCCTGGAGTCGGTCAAGGACCGCCTGGCCGACGGCGAGGCCTTCGCCGACCTGGCCGCCGAGGTCTCCGACGACACCTCCACCAGCGACGCCGGCGGCGACCTGGGGGTGATCGGTCGCGGTTTCTTCGGCGAGGCCTTCGAGGAGGCCGCCTTCGCCCTCCGGGAGGGCCAGGTGTCGGATATCGTCGAGACCGACAACGGCCTGCACCTGATCCGGGTCACCGAGATCGATCGGCCGCCCTTCGAAGAGGCCCGCGAGCGCCTGACCCGCCAGGTAGCGGGCGAGCGGGTGCGTGATGCCTTCAACGACAAGGCCCAGCGGCTGATCGACGAAAGCTTCGCCGCCGAGGACCTGGCAAGCGTCGCCGAGGACCTGGCGCTGACCCTGCAGGAGAGCGACTGGGTGAGCCGCGACGGCGCCGAGGGCGTGCTCGCCGAGCCCGGCGTGATGCGTCAGGCCTTCAGCCCGGACGTGCTCGAGGAAGGCTTCAACAGCGAGGTCATCGAGCTGGACGAGGACCGCCGGATGGTGCTGCGGGTGCGCGAGCACCGCGAGGCCACGACCCTGCCGCTCGAGGAGGTCCGCGACCGGGTCGTCGCCGCCGTAGAGGCGCGCAAGACCCGCGAGGCCCTGCAGGCGCGCGCCGACGAGCTGCTGGCGGCGCTGCGCGACGGCGAGTCCCTCGCGCTGCCCTGGCGGCGCGCCGAGGGCGTGAGCCGTCAGGCCGAGAGCGAGGTCGCCGCCCCGGTCATCGACGCCGCCTTCCGGCTGCCGCGTCCCGAGGACCAGGCGACCGTCTACGGCCGGGCCGACGACGGCCAGCGGGTGGTCCTGATCGGCCTGGAGGAAGTCACCCCCGGTGAGCCCAATGCGCAGATCGAGGGCTTCGTCGCGCGCATGGCCGAGCAGCTGCGCGCCCAGGCGGCCATCGCCGGCCTGATGCGCCACCTGCGCGAGCAGGCCGAGATCGAGCGGCCCTGATCGCCGAGGGGCGAGGAGAGCGAGGGACGAGGATCGAGGAACCCCACATTGGTGCCTTGCCCCTCGTCCCTCGAACCTAGCCCCTCGCACCTCGCACCTCACACCTCACACCTCACACCTCACACCTCACACCTCACACCTCACACCTCACACCTCACACCTCACACCTCACACCTCACACCTCACACCTCACACCTTCCGTCCCCTATGCCCACTCCGCTCGCCAATATCCCCGTCCACGTGATCACCGGCTTCCTGGGCAGCGGCAAGAGCACCCTGATCCGGCGACTGATCGAGCGCAAGCCCGAGGGCGAGCGCTGGGCGGTGCTGATCAACGAGTTCGGCCGCGTGGGCATCGACCAGGCGCTGGTCGACGGCCGCGACGACGTGGCGGTCAAGGCGCTGCCGGGCGGCTGCCTGTGCTGCCAGCTGGCCACGGTGCTGCACGCGGCCCTGGTGGACTTGCTGCGGCGCGAGCGGCCCGACCGGCTGCTGATCGAGCCTTCCGGGCTCGGCCACCCCGCGGGGCTGCTCGAGCTGCTGCAGGGCGAGGCCTTCGCCGGGGTGCTGTCGCTGCGGGAGACGATCGCGGTGCTGGACCCGCGGCGCCTGGACGATCCTCGGGCTCGGGAGCATGCCACCTTCCGCGACCAGCTGGCGCTGGCCGACGGCATCGTCCTGACCATGACCGACCGGATGCCGCCCGGGGCGCCCGAAAGAGCCCGCGAGGCGCTGGCCGCTTGGCTGCCGGGGGAGCGCTGGGTCGAGGCCGCGCCCCATGGCCGGCTGGCCCCGGGACGGGTGCTCGACGCCGGTCCCCACCGGACCTCGGGCTCGGCGACGCGGCCGACGCCCCACCGGGTGGCGGCGTCGTCGCCCGGGCCCTGGCTGGATCTGGAGGCCCGTCGGCCGGCGCCGGGCCGCCCGGTCCGCGAGCGGGGCGAGGCGCTGGGCCAGGCGAGCCTGGGCTGGCGCTGGAGCCCCGACGAGGTCTTCGCGCGGGCGGCCTTGCTGCATTGCCTGGACGGGCTGCCGGCGGCGCTGCGGGTCAAGGGGGTGTTCCGCGTCGAGGACGGCTGGATCGCGGTCAACCGGGTCGCGGGCCACGAGCCGCCCAGCGCCAGCGAATGGCGGCGCGACTCGCGCCTCGAGCTGATCGGGCCGCCCGGGGCGTTGCCCGGGGCCGAGGCCCTGGAGGCCGAGCTGGACGCCTGCATCCTCTAGGGGCGAGGGGCGAGGGGCGAGGGGCGAGGAGCGAGGAGCGAGGGACAGGCCGTGACTCGCGACTCTTGCTCGTGGCTCGCCCTCGCCGGCTGCGGGCGCTTGTCCGCCTGCGATGGATCAGGTCGGGACGGGCAGGCCGTGCTGTCGGCAGGCGGCGACCAGGGTGTTGTGCAGCAAACAGGCGATGGTCATCGGCCCCACGCCGCCGGGCACCGGGGTGAGGGCGCCGGCCACCCGCCCGACGCAGGCCGCGTCGACGTCGCCCACTAGGCGGGTGTCCTCGCCGTCGCCCAGCCGGGTGATGCCCACGTCGATGACCGTGGCCCCGGCCTTGACCCAGTCGCCCTGGACCAGGCCCGGCTGGCCCACCGCGGCGACCAGGATGTCGCCCTGGCGACACACCTTGGCCGGGTCCGGGGTCCGCGAGTGGGCGACGGTCACGGTGCAGTCCTCGCGTAGCAGCAGGCTCGCCAGGGGGCGGCCGACGATGCGCGAGCGGCCCAGCACCACCGCGTGCTTCCCGGTGAGATCGCCGAGGTGGCCCTTGAGCAGCTCGATGCAGCCCAGCGGCGTGCAGGGCACCAGTCCCTCTCCGCCGCCGGCCAGGGCGCCCACGTTGAGCGGGTGGAAGCCATCCACGTCCTTGGCCGGGTCCAGGGCCGCGATCACCGCCGCCTCGTCGATATGGTCGGGCAGCGGCAGCTGCACCAGCAGGCCGTGCACGCCCGGGTCCCGGTTGAGGGCATCGATCAGCGACAGCAGTTCCGCCTGGGGCGTATCGGCCGGCAGGCAGTGCTCGAAGGAGCGTATCCCGACCTCCCGGGCCTGCTCGCCCTTGCGGCGCACGTACACCCGGCTAGCGGGGTCCTCGCCGAGCAGCACCACCGCCAGCCCGGGCACCGGCCCATGCACCTCGCCCAGCCGCGCCACCCCGTTCGCCACCCTGTCGCGCAGGGCCCGGGCCTGGGCCCGGCCGTCGATTCGCCTCGCCATCGTCCTCGTACCCCTCTCGCCCCGGCGCCCGAGCCCGGGCAACTGGTGTGCGTCGGGTCAGAGTCTAGGCCAGGCGGCGGGCGTCGGTGTCTTGCCGGCGACGCCGGCTGTCGCCGCGGCGACGGTCGCCCTGCGCTATGCCGCTGTCGCCCAGGGGGAAGTGGCCGGCCGGCCGGCGGCATAGCCTGACAGGAAGCCTGGGGCTGTGCCCGGGCAGTCGACGGGCCAGGCCGGGCAAGAAACGATCAGCGAAACGCCGGCGTTTACCGGTGGCCGATGAGCGCCTTGACGGCGCTCGCCCATGGGCCGATGGTTAACGCCGTATGGTCGGGCGCCGGCACTTTTCGCACGGACGAGGAGCGCAGGCGCTCTTCGCGCATTGCCCGAGAGGCTGCATATGCACGACGGCGAGGGGTGTCCATGTATCGCGTGCGTCGTTGGGTGGTACGCCATGCTCGAGCCTTCGAGCTCCTCTACGCGGGCTTCGAGCCGTTGCTCAGGCTGCTGGGGCCGCTGGTGGCCACCGTCGGCCCGGGGCGTCTGGAGCGGCCGGTGGCGGCGGTGGAGCGGCGCATCAAGGGCCTGCTGTTCGACTGCCGGATGTGCGGCCACTGCGTGCTGAGCGCCACCGGCATGGCCTGTCCCATGAACTGCCCCAAGCAGCTGCGCAACGGCCCCTGCGGCGGGGTGCGCGCCGATGGCGGTTGCGAGGTGAAGCCCGAGATGCGCTGCGTCTGGGTCGAGGCCTGGGAGGGCAGCCGGCGGATGAAGCACGGCGATCGTATCCAGGTGGTGCAGCTGCCGGTGGACGCCGCCGAGGAGGGCAAGTCCTCCTGGCTCAAGGTGGTGCAGGGGATCCACGATCGGCAGGGCGAGGAGGGGCCATGAAGTTCGACGACGAGCCGGTGCCCGGCTACTCGCTGCCGATCCTGCCGGGCCATGTCTCCCCCGGGCGCCTGGAGCGGGTGCTGCGGGCGGGACGCTTCGCGGTGACCACCGAGCTCGACCCGCCGGACTCCGCCGACCCGGCGGAGGTGCTGCGCCGGGCGGCGATCTTCGACGGCTATGTGGATGCCATCAACGCCACCGACGGCTCCGGCGCCAACTGCCACATGTCCAGCGTCGGGGTCTGCTCGCTGCTGACCCGGGTCGGCTACGCCACCATCCTCCAGATGTCCTGCCGGGACCGCAATCGCATCGCCATGCAGGGCGAGATCCTGGGCGCCGCGGCCATGGGGGCCTGCAACCTGCTGTGCCTGACCGGCGACGGCGTCCAGGCGGGCGACCATCCCGAGGCCAAGCCGGTGTTCGACCTCGACGCCCTATCGCTGCTGGGCATCGCCCGGCGGATGCGCGACGACGGGCGCTTCGAGAGCGGGCGGACCATCACCGAGCCGCCGCGCATCTTCCTCGGCGCGGCGGCGAATCCCTTCGTGGCGCCCCGGGACTGGCGGGCCCGGCGCCTGGCCAAGAAGGTCGAGGCCGGGGCGCGCTTCTTCCAGACCCAGTACTGCTTCGACGTGCCGCGGCTGCGGGACTTCATGAAGGAGGTGGCCGACCTGGGGGTCCTCGAGGGGCCCGACCGGGCCTTCGTGCTGGTGGGCATGGGGCCGCTGGCCTCGGCGCGCAGCGCGCGCTGGATCCGCGAGCGGGTGCCGGGCATCCATATCCCGGACGCGGTGATCCGCCGCCTGGAGGGGGCCCGGGACCAGCGGGCCGAGGGCGAGCGGCTGTGCCGGGACATCCTCGCCGAGGTCCGCGAGATCGAGGGCGTCAGCGGCGCCCACCTCATGGCCTACCGCCAGGAGGCCACGGTGGCCCGCATCATCGAGGAGACCGGGGTGCTGGAGGGGCGGGTGCCCTGGTACCCGGGGCGCGACGACCCCGCCGCGCTCAACCCCGAGGCGCCGGAAGCCGGGCCCAGCCCGCTGAGCGCCACCCTGGGGTAATCGACAGGCAAGGGGGCGCCGCGATGCGGTGTCGCCGGGCCTTGGGCCCGCAACCGGGCGCCTGCGGCGCTCGGGGTGGTAGGAGCGCAACGTGTTGCGCGATTGGGGTTTTTTGCCAACCCTCAGGGTGAAAACCGGGCGCCTTCGGCGCCTGGGGTTGTAGGAGCGCAACTTGTTGCGCGATTGGGGGTCTTGCCAACCCTCAGGGTGAAAACCGGGCGCCTGGCGGCGCCTTTCGCGCAGCGCAGCTGCGCTCCTACGGTGATCGGGGTTCGGCCCTTCCGTGGGGCGCGGACCGGGCGCCTGCGGCGCTCGGGGTGGTAGGAGCGCAACTTGTTGCGCGATTGGGGGTCTTGCCAACCCTCAGGGTGAAAACCGGGCGCCTTCGGCGCCTTTCGCGCAGCGCAGCTGCGCTCCTACGGTGGTCGGGGGCGGCCCTTCCGTGGGGCACGAACCGGGCGCCTTCGGCGCCTTTCGCGCAGCGCAGCTGCGCTCCTACGGTGGTCGGGGGTGGCCCTTCCGTGGGGCACGAACCGGGCGCCTGGCGGCGCCTTTCGCGCAGCGCAGCTGCGCTCCTACGGTGATCGGGGTTCGGCCCTTCCGTGGGGCGCGGACCGGGCGCCTGGCGGCGCCTGGGGTGGTAGGAGCGCAACTTGTTGCGCGATTGGGTTTTTTGCCAACCCTCAGGGTGAAAACCGGGCGCCTGGCGGCGCCTTTCGCGCAGCGCAGCTGCGCTCCTACAGGATCGGGATTCGGCCCCTCCGAGGGGCATGAACCGGTCGCCTGGCGGCGCTCGGGGTGGTAGGAGCGCAACGTGTTGCGCGATTGGGGTTTTTTGCCAACCCTCAGGATGAAAACCGGGCGCCTTCGGCGCCTTTCGCGCAGCGCAGCTGCGCTCCTACAGGATCGGGATTCGGCCCTTCCGTGGGGCACGAACCGGGCGCCGCCGGCGTCAGGCCTCGAGGGCGAAGTCGCGCAGGGCCGGCGGCTCGCCGGGGCGGGCCTCGATCTCCCAGCCGCGCTCCGGCTGCCAGTCGCCCAGCACGTAGCGCCGGGCGGGGGCGCCGTCCAGCTCGAGTTCGTGCACGGCGGGTCGGTGGGTGTGGCCATGGATCATGGTGGTCACGCCGTGCGCGCGCAGGGCGGCATGCACCTCTTCCGGCGTCACGTCCATGATGTCCTCGGCCTTGTTGGAGTTGGCCTCTCCGGACTGGTCGCGGAGCTGCCGGGCCAGGGCCAGGCGCTCGGGGATCGGCATGGCGAGGATCTGTGCCTGCCACTGCGGGTCCCGGGCCTTGGCGCGGAAGGCCATGTAGGCCTCGTCGCGGGTGCACAGGCTGTCGCCGTGCATCAGCAGCACGCGCTCGTCGCCGAGGGTGACCACGCAGGGGTCGGAGATCAGGGTCGCGCCGGCGGCCTCGGCGAATCGGCTGCCGAGCAGGAAGTCGCGGTTGCCGTGCATCAGGTAGACGGCGGTGCCGGCCTGTGCCACGCGCCTCAGGGCCTCGGCGATGCGCGCGGCCAGGGGCGCGGTGCCGGTGGGATCGGCGTCGCCCAGATCGAGCAGGTCGTCGCCGATCCAGGCCTCGAAGAAGTCGCCGAGGATGTAGAGCGCCTCGGCGTCGCGGGCCCGGCCGTCCAGCCAGGCGAGGAAGGCCTCGGTGATGGCCGGGGCGCCGGGATGGAGGTGAAGGTCGGAGATCAGCAGGGTCGACATGGCGGCTCGTGCAGGCAGCGGGTGAAGGATCGCCCACCCGCCGGCGCGGGTGGGCGCGTCGCGCGGAGATCAGTCCCGGACGTAGGCGCGCTGGATGACCACGTCCTCGGCGGGCACGTCGGCGTGCATGCCGCGGCGGGTGGTGGGCACCGCCTTGATGCGCTCGACCACGTCCATGCCCTCGACCACCTCGCCGAATACGCAATAGCCCCAGCCCTGGAGGTTCTTCCCGCGGTGGTTGAGGAAGTCGTTGTCGGCGACATTGATGAAGAATTGGGCGGTCGCCGAGTGCGGATCCTGGGTGCGCGCCATGGCCAGGGTGCCGACGGTGTTGGCCAGGCCGTTGTCGGCCTCGTTGTCGATGGGCGCGCGGGTCTCCTTCTGGTTGAAGTCGAGGTCGAAGCCGCCGCCCTGGACCATGAAGCCGTCGATGACCCGGTGGAAGAGGGTGTTGTCGTAGAAGCCGTCGCGCACGTACTGCTCGAAGTTGGCCGCGGTCTTCGGCGCCTTGTCGTGGTTCAGGGCGACATGAATATCGCCGAAGTTGGTCTGCAGAATGATCATCTCGAGGTCCTGTCGTTGTCGCCGAAGCCGGGCAACGGAGGGTTGAAACCGGGGCGCCGGGGACAGGTCGGAGAGGGGGGCTTTTGCCAGGGATGGCAAAAGTAGCGCCTATGGAGGGGGTCACAGCGCCCCTCGAAGACCTGTCGACGGATCAGCCCCGGTTGTCGACGCCTTCCGGCCGCCCCGGCGTATAGCGGGATGCCTTGGCGCCCCATGGGCACGTGGCGCTATAATAGCCGTTTTGCGTCGATGCGCGAAGCCGCGGCCAGGCCCGCGGCGTCGCGGCGACAGGCCCGCGTTCAACCAGAGGTTGCCCAATCAACATGACCAGCGAGACCACCAGCGCGCCGAACTTCATTCGCAACCAGATCCGCGAGGAGATCGAGGCCGGCCGGCAGGGCAAGATCGTGACCCGCTTCCCGCCGGAGCCCAACGGCTTCCTGCACATCGGCCACGCCAAGTCGATCTGTCTGAATTTCGGGCTCGCCGAGCAGTTCGGTGGCGACTGTCATCTGCGCTTCGACGACACCAATCCGGCCAAGGAAGAGCAGGCCTACATCGACGCCATCAAGGAAGACGTCAGCTGGCTGGGCTACGAGTGGGCAGGCCCGGTGCGCTTCGCCTCGGACTACTTCGACCAGCTCTACGCCTGGGCGCAGCACCTGGTACGCGAGGGCAAGGCCTACGTCGACGATCTCTCCCCGGAGGAGATGCGCGAGTACCGCGGGACCCTGACCGAGCCGGGCAAGCCGAGCCCGTATCGCGAGCGCAGCGTCGAGGAGAACCTGGACCTGCTGGAGCGCATGCGCGTCGGCGAGTTCGCCGAGGGCGAGAAGGTGCTGCGCGCCAAGATCGACATGGCCGCGCCGAACATCAACCTGCGCGACCCGATCCTCTACCGCATCCGCCATGCCGAGCACCACCAGACCGGCGACAAGTGGAAGATCTATCCCTCCTACGACTTCACCCACGGGCAGTCGGACGCCCTGGAGGGCATCACCCACTCCGTGTGCACCCTGGAGTTCGAGGATCATCGTCCGCTCTACGAGTGGTTCCTGGACAACCTGCCGGTGCCGGCCAAGCCCCGCCAGATCGAGTTCGCCCGGCTCAACCTCAACTACACCCTGACCTCCAAGCGCAAGCTCAAGCTGCTGGTGGACGAGGGCATCGTCGACGGCTGGGACGACCCGCGCCTGCCGACCCTGTCCGGCATGCGCCGCCGCGGCTACACGCCGGCCTCGATCCGCAAGTTCTGCGAGATGATCGGCGTGACCCGCGCCGACGGCGGCCTGGTCGACATCGCCATGCTCTACCACGCCATCCGCAGCGACCTGGAGGACAACGCGCCCCGCGCCATGTGCGTGCTCAGGCCCCTCAAGGTGGTGCTGACCAACGTGCCCGAGGACTTCGAGGAGACCTACCGGGTGGCCGGCCACCCGGCTCGCGAGGACATGGGCGTGCGCGAGATCCCCTTCACCCGGGAGATCTACATCGATCGCGACGACTTCATGGAGGAGCCGCCGAAGAAGTTCTTCCGCCTGGCGCCGGGCAAGGAGGTGCGGCTGCGCAACTCCTACGTCATCCGCTGCGACGAGGTGATCAAGGACGCGGCCGGCGAGATCACCGAGCTGCGCTGCTCGGTGGACTTCGACACCCTGGGCAGGAACCCCGAGGGTCGCAAGGTCAAGGGGGTGCTGCACTGGGTCAGCGCCGCCCGCGGCGTGCCCATGGAGGTGCGCCTGTACGACAACCTCTTCCAGGTCGAGCAGCCGGACCGCGACAAGGACGCCGACTTCCTCGAGCACCTCAACCCCGAGTCCCTGGTCACCGTCCAGGCCGTCGGCGAGCCGAGCCTGGCGGACGTCGCCCCCGAGAGCCGCTTCCAGTTCGAGCGGGTGGGCTACTTCTGCGCCGACCGCCACGCCTGCCGCGACGGCAAGCTGGTGTTCAACCGCACCGTGGGCCTCAAGGACACCTGGGCCAAGATCAAGAAGAAGGGCTGACATGCAGATCTACAACACCCTCACGCGGCGCAAGGAGCCGCTGGCGCCCATCGAGCCCGGCAAGGTGCGCATGTACGTCTGCGGCATGACCGTCTACGACTACTGCCACCTGGGCCACGCCCGGGTGATGGTGGCCTTCGACGTCATCACCCGCTACCTGCGCGCTCGGGGCTATGACGTCAGCTACGTGCGCAACATCACCGACATCGACGACAAGATCCTCAGGCGCGCCGAGGAGAACGGCGAGACCATCGAGGCGCTCACCGACCGCATGATCGGCGCCATGCACGAGGACGAGGCCCGCCTCGGCGTGCTGCGCCCGGACGCCGAGCCCCGGGCCACCCAGCACCTCGACGAGATCGTCGCCATGATCGAGACGCTGATCGACAAGGGCTACGCCTATGCCGCCCCCAACGGCGACGTCTACTACCGGGTGCGCAAGTTCGAGGGCTACGGCAAGCTCAACAACCGCGACCCCGACGAGATGCGCGCCGGCGCCCGGGTGGACGTCGACGAGTTCAAGGAGGATCCGCTGGACTTCGTGCTGTGGAAGGCGGCCAAGCCCGGCGAGGCCGAGTGGCTCTCGCCCTGGGGCCCGGGCCGCCCCGGCTGGCACATCGAGTGCTCGGCGATGTCCACCTGCTGCCTGGGCGAGACCTTCGACATCCACGGCGGCGGGCCGGACCTGACCTTCCCCCACCACGAGAACGAGATCGCCCAGAGCGAGGCGGCCACCGGCAAGCCCTACGTCAATACCTGGATGCACGCCGGGGCGGTGCGGGTGAACCAGGAGAAGATGTCCAAGTCGCTGGGCAACTTCTTCACCATCCGCGACGTGCTCGAGCACCACGATCCGGAGGTGGTGCGCTACCTGCTGGTGGCCAGCCACTACCGCAGCCCGATCAACTACGCCCCGGACGCCCTGGCCGACGCCCGCAAGTCGCTGGAACGCTTCTACAACGCCCTGGACGGCGTCGAGCTGCGGCCCGGCGAGGTCGATCCGCGCTACGACGCGCGCTTTACCGAGGCGATGGACGACGACTTCAACACCGCCGAGGCGATGTCGGTGCTCTTCGACCTGGCCCGGGAGCTGAACCGCGCCAAGAAGGAGGCGCCGGACGAGGCCCCGGCGCTGGCGGCCGAGCTCAAGCGCCTGGGCGGCGTGCTCGGCCTGCTGCAGCAGGCGCCGGCGAGCTTCCTCAAGGGCGGCGCGTCGGCCCTGCCGCTGCCGGAGGTCGAGATCGAGGCCAGGATCGCCGCGCGCGCCGAGGCCAAGAAGGCGAAGGACTTCGCCGCCGCCGACGCCATCCGCGACGAGCTGGCCGCGCTGGGCATCGTGCTCAAGGACAGCTGGGAGGGCACCACCTGGGTGCTCGAGGCGCCCGGCGACTGACGGCCAGGCCCGCCCCCGCGCTTCGCAACGCCCGGCTTCGTGCCGGGCGTTGTGGTGTCGGGGTCGGCATCAGCGTGCGGCGCGGCCGGGTCGCGCGCCAGCGCGGTCGGGCGGGGGCTCAGGCGTCTTCGGCGGTGGCCGGGGCGAGCGGAAGGCCCAGCAGCCGCGAGGCGGCGTCGAGCCCGGTCGCCTGGAGCTCGCCGAGGTCGAGGGTCTCGGCGGACAGCGCGCCCTCGATCCACAGGCCGTCGATGAGGCCGTTGACGGCGACGGCGAGGCGGCGCAGCTCGCGCTCGCCCGGCGCCTGGCCGCGCTCCTCCAGCGCTTCCTGGATGAGGTCGCGGAAGGCCCGGGTGGTGCGGGCATACCAGTGCCGGCGGATGTCGGCCATGGTCGCGTCGTGGTGGGCCAGCGGCAGGAAGTTGGCCCACAGCAGCAGGCTGTCCGGGGTGACGATGGGCGGCGACAGGTTGGCGCGCAGGTAGCGTTCCAGGCGTTCGCGCGCCGAGGTGGCGGCGCCGTCGTGATGGCCGTGGGCGGCCTCGAAGAGGCGCTCCAGGAAGCGCCGGTAGGCGGCCTGGAGGATCCCGTCCTTGCTCTTGAAGTAGAAGCGGATCAGGCCGTTGGTGACGCCGGCGTAGTCGGCGATGTTGCGCACCGTGGCCGCGGCGATGCCTTCCCGCGCGATGCAGGTGAGGGTCGCGTCGATCAGGGCGCTCTCGCGGTCGTTGCCGGTACGCCGGGTCGTCATGGGCTCAGGCCTCGCGCAGGATCGGGTTGGTCAGGCAGGTGGGGCCGCCCTCGCAGGCCATGCAGAGGGCGTCGCCGGCGAAGGTGCGGACCCGGATGCCGTGGCGCTCCATCACCGCCCGCGTGCCCGGGAAGCCGTCGATCATCAGGCAATCGCCGGGCGACAGCGGCATGACGTTCAGGTTGAGGCCCAGCGAATCGTGGAACTCGGCCTCGGGCGCCGCCACCAGGGTGATACCACGCGCCTTCATCAGGGTCCACAGGGCGGCCGGAATCAGCTTGGGGTGGACCAGGTACAGATCGTCGGTGAGCGGCGAGATGACCGACATGAGGTGCAGGCAGGCCGCCTCGCCGTCCCACACCGGCAGGTCGAAGCCCAGCACCTCGATGCCGTGCGGCGCCAGCAGCTCGCCGAGCTGGCGCACGCCCTCGCGATTCGAGCGGAAGCCCATGCCCACCACCAGGGTGCGGTCGTCGAGCCAGAGGGTGTCGCCCCCCTCGACGCAGGCATCGCCGGTCAGGCGTCCGAGGACCGGGATGCCGGCCGCTGCGTAGTGGCGGCCATGCAATTCGGGCTCGGCGGCGCGAAGCGGCTTGCCCATCCTGAGCAGGACGGCGCCGGCCCGGGTGATCAGCGAGGCGTCGCGGGTGAACATGGCGTCGGACAGGCCGTCGCCGTCGTCCTCGATCCACACGATGTCGGCCCCGGAGGCCTGGACCAGCTCGGCGAAGGCGTCGTACTGGGCGATGGCCCTGTCGGCGTCGAAGTGGTCGTTGTAGTGCCATTCGGCGGGATCGGCGTGCATCAGGCTCGGTCCCGGGCGACGCATCAGTACGCGGGTCATGGGGGCGGCCATCGACTGGCATCCGTGACGTGACATGGGCTGGCTCCGTGGCGGGTGGGGATCGTTGACTCGCATCTTATACGGATGCATAGTTTATGCAACCGCATAACAACAGGCGCGAGCCGGAGTCCCGACGTGAGCGATGCAGCGACCATCAGCGCCCCCCATGACGACGCCGTCATCGCGGTCGAGGGCCTGCACAAGGCCTATGGCGATGCCCGGGTGCTCAAGGGCATCGACCTGTCCGCCGGCCGCGGCGACGTCGTGGCGCTGATCGGCAGCAGCGGCTCGGGCAAGTCCACGCTGCTGCGCTGCCTCAACCTGCTCGAGTCCCCCACGGCGGGGTCGCTGCGCCTGCTGGGCGAGCGCATTCCCTTCCGCGGCCGGGGCGTGCGTCGCGAGCCGGCCGACCGTCGCCAGCTGCGCCGCCTGAGGGCTCGCCTGGGCATGGTCTTCCAGGGCTTCAACCTGTGGCCGCACATGACCCTGGAAGCCAACGTCATGGAAGCGCCGCTCCGGGTGCTGGGGCGCTCGCGCGCCGAGGCCCGCGACGAGGCGCGGGCGCTGCTGGACCGGGTCGGCCTGCATCACCTGCGCGAGGCCTACCCGGCGACGCTATCCGGCGGCCAGCAGCAGCGCGGCGCCATCGCCCGGGCGCTGGCGATGGGGCCCGAGGCGCTGCTGTTCGACGAGCCGACCTCGGCGCTGGATCCCGAGCTGGTGGGCGAGGTGCTGGCGGTGATGCGCGACCTCGCCAAGGAAGGCCGCACCATGATCATCGTGACCCATGAAATGGCGTTCGCCGCCGAGGTGGCGAGCCGGGTCGTCTTCCTCGATCAGGGGGAGATCGCCGAACAAGGGGCCCCCGAACGCGTGTTCGGCGCCCCGCGGGCCCAGCGGCTGCAACGGTTTCTGGGCTCGGTCCGTCCATCCCGAGGAGCATGACAATGAAAATGAAACCAGTGCTGACGGCGACCCTGACGACCCTGTGCCTGGCGCCACTCGCCCAGGCCGAGCAGATTCGCGTCGGCTTCGCGACCGAACCCTATCCGCCCTTCGCCACGCCGGATGCCAGCGGCGAGCTGCATGGCTGGGAGGTGGACATCACGCGGGCGATCTGCGAGGCCGCCGAGCTGGACTGCCGGATCGTCACGACCTCCTGGGACGGCCTGATTCCCGCCCTGACCGGCGACAAGATCGACTTCATCGCCGCCTCGCTGAGCATCACCGACAAGCGTCGCGAGACCATCGCCTTCTCCGACAAGTACTACCAGACCCCGGCGTCCCTGGCGGCCGCTCAGGGCGCGGCGCTGGAGCCGACGCCCGAGGGCCTAGCCGGCAAGACGCTCGGGGTGCAGTCCGCCTCCATCCACCAGGCCTATGCCCAGGCGCATTTCCCCGCGGCGACCCTGCGCGAATACCAGACCCAGGACGAGGCCAACCAGGACCTGTTCGCCGGGCGCCTGGACGCCACCCTGGCGGATCGCCTGATCGTCGAGCAGTTCCTGGACAGCCGGCAGGGACAGTTGTGCTGCGAGATGCAGGGCAACGTGGCCCACGATCCCGGGACGCTGGGGGAGGGCATCGGCTTCGGTATCCGCCAGGACGACGATGCCCTGCGAGAGCGGCTCAACGCGGCGATCGCCGAGGTGCGGGCCGATGGCACCTACGACGCGATCACCGAGCGCTACTTCGATTTCGACATCTACGGTGACGCCGACAGCTGAGGGCGGGCGGCGATGACGCATCCGGCGGGGGGATGGCTCGGGCCATGAACTATCGCGACATGAGCATGGCGGAGCTGCTCGCGCTGGCACCGCCCGGCTGGGGCGGCGCCCTGCTGGACGGCCTGTGGCTGTCGCTGCAGGTCGCCGGCGGCGGCTATCTGCTGGGGCTGCTGATCGGCATGGCCGGGGCGGCCGGCAAGCTCTCCGGCGGCCCCGTCATGCGGGACCTGCTGGCCTGCTACACCACCGGCATTCGGGCGGTGCCGGAGCTGGTGCTGATCCTGCTGCTCTACTTCGCCGTGCCCGAGGCGCTGAACCGGGGGCTGGCCGCGCTCGGCCTCGGCCAGGTGAGCATCGGCCCCTTCGCCTCCGGCATCGCGGTGATCGCCCTGGTCCAGGGCGCCTATGCCACCGAGGTGATGCGCGGCGCGATCCGCGCCATTCCCCGCGGCCAGATCGAGGCGGCCCACTCGCTGGGCATGTCGTCGGCGCTGACCTTTCGCCGCATCACCCTGCCGGCCATGCTGCCGGGAGCGCTGCCCGGGCTTTCCAACCTGTGGCTGATCGCCACCAAGGACACGGCGCTGCTGGCAGTGGTCGGCTTCACCGAGCTGACGCTGGCCGCCCGCCAGGCGGCCGGCGCCACCAAGCACCACCTGCTGTTCCTGTGCGCGGCCGGCGTGCTCTACCTGCTGGTCTCGCTGATCTCCAACCGCGTGTTCAAGGCGCTGGAGCGCCGCGCGACCCGAGGGATGTCACATGGCTGAACGTCGCCTGCCGCCGCACCGCCTCGGCTTGATGGCCGTCGCGGTGCTGGTCGTCACCCTGATGGCCTGGCAGATGCGCTGGGACTGGCTGCCCGACTATGGCGATGCCGTCCTCGGGGGGCTGCGCTTGACCCTGGTGCTGCTGGTGACCACCAGCGTGGCGGGCTTCCTGCTGGCGATTCCCCTCGGCCTGGTGCAGGCCGCGGGGCCGCGACCGCTGGCCTGGCTGGCCCGTGGCTTCTGCACCCTGATCCGCGGCACCCCGCTGCTGCTGCAGATCTGGTTGCTCTACTACGGGCTCGGCTCGCTGTTTCCCTATCTGCCGGGCGTGCGCCAGAGCTGGCTGTGGCCCTATCTCGTCGAGTCCTGGCCGTATGCCTTCGCGGCCCTGACGCTGTCGTTCGCCGGCTACGAGGGCGAGGTGATGCGCGGCGGCTTCGCCGGCGTGCCGAAGGGGGAGCTGGAGGCGGCTCGGGCGCTGGGCATGCATCCGCTGACCATCCTGCGTCGCATCTGGCTGCCCCGGGCCGTGCAGCGGGTGCTGCCGACCCTCAACGGCGAGCTGATCATCCAGCTCAAGGCCACGCCGCTGGTCGCGACCATCGCGGCCGTGGATACCTATGCCGTGTTCGGGCGCATCCGCCAGGAGACCTACCTGGTCTACGAGCCGCTGCTGCTGATGGCGCTGATCTACCTGCTGCTCGCCGGGCTGATCACCCTGGCCTTTCATGCCCTGGAGCGCCGCGGGGCGCGCGGCATCGACGCCCGATGAGCCCCGCCGCGCCGCGCCCGGCCGGGCGCGGCGCTCATCGAGGCGGCAGCGGCACCTGGCGCGGCCAGGCGTCGTCCACCACGAACAGGCGCCGCCAGGCGCCGTCCGGCCCCCTGAGGGCCAGCTGGACCGGGGCGCCGTCGCCGGCGAAATGCAGGTTCAGGCGGTGCTCCAGCGTCGTCAGGGGGCTGAGCTCGGCGGGGCGGGGCAGGGCGAGCCAGTGCGGCTTGCACAGCCAGGCGCCGCGCCAGGCGCCCGTCAGGCCGTCGCGCAAGCGCCGCCACTCCCGCCAGCGCAGCCAGCGGCCGCGCAGATGGTCCGGCGCGGCGTCCCGGGGCGCGGGCAGCTCGTCCCCCAGGGGGTAGAAGAGCACCCCGGGCATGGCCAGGCGCTGGCGCAGCGGCGGCAGGGCCTCGCCGAGGGCCGCGGCCAGGGTCGCCCGGGCCTCGGGCGAGCGCGCCAGCGGCAGCTGATGCCCGGTCAGGTGGGCGCGCTTGATGGCCAGGCTGTCCAGGCCGCCGGGGCCGATCCAGCGCGCCTGGTCGTCGTCTTCCCCGGGGCCCGCCGGCAGGCCGAGATAGAACTTGATGGCCACCTCCAGGTGGATCGGGGTGGGATCGTCGCGGCGCGCGAAGACCAGGTCCAGCTCGCCCAGGGTGCGCCGGTCGCGCATCACCGGCAGGTTGTGGGCGAGCAGGCGGGTCCCCGGGGCGGTGTCGAGCAGGCACTGCCAGAGGCGCTCGTGGTAGTGCCCCATGCGCCCCTGCAGGGTCCGGCCCACGGCGCGCTCCAGGGGCGTCGGCGCGGCCTCCAGGCGCCCCAGGTAATCGCCCAGGGCGTCGTCGCCGTCCAGGCCCAGGCAGCGCCTGTCGGGGCGGCCGTCCCAGGCCAGGGTCAGCAGGTCCGGGGCCTGAAGCAGCCAGGCCAGGTCGCGAACCAGGGGGTGGCGCCAGGGCGCGAGGTCGTGGTCGGAGAGGGGCATGCCGTCCTTTGGTTCCCGGCGTTGAGGTCTCGATCTGTCAGCCGAGCTGTACAGGCCTTATACTCCTCAGCATACATTCATTGAGGAAGCGGGTGCGAATCATGAAGCCAGTGCTGACGCGTCTCGCCGCCGTGGCGGCCGGAACCCTGATCACCCTGTCCGGAGCCCAGGCCGACGACCCGGTGGTGGTCGCCTCGAAGATCGATACCGAAGGCTCGGTGCTCGGCCAGCTGATCCTGCAGCGCCTGGAGGCCGGCGGCCTGGAGGTGGAGAATCGCCTGCAGCTCGGCGGCACCAGCATCGTGCGCGGCGCCCTGACCGCCGGGGAGATCGACCTCTATCCGGAGTACACCGGCAACGGGGCCTTCTTCTTCGACATGGCCGACAGCCCGGTCTGGAAGGACGCCGAGCAGGCCTACGCCACCGTCAGCCGCCGGGATCGCGAGCAGAACGGCCTGATCTGGCTGGCCCCGGCGGACGCCAACAACACCTGGGCGATCAGCGTGCGCGGCGAGCTGGCCCGCGAGCACGACCTGGTGAGCCTCGAGGACCTGGCCGCCTACCTGAACGAGGGCGGCGACTTCAAGCTGGCGGCCAGCGCCGAGTTCGTCGAGTCGCCCCAGGCGCTGCCGGCTTTCCAGTCGGCCTACGGCTTCACGCTCGCCGAGGAGGAGCTGCTGGTGCTGTCCGGCGGCAACACCGCCGCCACCATGCGCGCCGCCGCCCAGCAGACCAGCGGCGTCAACGCCGCCATGACCTACGGCACCGACGGCGGGCTCCAGGCCCTCGACCTGGTGGTCATGGACGATACCCTGGGCGTGCAGCCGGTCTATCAGCCGGCGCCGGTGGTGCGCGCCAGCGTGCTCGAGGCCCATCCCGAGATCGAGACCCTGCTGGCGCCGGTCTTCGAGGCCCTGGATCGCGACACCCTGCAGCGCCTCAACGGCGACGTGGCCGTCAACGGCCTCGACCCGGCCAGTGTGGCGTCGGACTTCCTCGACACCCTGGACGAATGAGGGACGGGGTGCACAAGGAGGTCGTCCGCCCCAATGTCGTGCTGGTGACCCTGATGGCGGCCACCCTGGTCGCCTGGCTGGGACTGGACGCGGTGAGCGTGGCGCCCAATCGCATCGTGCCCGGCCGGGGCCACGCCGCCGGCGAGATCGCCGGCGCCGCGGGCCTGGTGGCGAGCCTGCTGCCGATGCTGGCGGTGATCGGCCTGGCCTGGCGCCCGAGCCCCGGGCGCCGCCGCCTGGCCCTGGGGCTGGTGGTCGCCATGCTGGCGGCCCTGCCGGCCTGGCTGGCGCTGGCGGCCGCCCGGCTGGTGGACCCCGCGCTGCCCCAGGCGCGCCTGGGCATCGGCGCCGGCGTCTGGGTCAGCCTCTTCCTGCTGCTGCTGGCGCTGATCGAGCTGCGCACCCGCCTGGCCCTGTCGCGGCCCCTGGGCTGGGCGCTGCTGCTGGTGCCCGCGGCCAGCCTGGCGCTGTGCCTGCGCCTCGGCCTGGCGCCCCTGGCCCTGCGCCGCGAGTACGCGGGGCGCAGCGAGCAGTTCCTGGCCGCCATCGGCGAGCACCTGCTGCTGGTGGGGGGCGCGGTGGGGCTCAGCCTGCTGGTCGGGGTGGCCCTGGCGCTGGCCATGCGCCGCTGGCCCCGGGCCCGGGAACTGGGCTTCGCGGTACTCAACTTCCTGCAGACCATTCCCAGCCTGGCGCTGTTCGGGCTGCTGCTGGCGCCGCTGGCCTGGCTGGCCGCCGAGGTCGAGTGGCTGGCCGCCCTGGGCGTGAGCGGCATCGGCTGGGCGCCGGCGCTGCTGGCGCTGGTCGGCTACAGCCTGCTGCCCATGGTGCGCAACACCTACGTCGCCCTGGACGAGGTGGACCCCGGCGTCGTCGATGCCGCCCGGGGCATGGGCATGAGCCCGGGCCAGGTCTTCCGCCAGGTGCGGCTGCCGCTGGCGCTGCCGGTGATCCTCGAGGGGATCCGCATCACCACGGTGCAGGCCATCGGCCTGACCGCGGTGGCCGCGCTGATCGGCGCCGGGGGCCTCGGCACCTTCGTCTTCCAGGGGCTGGGCCAGGCCGCCATGGACCTGGTGCTGCTCGGCGCCCTGCCCATCCTGGTCATGGCGCTCGCCGCCGATGCCCTGCTGGGCGCCCTGACCGACCTGCTGCGCCCGGGAGGGGCGACATGATCGAACTCATCCACGTGACCAAGCGCTTCGGCGCGACGACCGCGGTGGACGACATCTCCCTGCGCGTGGAGCCCGGCGAGCTGTGCGTGCTGGTGGGCACCTCCGGGTGCGGCAAGTCCACGACCCTGCGCATGATCAATCGCCTGATCGAGCACAGCGACGGCGAGATCCATATCGACGGCCAGCAGATCCGCGCCTTCCGCGAGGAGGCGCTGCGCCGGCGCATGGGCTATGCCATCCAGAGCACCGGGCTCTTCCCGCACTGGACGGTGGCGCGCAATATCGGGCTGGTGCCGCGGCTGCTCAAGTGGCCGACCCCGCGCGTCCGCGAGCGGGTCGAGGAGCTGATGGCGCTGCTCGGGCTGCCGCCGGCCGAGTTCGCCGACAAGTATCCCCGCCAGCTCTCCGGCGGCCAGGCCCAGCGGGTCGGGGTCGCCCGGGCGCTGGCCGCCGATCCGGATATCCTGCTGATGGACGAACCCTTCGGGGCCCTGGACCCGATCACCCGGGAGACCCTCCAGGAGGAGCTGCGGGCCCTGCAGGCCCGCCTCGGCAAGACCATCGTCTTCGTCACCCACGACATGGACGAGGCGCTGCGGCTGGCCGACCGCCTGGTGGTCATGGACCAGGGCCGCATCCGCCAGCAGGGCCATCCGCTGACCCTGCTGCGCGAGCCCGCGGACGACTTCGTGGCGTCGCTGCTGGGCGGCGAGGATCGCGGCCTCAAGGAGGCGGCGCTGCTGCCGGTCAGCGAGCGGATGCTGCCGCTGAGCCCGCGGCTGCTGCCCCGGGAGCGGGTCGCCCAGACCGCGACCCTGCGCGAGGCCCTGGCGATCATGCTGTGGCGCCACGCCGAGCGGCTGACCGTGGTCGACGACGAGGACATTCCCATCGGCGAGCTGTCGCTGCGCCGGCTGGTCGGGGCCCGGGCCAATGACTGAGGCCGTGCTGCGCATCCTGCCCCGCCGCGGGCGCCGCTGGCTGGCGCCCTTGGCCTGGGCGGCCCTGCTGCTGGGCGCCTGCCTGGGCATGGAGGCCCTGGAGGGCCCGCTGCGCTGGGTCGAGCCCGACAGCCGGGAGGTGATCTACGCCCGGGCCGACTTCCTGACCCTGCTGGGACGCCACCTGCTGGTGGTCGGCGTGGCGGCGCTGGCGGCGGTGGTCATCGGCGTCGGCGCCGCGGTGGCCGTGACCCGCCGGGCCGGTCGCGACTTCCTGCCGCTGGTCGCCCAGCTGGCCTCCATGGGCCAGACCTTCCCGCCGGTGGCGGTGCTGGCCCTGGCGGTGCCGGTGCTGGGCTTCGGCACCCTGCCGATCATCGTGGCGCTGCTGCTCTACGGCCTGCTGCCCATCGTGCGCAATACCCTGGCCGGCCTGGAGGGCATCGATCCGGGGGTGCGCGAGGCGGCGCGGGGCATGGGCATGACCGGCGGCCAGCTGCTGCGCCAGGTGGAGCTGCCGCTGGCCGCGCCGGTGATCCTGGCGGGCATCCGCACCTCGGTGACCATCAACATCGCCACCGCGGCCATCGGCGCCACCGTGGGGGCGAGCAACCTGGGCGATCCCATCATCTCCGGCATCGTCAACGGCAATACCGCCTATGTGCTGCAGGGCGCGCTGGTGATCGGCCTGCTGGCGCTCACCGTGGACAGCGTCTTCGCGCGCCTGCGCCCCGCCGGCCAGGGCTGAGCGGTCCTTATACCGTTATCTTCTCCGCCCGCCGCGTCGGGTAGGGGGCGCCCCGGGGGCGGCCGGGCCTACGACCAAACGGGGCTATCCAATAATCGCAGTTTACGTTAACGTCAAAGTCGTGCGTTGATCGGCGTCGGGGCAATCCCCTGGCGGTCCGAAAGAATAGAGACAACACTGCCCCCAAAAGGGGTAAGGATCATGACGATGACCACAACGCGAGATACCCACGCGCCGGATTTCCTGGCCGGGGACGAGTTCAGCATTCCCACCTATCGGGTGCTCGACCAGGAGGGGCGCCTCCACGACGGCGCCGAGGCCCCGGACCTGGATCGCGAGCGGGCGCGCGCCATCTATGAGGCGATGATCGCCACCCGGGTGCTCGACGAGCGCATGATGGCCGCCCAGCGCCAGGGACGCCTGTCCTTCTACATGCAGTGCACCGGCGAGGAGGCCGCCGTGGTCGGCGCCACCGCGGCCCTGGACGACGCCGACATGATCATGGCCCAGTACCGCGAGCAGGGGGCGCTGGTCTATCGCGGCTTCAGCTTCGACGAGTTCATGAACCAGCTGTTCGGCAACGAGCAGGACTACGGCAAGGGCCGGCAGATGCCGATCCACTACGGCTCGCGCAAGCTGCACTACATGACCATCTCCTCGCCGCTGGCGACCCAGATTCCCCAGGCCACCGGCTATGCCTACGGCCAGAAGCTGGCCGGCGACGGCCTGTGCACCGCGGTGTTCTTCGGCGAGGGCGCGGCCTCCGAGGGCGACTTCCACGCCGCCCTGAACATGGCGGCGGTCCACGAGGCGCCGGTGATCTTCTTCTGCCGCAACAACGGCTATGCCATCTCCACCCCGGCCATCGAGCAGTTCGCCGCCGACGGCGTGGCGCCGCGGGCCTTCGGTTATCGCATGCACGTGATCCGCGTCGACGGCAACGACATCCTGGCGGTCTACCGGGCCACCCAGGAGGCGCGCCGCCTGGCCGTCGAGCACAACAAGCCGGTGCTCATCGAGGCCATGACCTACCGCCTGGCCGCGCATTCCTCCTCGGACGATCCCTCGGGCTATCGCTCGCGCAAGGAAGAGGAGGCCTGGCGGGAGAAGGACCCGATCCTGCGCATGAAGCGCTGGATGCTCGACCAGGGCTGGTGGGACGAGGACGAGGAGAAGACCCTCCAGGAGCAGCTGCGTCGCGAGGTCCTGGAGACCATGAAGCGCGCCGAGAAGCGCCCGCCGCCCGGCCTCGACAGCCTGGTGAGCGATGTCTACGCCGAGGTCACCCCGGCGCTGCAGCATCAGCTCGATGCCCTCAAGACCCATATCCGTCGCTATCCCGACGCCTACCCCAAGGGGGCCCGCTTCCTGGACCCCGAGGTGAGCCGCGCCGATGCCCAAGACGACAAGGGAGAGTCCTGAGATGCCGACCCTGAACATGCTGCAGGCGATCAACCAGGCCCTGGACATCGCCATGGCCGAGGACGAGAAGGTGCTGTGCTTCGGCGAGGACGTGGGCGGCTTCGGCGGCGTCTTCCGCGCTACCAGCCATCTGCAGGAG
This sequence comes from Halomonas koreensis, assembly GCF_031451675.1. Taxonomy (NCBI): domain Bacteria; kingdom Pseudomonadati; phylum Pseudomonadota; class Gammaproteobacteria; order Oceanospirillales; family Halomonadaceae; genus Halomonas; species Halomonas koreensis. The sequence continues at coordinate 312,223 of NZ_JARWAK010000002.1, read as the reverse complement.
CGCTACGGCAAGCAGCGCTGCTTCAACACCCCGCTGGTGGAGCAGGGCATCATCGGCTTCGCCAACGGGCTGGCCGCCCAGGGCTCGGTGCCGGTGGCGGAGATCCAGTTCGCCGACTACATCTTTCCGGCCTTCGACCAGATCGTCAACGAGACCGCCAAGTTCCGCTTCCGCTCCGGTGACCTGTTCAACGTCGGTGGCCTGACCATTCGCGCCCCCTACGGCGGCGGGATCTCCGGCGGCCTCTATCACTCCCAGTCGCCGGAGGCCTACTTCGCCCACACCCCGGGCCTGAAGATCGTGGTGCCCCGCAACCCCTACGAGGCCAAGGGCCTGCTGCTGGCGGCGATCCGCGACCCGGACCCGGTGCTGTTCTTCGAGCCCAAGCGCCTCTACCGGGCCTCCACCGGCGAGGTGCCGGAGGAGGACTACCAGTTGCCGCTGGGCGAGGCCGAGGTCACCAAGGAGGGCAGCGACGTCACCCTGGTGGGCTGGGGCGCCCAGATGGAGGTCATCGACCGCGCGGTCGAGCTGGCCGAGAAGGAGGGCATCTCCTGCGAGGTCATCGACCTGCGCTGCATCCTGCCCTGGGACGAGGACACCGTGGCCGAGTCGGTGCTCAAGACCGGCCGGCTGGTGGTGACCCACGAGGCGCCGCGCACCGGCGGCTTCGCCGGCGAGATCGCCGCCGCCATCCAGGATCGCTGCTTCCTGTACCTGGAATCGCCGATCATGCGCGTGACCGGCCTGGACACCCCCTTCCCGCTGACCCTGGAGAAGGAATACCTGCCGGACCACCTCAAGGTCTTCGAGGCCATCCGCGAGAGCGTCAATTACTAAGCCGATTTCGAGTATGTCGACAACAGTGCCAGCGATGGTCAGGCAGGGCGAAACCCGCCAGCAAGGCGGGCTCCATCCGTCCGTCAATGAGCCCTTTGCGGCTGGTTTCGGCGACGCAGGGCCGAGCGCCATCCTCATGTGTCGGCATTCTCTCAGGACAGGAGAGACACAATGACCGAGTTCAAGCTGCCCGATATCGGCGAGGGTATCGTGGAGTGCGAAGTCGTGGAGTGGCGCGTCGACGAGGGCGACGCCATCGCCGAGGACCAGCCGGTGGTCGAGGTGATGACCGACAAGGCGCTGGTGGAGATCACCGCCCCGGAGGCCGGCCGGGTCACCAAGCTCCATGTGGGCAAGGGCGAGATCGCCAAGGTCCACGCGCCGCTGTTCGCCTACCAGGCCGAGGGCGGAGACGACGGCGCGACCGCCGAGGCACCCGCGAGCGAGACGCCGGCGCCCGAGGCCGGGAGCGAGCCCGAGACGCCGCCGGCGAGGGAAGGCCAGGCCCCGGCCGGCGGCGATGCCGCCAAGGACTTCATCCTGCCGGACATCGGCGAGGGCATCGTCGAGTGCGAGATCGTCGAGTGGCGGGTCGCCGAGGGCGAGGCGATCGAGGAGGACCAGCCGGTGGTGGACGTCATGACCGACAAGGCCATGGTCGAGATCACCGCCCCCGAGGCCGGCCGGATCAGCCGGCTGCATGTGGGCAAGGGCGAGATCGCCAGGGTGCATGCGCCCCTCTACGCCTACGTGCCCGAGGGCGGCGTCGCGCCGGCCGAGGCCGCCCCGGCCGCGGGCCGCGAGGCGCCGACGCCCGCCAAGCCGGACAGCGCCCCGGCGCGGCCGACCCGCCCCGGCCGCGGCCCCCATGGGCGGATCCCGGCGAGCCCGGCGGTGCGCCGCCTGGTTCGCGAGCACGGCCTGCGCCTGGCGGACATTCCCGGCTCCGGCAAGGACGGCCGGGTGCTCAAGGAGGACGTGCTGGCGGCCCTCGAGGGCGGCGGGGCGCGTCCCGCCGAGGCGGCCCGGCCCGAGCCCGAGGCGGCGCCGGCGGCTCGTCCGGCCCCGGCCGAGGAGGGCGAGGTGCGCGTCGAGCCGCTGCGCGGCGTGCGCGCCGCCATGGCCCGGCAGATGGTGGCCTCGGCCTCGACCATCCCGCACTTCCAGTACGGCGAGGAGATCGACGTCACCGAGCTGCTGGCGCTGCGCGAGCGGCTCAAGCCCAAGGCGGCGGCGCGCGACACCAAGCTCACCCTGATGCCCTTCTTCATGAAGGCCATGGCGCTGGCGATCCAGGACTTCCCGATCCTCAACAGCCGGCTCAACGAGGCCGCCGACGAGATCCATTACCTGCCGAGCTGCAACATCGGCATGGCGGTGGATGGCAAGGCCGGCCTGATGGTGCCCAACGTCAAGGGCGTGGAGCGGCGCAGCCTGCTCGACGTGGCCCGCGAGATCCAGCGCCTGACCGGCCAGGCCCGGGACGGCCGGGTGGCCCAGGCGGACCTGCAGGGCGGGACCATCAGCATCTCCAACATCGGCGCCCTGGGCGGCACCTATGCCGCGCCGATCATCAACGCCCCGGAGGTGGCGATCGTGGCCATCGGCAAGAGCCAGTGGCTGCCGCGCTTCGACGCGGACGGCGAGGTCACCCGCCGGGCGATCATGACCGTGACCTGGGCCGGCGATCATCGGCTGATCGACGGCGGCACCATCGCCCGGTTCTGCAACGCCTGGAAGGGCTATCTGGAGGATCCGGAGACCCTCCTTCTGGAACTGGCCTGAGGGCCACGGAGCAGGGCTATCGCAGTTAGCCGTTGTCGCTCGGGGCTGATTCGTCGACAGGTCCCGGAGCGCCGGACCGACGAGGGGGAGCTGTGAACCCCTCCCTGGGCGCTACCGACGCCCTGCGGCGCTCTCGCATCCTGCGCCGCTTGCAGGGCCGGTGCGGGCCATCCATGGCCCGCCCGTTCGGAGCGGTGCTCCTCACCCCTGGCGTAGGACCCCCTCTTCGACCTGTCCCCGACGCCCCTCGCCAGGCTCGGCTGTGATTGCCCTGGGCCACGGAAGGCGCCGGGTCCCTGCCACGGAACCCGGCGTCTGTCACCATGGCCCATAGTTCAGGCGATCGAGAAGGTCGAGGCCGATGACCCAGCCGTTGCAGCAGTTCTATATTCCGGAAGACCAGTCGGTCTACCTGCTCAGTCACCACGACGCGCGCAAGCTCAAGGAGTGGGTGGCGCTGTGCCGGGCCCAGCTCGAGCAGCTGGGCTATCGCCGGATCGAGCTGATCGGCAAGGGCGCCTACGGCTTCGTGTTCGCCGGGCTCACCGCCACCGGCGAGGAGTACGTCTTCAAGTTCACCCGGGTCAATCTGCCCCAGCATCTGCAGGACCGCCTCGAGGAGGAGGCCTTCATGCTGGAGCAGGTCGCCCACCCCCGGGTGCCGCGGCTGATCGTCTTCCAGCGGGTGCGCAGCCAGTCGATCCTGGTCATGCAGCGCGCTCCCGGGGAGAACCTGGAGGAGGTCTCGCTGCGCGAGGGGCGGCTGTCGCCGCGGCTGATCGTGCGCATCGCCGACCAGCTGGCCGATATCCTGCGCGCCCTGCGCCGCGAGTCCGGGCCCTCCGGCAAGCCCGTGGTGCACGGCGACATCAAGCCCTCCAACCTGGTCTTCGACGCGCGCGACGAGGCCATCGCCCTGATCGACTGGGGCTCCTCGGTGTTCGCCCAGCTCGACGCCCAGCTGCAGTTCGTCTCGGCCAACGTCATGGAGCTGATGTCGGACAACCTGCAGCAGACCAATGCCCGCCTGGGCGACGTCTACTTCATCGGCGAGGACCAGCTCAACGGCGCCCTGTCCTCGCCGCGCTTCGACGAGCAGGGCGCCGCCGGCACCCTCTACGCCCTGGCCTCGGGCCAGTCCTGCCGCTTCGGCCACCGGGCGATCCCCGCCACCTCCCTGGGCCTGCCCATGGAGTTCGCGCGCATGCTCGACGGCATGCTCGATCCCGACCCCCGGGTGCGCCTCAAGGCCGGCGATCACTTCATCCGCGAGATGCCGCGACTGGGCAAGCTGGTGATGCTCGACCTGCCGAGCCCGCCGGAGGCGCCCATGGTGCCGGTCTGGACCCGGCCCGCCGACCGCGAGATCGACACCGTGGTCTACAGCTCGCGCAAGTCCTTCCTGCGCGAGGAGGGCGTGCGCGAGACCCTCAACGACGTCAACGACGTCCAGCTCGACCGCTACTACAAGAACTTCATGCAGGGCATGGGCGAGACCGAGAAGGCCTTCCTGGCCGCGGTGAGCCGGCTCGGCCGCTACCCGGTGGTCGGCGGGCTGGCGGTGCGCTGGGAGACCGACGGCGTCTACATCGATTCCTCGCTGAACCTCCACGACCCGGCGCTCAAGCCGGCCTTCGTGGCGGCGGTCAACAACATGGTGGCCCTGGCCCGGGCCATTCATCGTCGCGGTATCTTCAAGAGCTGCCTGTTCAACGCCCGGGATACCCTGCACCTGGAGCGGGAGGGCCCCGACCGACCCTTCGTGATGCCGCCCGACCTGCGCCTGGCCTACGAGGTCAGCGCGGTCCCCGAGCTCGAGGATCGCTCGCGGCTGCACAGCTACTTCGAGGACGGGCCGGATCCGGAGGAGTTCCTGGTGCTGCCGGAGGCGATCATCACCTCCCTGGAGGCCCTCAACGAGATCCATCACACGGGGATGATCATCTTCGAGGCGCTGCCCGAGCACCTCAAGATCCACAGCCACTACCGGCTGCTCGACCCCTCCCGGGAGGCGGAGTTCCGGCGCCGCCTGGACGACATCCTCGACGCCGTGGTCCTGATCGAGGGGCTCGGGGTCTCGGGGTTCATGAAGATGCCCTACAAGGACACCCGCTACTTCGCCCACGTGGCCCGCCAGCCCGAGCGCTTCTATCCCCGCGACCCGCGCGCCGCCCTGGCCGCGATGCAGGCACAGGTCGAGACGGAAAGCCGTCATTGAGGCCTTATGGCCATGAGCTTGTGCCGCCATTCTGGCAAGATAAGGCGTCTTGGAGCGCCGCCCGTTTGCAGGACATCGGATGCCGGGGGCAAGGCGCAGCGAGGTGCTTGCGACCATGGGTGAGGCGGATTGCGCCGAACGGACTGGCCGGGTACGGCCGCCACCGGCCCGCCAAGCGGGGCAGGAGGCGAGAGCGCCCCAGGTCAAAAGAAGCGCCCAGGGACGGGATTACCGCGTCCTCGCGAAGGCTTGCCTCCGGCGTCGTAGCGATAGGCTCCGGCGCTCGCGACTGTCAGCAACGATCAAGGACGCCGCATGGCTCAGCTGTTACGCATCGTGATGATCCACGGTCATCTCGAGGGGGTGGTCGAACTGGATGTCGACGGCCACACCAATATCTGCGGCACCAACGCCTCGGGGAAGACCACCCTGCAGCGCCTGGTGCCGGTCTTCTACGGGGAGCTGCCCAACCGGGTGGTGCCCAAGACCCGGCAGAAGTTCGATGCCTTCTACCTGCCGCATCGCAACAGCTACCTGGTCTACGAATATCGCCGCGAGGAGGGCGACGTCTGCCAGGCGGTGCTCACCCGGAAGGGCGAAGGGGGCGTGGAGTATCGCTTCGTCGGCGCCCCCTATCGCCCCGAGGACTACCTGGTGGAGACCGAGGGCGGCGTGGTCGCCCTCGACTATGCCCAGTGGACCCAGGGGCTGCGCCGCCAGGGCATCCACGTCTCCCACAAGCTCGGCGCCACCTCGGAATACCGCGCGGTGATCCAGAACGACTTCACCCAGCAGGGGCGCGGCGCCGGGGGGCGCCGCGAGGGGCTGAGGCTGCGCCAGGTCGCGGCCCGCTTCAGCCTGGTGCGCCCCGGCCGGCGCATCCGCCACATGGAGAAGCTGGTCTCGGCGGTGCACGCCAAGGAGGGCAAGATGGACACCCTCAAGACCATGCTGGCGGCGATCTTCGAGGAGGACGGGGTCGAGCTGCCGATGACCCGCATCCGCAATACCAAGGCCCGGGAGTGGATCGCCCGGATGCGCCAGTCGATGCGCCTCGAGCCCCTGCAGCGCTCGCTCGAGACCCTGCAGCGTCAGGATCGCGAGATCGCCGACCTCGAGGCCGACCTGTGGCAGCTGCGTCCACAGCTCGAGGCCGACCGGGCCCGGGCCGAACGCGGGCGGGCCGACCTCGAGGCGCAGCTCAATGAGCGCCAGCGCGACTTCCAGGCCCGCGAGCAGGCCTACCAGGAAGCCCGCGACGCCCTCAACGACCGGCTCAGCGAGATGAGCAGCGAGCTCGAGCAGACCCGCACCGAGCTCGACGACCTCCAGCGGCGCTTCGAGGCCTTCGAGGAGGCCGACATGCCCGGCCTGGAGCGGGATCTCAAGGCCCTGCCCCAGTGGCGCGAGCAGCAGCAACAGCTGCGCGACCATCTCGAGTTCATGCAGCAGGCGGTGCAGGAGAGCAAGGCGCGCCTGGAGGCCCGGCTGGTCGAGCTCGGGGACCTGCTCGAGCGCCGGCGCGACGAGCTCCAGGCCCAGATCGACGCCCTCGGCGAGCAGAAGGAGGCCCGCCGCGAGGCCCAGCGCGAGGCGGAAGGCCGCCTCGACGCCGACTACCAGACCCGCCGCCAGGCGCTGGACGGCGACTATCGCGGCCGCCTCGAGCGGCTCACCGCACGGCTCTCGGCGCTCGAGGCCGAGCTCGCCCACGGCACCCAGACCGAGGAGGAGGCCCGCGAGGCCGAGCGGGTCCAGCTGCGCGTCGACGAGGCGCGCAGCGCCCAGGACGCCATCGCCGCCACCCTGGACACCCTGCGCGGCGAGCTCGACGGCCACAAGCGCGCACGGGACGACGCCGAGCGCGCCCTCGACCACGCCCGCCAGCAGCGGGCCGGCCACGAGCGACGCCTCGAGGCGCTGGAGATCCAGCGCGACCCGGCCCAGGGCAGCCTGCGCCACTTCCTGCGCCACCACCGCCCCGGCTGGGAGCAGACCCTGGGCAAGGTGCTGGCGCCGGCGCTGCTCGAGCGGCGCGATCTCGCCCCGCAGCTCCAGGACGAGGCCAGCGACGATCTCTATGGCCTGGCGCTCGACCTGGCCGCCGTCGCCTTGCCCGACCACGCCCAGGACGAGGCCGGCCTGCAGGCCGAGATCGAGGCCGCCGAGCAGGCCCTGGCCGCGGCCCGGGCGGCGGAGCAGGACGCCGAGAAGGCCCTCGGAGCCTGCCATGACAGGGTGCAGGCGGCCGCCGCACGCCTCGAGCGGGCGTCCGGCGAGCGGCGCCGCGCCGCCGAGGAGGTCGACTACGCCCTGCAGGCCCGCAGCCAGTGCCAGCTGCGCCATCAGCAGGCTCAACGCGAGCGTCAGGCGAGCCGCCGCCAGGCCCTCGAGGCCGAGCAGGCGGCCCATCAGGCGCTGCGCGAGGAGCGCGACCAGGCGCTGGCGGCCCTGGACGAGACCCATCGGACCCAGCGCCTGGAGCTGACCGCCGACCACCAGGGCCAGCTGGAGGGCCTCGACCGGCAGATCGAGCAGTACCGCCGCCAGCTCGGCGAGCTCAAGGAGGAGAACCGTCGCCAGCGCGAGGAGCTCGAGGCCGCCTTCGATCGCGAACTGGCCGACCGCGGCGTCGACCCGGTCAAGGTCAGGGAGACCCGCGCCCAGATCGAGGACCTGGGCAAGCGCATCCACGAGACCGAGGCGCGGCGCGACGAGCTCGATGCCTACGCGCGCTTCATGCGCCTCGACTGGGGCGAGCGCAAGCCGCGCCTGGTGGCCCGGGAGGCGGAGCTCGACCAGGCGCGGCAGGCCGCCGAGCGCGAGCGCAAGACGCTCAAGGACGACTTCGCCGCCGCCCGGGCGGAGCACCGGGCGGACGTCGGCGAACTCAAGGCGCGCCGCGACGCCGAGCAGGCGCTGGTCGAGACCCTGGCGCCGTTGCTCGAGACCCTCGAGGGGCTGGCGCTGGAGGCGGCCAGCGAGCCCCGCGGCGAGGCCCCGGGAGACGCCGGGGAGCGCATCGAGCGGGCGCGCCAGGCGCTCACCGAGCATGCCCGCGCCCTCGACGAGCTGCGCCGCGGCTGCGAGAGGATCGAGTCGGACCTGATCAAGGGCGCCAGCGCGGACTTCCAGGACACCCTGGAGGCCGAGCGCGCCAAGCTCGAGGACCCCGGCCCGCGCCGCCTGCTGGCGGTGCTCGCCGACATGCTGCAGCTGCTCGAGGGGCAACAGCAGCAGCTGCTGCAGCAGGGCCGCAACCTCGGCGACGACCTGGACAAGTTCTTCACCGTGTTCCGCGACCTCAACCGGCGCATCAACGCCCAGAGCCGGCGGCTGTCCGACGAGGTGGCCGACGACCTGACGCTGGAAGGCATCGGCAAGGCCGAGGTGAAGATCCAGTCGACCATCGACGAGCTCGGCTTCTGGGAGCCGCTCAAGCGCTTCGCCCAGCGCTACCGCGAGTGGCGGGATTCCGGCCGCACGCTGCCCGACGACGACTACCTCGACGCCCTGGCCGACGTGGTGGAGCTGCTGCGCAGCGACCAGCAGTACAGCGTCGAGAGCCTGCTGCGCCTCGAGCTGCACCTCAACGAGGGCGGCGCCGATCTGGTGATCCGCAACGACCGCCAGCTGCTGGAATCCTCCAGCCACGGCATGGCCTACCTGATCCTGTGCAAGTTCCTGCTGGCCTTCACCCGGCTGCTGCGCGGCGCGGCCGAGGTCGCCGTGCACTGGCCCATCGACGAGATCGGCACCCTGGCCTACCACAACGTCGAGAAGCTGTTCGACGCCTGCGACAACAACCGCATCCATATCGTCGGCGCCTTCCCCAACCCGGAGTCGGACGTGCTGATGCTCTTCCAGCACCGCTACCTGATCGATCGCGACGCCGCCGCGCCCGACAAGCGCCGGCTCAAGCGTATCGAGCCGCGCCTGAGCCGGCTGGCCCGGCGCCTGCAGGCACGCCACGATGACCGTCGAGAGGAGGCTTCCGCATGAGCGAATCCGCCACCACCGAGCGTGCCATGGTCGAGATGGGCCCGCTCCTCGAGCGCCTGCTGGCCGGCGACTTCATCTGCGAGGTCAGCGACGACACGGCCTTTCGCCGCCTGCAGGACGACGCGACCCGCGAGCGCGTCGACGCCTATCTGCGACCGCTCAATCGGCGCCTGGCGACCAACGAGGAGGGCAGCGTCTACTTCCTGGCCTGGCGCCAGCTCGACGAGGCCGCCCGGGACCAGCTCTCCCGCCAGCTGGCGGAGACCGTCGGCAGCCTGCTGCCGATGCTCGAGTGGCTGCAGCTGGTGCAGGAGGCCCTCGGCCGCGACGGCCCGGTGTCGCCCGGCGACGTGCTCAAGCCCGCCGACTTCAGCTCGCGCTGCGAGGACAACCAGGGCCTGCGCGAGCGTCTGGAGCGCCTGGCCACCGATCCCTTCTTCGGCTCCCAGAGCGAGCAGCTCGACGCCCAGATCAAGCAGGTCTTCAAGCGCCTGCGCGAGCGCGGCTACCTGCGCCAGCCCCATGCCGACCGCCAGTACTTCGTCGCCACCGCCAAGATCGACTACCTGATCGACCTGGTGCGCTTCATCCGCGACGAGGAGCAGCTGCCCGTCGACGACCAGGCCCCGGAGGCCCAGGAGCGGCTGCTGTGAGCGCGCACGATCCCGACGCCCTGGACAACCGCCTGCTGGCCACCGGCGCCGAGCGCCTGGCGCTGCTCGGCAAGCACGCCGAGACGCTGATGGCCGGCTACGTGCGCGACGAGGTGCCGCTGGAGGGCCTGAGCAGCGCCGCCCTGAACCGGCTGCTGTCCGCGCGCATCCTGTGGCGGCCCGACGACCAGGCCGGCGTCAAGCTGGCGCCCAAGGTGCGCGAGCTGATCGCCGAGATGCTGGCCGACGAGACCCGCCGCCACGTCAACGCCGACGTGGCCGAGACCCTGGAGCTGATGCGCGGCCTGGTGCAGAGCTACCGCGAGGCCCGCGACGGGGCCGAGTACTGGCGGCAGGAACAGCAGCTGCTGCGGCTGCGCCAGGCGGTGGACGACCTCGACGGCCGCTTCGCCGACGCCATCGATAGCCTGTGGCGGCGCCTCAACAGCGACTTCGGCTTCGTCGGCCGGCTGGCCGACAAGATCCGCGAGAACGACCGCGCCCAGAAGCAGATCGTGCGCCTGCTCGACGGCCTGGCGCTGATCGACTTCGACGAGCTGATCGAGCTGGTGGGCGCCGACGGGGCGCTGCGCAAGCTGCTGGTCAGCCAGCTCCAGCACCGGCTCAGCCAGCACTACACCAGCCTGCGCGAGGTGCAGCGCCGGCTGATCGAGCTGATGGCCCGCTTCCGCCAGCAGCAGTCGCGCAGCCGCCTGGTGACGGGCATGGCCGCCTTCCTGCGCGAGCATCCCGGCTTCGTGCCCGGCAACTATGCCCGGCGCGGCGAGGTGCCGGAGCTGGTCAATCGCGCCGCGCCGCTCACCGCCGCCGGCGCGGTGGCGCTGGATCGCGCCCCGGACGCCCGGGTCGTCACCGAACTGCTCCACGAGCTGCCGCGGCCCGCCGCCCCGCCGCAGCCGGTCGTCGCCGCCGCGGCCGCCGAGCGCCACGAGGACACCCTGGTGGCCGCCCGTCAGCAGGCGCTGAGGGAGGACGTGGAGCGCTTCTACCTGTCGGTGGTCGAGGGCGACGGCGAGCCGCTCAGCGCGCTCGAGTACCTCGAGTCGGGCGAGCTCGACTGGGGCGAGGAGATCTGGCTGTACCAGGTGCTCGCCGAGTTCCAGGGCCTGCCCCGGCGCGAGCAGGCGGCCTTCCGGCTGCGCCAGGAGGAGAGCCGGGCGGCCGCCTTCAACGACCTGCGGCTGATCCACGATGTGCGCCTCGAGCTCAGGGAGGGCGCATGACGGCGCTCTCGGCCTCGGCCCGCCGGGTGCTCCGCGATGCGGCCGGCAAGCTGCGCCGCGCATCCCGTGTCGACAAGCCGCGGGGCCCGGCGGTGGAGGAGATCGTCGCCTGGTGCCGGGCCTGGGACATCGAGCCCGGCGGGCGGCTGTCCCGCGGCCGGCTGCGCCTGGATCGCGAGCTGATGGCGCGCATCGCCGAGGAGCTCGCGCTCCAGGGCCAGCCGCCGCTGGCAGCCGACCTGAGCGGGCTGACCACCGCGCAGCAGGCCGAGCATGGCTATCAGGAAGCGAAGAGCGTGCGCCAGTCGCCGCGCGAGGCACGGGTGCTGGTCAACCTGCCGGCTCGGGCGCCCTGGCCCGGCATCGCCGGCGGCGGGCGGGAGTGTCTGGACGTCGACTGGCGGGACATCGTGCCTTCGGCCTTCGATGGGCTGGTGCAGGTCGAGAACCTCGACAGCTTCTACGCCTTCTCACCGGCGCGGCTGGCCGGGCAGGATCCGCTGCTCGGGGCGCTGCGCCGGCCGCTGGTCGCCTATCGCGGCGATCGCTTCTACGGCGGCGCCTTCGAGGCCCTGGCCAGGGCCTGGTCGGCCACCGGCCGGCCCCATGCCTATGCCGGCGACCTCGATCCCAAGGGGCTCGATATCGCCCTGGACGGCGGCGCGACCCATCTGCTGGCGCCGCCGCTGGACTGGCTGCGGCGACACGCCACGGCCTGCCATGTGCCGGAGCAGCAGGAACCGTATCGCGATCGGCTGCGGCGCCATCGCGACACCCTGCCCGAGGCCCATCCGCTGCGCGGCTATCTGGCGCTGCTGGTCGACGAGCAGCGCGGGCTGAGGCAGCAATGGCTCGAGCCGTCGCTGGTCTCGATCGCCTTGCACGGCGAGGGCCCGGGCGGGCCCGCCGAGCCGGGCTGACCCCACCGGGTCGCGCGCCCCTCGGCGTGCCGACGGCCGCGTCGGGGCGGCGGCGTGAAGGGCCTACAGCGAGGCGGCGGAGCGCGCCGCCTGGTCGTAGAGCCCGGACATGGCGCGCAGGCTGGCGGCGATGCGGTGCAGGTCCTCGCGCTCGATGCCCAGCGTCGACAGCGAGTCCACCAGGCAGGCCTCGCGGATCTCGGCGTAGCGCTGGCAGGTCGCCCGCCCCTGGTCGGTGGTGCGGTAGAAGGTCTCCTTGCCGTGCTTCTCGCCTGCCACCAGCCCCAGCTTGCCCAGCTTCTTCAGCGCATAGGTCACCGTATGGGTGTCCTCCACGTTGAGCACCAGGCAGATGTCGGCCTGGCGCTTGGCCCGTTCGCGATGGTTGATGCTATGCAGCACCAGCACGTCGAGGGAGCCCAGCTCCGGCAGGCCGGCGGCGGTCATGCAGCGCACCATCCAGCGCTGGAAGGCGTGGCTGGCGATGATCATGCCGAACTCGAACTCCGAGAGTTCCTGGGCGTTTCGGGACAGGTGCTCCGAGGAGACGATGGGGCCGCGGGGCGACGCGGCCGTCTGGGTCTCGTCCTGGCTCATCAGCGGTTCCCCATGGCGGTGGGCAGGTAGGTGACGATCTCCGGGAAGAGGCCGATCAGCACCACCCCGAGCATCATCAGGAAGAAGAAGGGCAGGGCGGCCCAGGCGATGCTCAGGATGTTGCGGCCGGTCATGCCCTGGAGGACGAAGAGGTTGAAGCCGATCGGCGGGGTGATCTGCGACATCTCCACCACGATCACCAGGTAGATGCCGAACCAGATCAGGTCGATGCCGGCCGCCTCCACCATGGGCAGCAGGATGGAGGTGGTCAGCACCACCACCGAGATGCCGTCCAGGAAGCAGCCCAGCAGGATGAACAGCACGGTCAGCGCCGCCAGTAGCATCACCGGCGACAGGCCCAGGGTGCCGATCCAGGCGGCCAGGTCGCTGGGCAGGCCGGTGAAGCCCATGGCGGCGGTGAGGAAGGAGGCCCCGGCGAGGATGAAGGCGATCATGCAGGAGGTGCGCACTGCCCCGAGCAGGGCGTCGCGGAACACCTCGCGATCCATGCTGCCCTGCACCTTGGCCAGCAGCAGCGAGAGCACCACCCCCACGGCGGCGGCCTCGGTGGGCGAGGCCAGGCCGGCGTAGATGGAGCCGATCACCCCCACGATCAGCGCCAGCATGGGGATCAGCCGCCGCGAGCGCTTGAGCCGCTCGCCCCAGGCCACCCGGGCGTCGGCCGCCGGGACCTTGTCGGGATGGCGCCAGGCCCAGAGCATCAGGTAGGCGGCGAACAGGCCGATCAGCAGCAGGCCGGGGAAGATGCCGGCGATGAACAGCCGGGCGATGGACTGATCGGTGGCCACGCCGTAGACGATCAGGATGATCGAGGGCGGGATCAGCAGGCCCAGGGTGGCCGAGCCGGCCAGGGTGCCGATGACCAGTTGCTCGTCGTAGCCCCGCCGGGTCAGCTCGGGGATGGTCATCTTGCCCATGGTGGCGCAGGTGGCCGCCGAGGAGCCGGAGACCGCGGCGAACAGCCCGCAGCCCACCACGTTGGTGTGCAGCAGCCGCCCGGGGATGCGCTGCATCCAGGGCGACAGCCCGGTGAACATGTCGTCGGCCAGCCGGGAGCGGAACAGGATCTCGCCCATCCAGATGAACATGGGGAGGGCGGTAAGCTCCCAGCTGTAGCTGGCGCCCCAGATGTCGGAGGCCATGACGTCGCCGGTGGGGATGCTGGTGAACTGGCTGAGGGCGATCCAGCCCAGGCCGAGCAGCGAGAAGGCCACCCAGACGCCGCTGCCGAGCAGCACCAGCAGGGTGACGAAGAGGGTGAGGGTGAGAATCAGCATGGTCGCCTCGTCATTCCTGGCCACGGTCGTTGGGGGTGAAGTCGTCGGGGCGGCGGATCGCCGTGACCAGGGTCTGCCACCAGGCCTCGCCGAGCGCCAGGCAGAACAGCGCGATGCCGGCCAGCATGGCCGACTGCGGCAGCCACAAGGGGATGCTGAGCAGGCCGTAGGAGGTCTCGCCGAAGGCGATGCTGTCGGCCAGCAGGCGATAGAGGTAGAAGGCCAGGTAGAGGCACAGCGCCAGGGCCACGCTCAGGCACGCCACCTCGACGAAGACCCGGTAGCGCGCCGGCAGCCGGCCGATCAGCAGGGTCACCCGGATATGGGCGCCGTGGATGAAGGTGTAGGCCAGCCCCAGGAAGGTGGCGCCGACCAGCAGGAAGCCGGAGATCTCGGCCAGCCCGGGGATGGCCAGGCCGATGCGCCCGCCGCCCACGGCGGTGGCCAGGATGTCGATGATCCGCCCGACGATCTGCGCGGTGATCAGGGTGCAGATCAGCACCAGGCAGGTGGCGGAGAGGTAGCCCCCCAGGTTGTAGAGGGGGCGCAATCGATAGTTCATGGTGACGACCCATAGATGTCCGGGGCCCTGCGGGCCCCGGTGAGTTGGCGGTGGGCGAGGGGGCGCGGCAGCCGGCGGACCCCGGCGCCCCGATCCTCATTCCTGGGCGGCGCGATAGGCCTCGAGGATGGCGTCGCCCTGCTCGCCGGCACGCTCGGCCCACTCCTCGGTCATGGTGGCGCCGATCTCCTCGAGCTTGGCGGCGAGCGCCGGGGTCGGCGTGGACACCTGGATGCCGTTGTCCTCCAGCACCTGCAGCGCCTCGTCGGTCTCCTGGCGGCTCATCTCCCAGCCTCGCGCCTCGGCGGTCGCGGCGGCGTCCAGCACCGCCTGGCGGGTGGCCTCGTCGAGGCGCGAGAAGGCCCGTTCGCTGACGATCACCATGTTCTTGGGCAGCCACAGCTGGGCGTGGTTGAAGTGGCTCAGGTAGTCCCAGGCCTTGGTGTCGGCGCCGGTGGCCGGGGAGGTGATCATGGCGCCGACGCGGCCGGTGCTGAAGGCGGTGGGGATGTCGGGCACCTCCACCTGGGTGGGCACGGCGCCGGCCAGCTGGGCGAGGCGCTCGCTGGCCGCGTTGTAGGCGCGCATGCTCAGGTTCTGCAGGTCCTCGGGCGCGTCGACCTCCTCCTGGGTGTAGATCCCCTGGGGCGGCCAGGGCACGGCGAACAGCAGGCGCAGGCGCTGTTCGGCCAGTTCCTCGGCGATGACCTCCCGGGAGGCGTCCCAGAGGGCGCGGGCGTCCTCGTAGCTGGACGCCAGGTAGGGCACCGAGTCGACCTCGAAGATGGGGTTCTCGTTGGCCAGGCGCGACATGATCAACTCGCCGATCGGCACGATGCCGCGGCGCACGGAGTTCTTGATCTCGGCATGGCCGATCAGCGAGCCGTTGGAGTGGACCGTGATGTCCAGCTCGCCATCGGTGGCCTCGCGGACGTCGTCGGCGAACTCGCGGATGTTCACGGTGTGGAAGGTGCGGTCGCCGTAGGGGGTGGGCATGTCCCACTCGGTGGCGCCCAGCGCGGGGGCGCCGAGGGTGGCGAGGCCGATCCCCACGGCGGCGGCGGGTAGCAGGCGGGGCAGGGCATGGCGGAACATCATGAGAAGGTCCTCTCTCGGGTCGGTCTATTGTTGTGGTGAAGGGCCCCGGTCGGCGAACGGGCGGGGCTCTGGCTAGAGCATAGCGGTCGATTGACGGGAAGGTTAGGCAGTGGCGTGACAGGGCGTCAACGATGTTTAGACTAAATGACGATGAAGAATCAAAAAAACGCTGATAATTTATCGATAAAACATTTGAACAAGAGGTGGCCATGACATCCCTGCTTCTCAATGCCGACATGGGCGAGAGCTTCGGGCCCTGGGTCATGGGCCTGGATCACGAGGTCATGCCCCACGTGGACCTGGCCAACGTGGCCTGCGGCTTCCATGCCTCCGACCCGGACGTGATCCGCATGACGGTGCGCCTGGCCCGCAAGCACGGGGTGACGGTGGGCGCGCACCCGGCCTATCCGGACATGGTCGGCTTCGGCCGGCGTTCCATGGCCTGCAGCCCCGAGGAGATCGAGAACCTGGTGCTCTACCAGGCCGGGGCCCTGGCGGGGCTCTGCCGCGCCGAGGGCCTGTCGGTGGGCTACCTCAAGCCCCACGGCGCGCTGTACAACGACATGATGCGCGACCCCGAGATCCTGGCTGCGGTGATGCGCGCCCTGGTCGCCTACGACGCCTCGCTGCCGCTGATGGTGATGGCCACCCGCGACAACGGCCCAGCCCGCGAGCTGGCCGCCCGCCACGGCGTCAGCCTGTGGTTCGAGGCCTTCGCCGACCGCGCCTACGATGGCGAGGGGCGGCTGGTATCGCGCCGCGAGACCGGCAGCGTGCATCACGACCCGGAGGTGATCGTCGACCAGGCCCGGCGCATCGCCCGGGGCGAGCCGCTGATCGCCCGGGACGGCAGCGAGCTGATCCTCGAGGCCGACACCCTCTGCGTGCACGGCGACAACGCCGACTCCATCGCCGCCATCAAGGCCATCCGCGCCGCCCTGGCGGAGGAAGCGGCACGATGAGCGGCGCTGCCCTGCCGCGGCTCGAGTCCGCCGGCCTGGACGGCTGGCTGGTGCGGCTGTTCGACGCCATCGACGAGGCCAACCTGGCCTGGATCACCGCCCTGACCCGCGACTGCGAGGCCGCCTTCGGCGAGGCCCTGGTGGACCTGGTGCCGTCCTATACCACCCTGCTGGTGGTCTTCGACCCCCTGGCGCTGACGCCGGAGGCGGCGCGCCGGGTCCTCGCCGGCGTGCTGGCCGGCCTGCGGCCCGACGCCGAGGACGCGACGGGGCGAGTCCGGGAGCTGCCCACCTGGTACGACGCCAGCGTCGGCCCGGAGCTGCCGCGGCTGGCCGAGCGGGCGGGACTGAGCGTGGCGGACACCGTGGCCTGCCATGCCGGGACCCTCTATCGCGTCTACGCGCTGGGGTTCGCGCCGGGCTTCGCCTTCATGGCCAGCGTCGACCGACGGCTCGAGACGCCTCGCCTGGAGACGCCGCGCCGGCGCGTGCCCGCCGGCAGCGTGGGCATCGCCGGCCGCCAGACCGCCGCCTACCCGGGGGTCTCGCCGGGGGGCTGGAACCTGATCGGGCGCACCGCGGCGCGGCTCTTCGACCGCGACCGGGACGGCTTCAGCCTGCTGGGTGTGGGCGATCGGGTGCGCTTCGTGGCGGTGTCGCGCGCCGAGTTCGAGCGCCTGGGCGGCGATTCGCGCCCCATGGAGGAGGGAGCATGAGCGAGACGACGATCGGGCTGCGCGTGCGCCGGGCCGGCCCGCTGGCGCTGCTGCAGGATGCCGGCCGCTTCGGGGTGCGTCGCCTGGGGGTGACCCAGGGCGGGCCGGCCGATCCCCATGCCTGGGCCTGGGCCAACCGGCTGGCGGGCAATGCCTGGGGCGCGGCGGCCCTGGAGGTGACCCTCGGCGGCCTGGCCCTGGAGGCCGAGCGCGAGCTGCTGCTGGCGCTGGCCGGCGCCGACCTGGGGGCGACCCTGGACGACGCCCCGTTGACGGCCTGGCGCAGCTTTCGCATGCGCCCCGGCCAGGTGCTGCGCTTCGCCCGGCCCGAGGCCGGCCTGCGCGCCTATCTGGCCGTGGCCGGCGGCTTCCGGGCGCAGGCGGTGCTGGGCAGCCGGGCCTGTGTGGTTCGCGAGGGGCTGGGCGGCCACGATGGCCGGGGGCGACCGCTGGCCGACGGGGATCGCCTGGCGGTGGGCGAGGCGGCGGGGCAGGGCGACGAGGCGCGCCTGGCGCCGCCGGAGCAACGCCCCGACTACCGGGTCCCGCCGCGGCTGGCGCTGATCCCCGGCGCCCAGATCGCCGAGTTCGAGGGGGCGAGCCTGCATGCCGCCTTCCACCGCGACTGGACGGTCGACGACCGGGCGGATCGCATGGGGGTGAGGCTGCTCGGCCCGCCGCTGCGCTGCCGGGTCGAGACCCTGGTGTCCGAGGGGCTGGGCCTGGGCGCGGTGCAGGTGCCGCCGGACGGCCAGCCGATCGCGCTGCTCAACGATCGCCAGACCATCGGCGGCTATCCGCGGCTGGGCGCGCTGACGCCCCTGTCGTGCGGCCGGCTGGCCCAGTGCCAGCCGGGGCAGCGGGTGCGGCTGGGCGCGGTGCCGGCCGAGCGGGCGCTGGCCGACTATCGTCGCTTCCGCGCCCGCTTCGCCTAGGCGGGGGCGGCCGGCGCCGCGGGGGTCAGCTGCCCAGGCCGCTTTCGCGCAGCAGCTGGTCGATGGACCGCTCGGCCCGGGGGCCGCTGGCGCCCTCGATCATCAGCTCGGTCTCCAGGTCGGCCAGGCCCTGGGCCACCAGGCGTTCCAGCAACTCGGTCCGGGACAGGCCGCAGTGCTCGGCCAGTCGCTCCAGGCGGATCTCCTGTTCCCGGGTCAGGCGCAGCAGGTGGGGCATGTGCATGGCGATCACTCCTCGGCGGATGTGGGGGCCAGTGTCCCGGCGGCCCGTGACAGGACGATGACCGGGCCGGCAGTCTGGCGGGCGCGACGCTGATCTATCGCGAATCCCGGGCTTGCGGCCAACTTCGTTCGATCCATTTCGTGAAACAGCGCGCCATTCGCCTCAATCGGTCGATACGTTCGACGCGACAGCCGTGACGCTCGGTCGATCCGACGGGCCGCTAGGCGAGCCCGCGCTGCTGCATGGCCTCGAGGATGATCGGCACCGGCGTCATCAGGTGCTCGCGCATCATCTCCCGGGCCTTCCCGGCGTCCCGGGCGAGGATCGCCTCGACCAGGGCGGCGTGCTCCCGGCGCTTGCGCTCCAGGGCCTGTTCGGAGAACACCGTCTCGCGCAGCCAGAGGTGGCGGTAGCGCTCGACCTGGTCGAAGAGGCTGCGGCGGACCTGCATCAGGTGGGGGGAGTTGCAGCCGGCGGCGATGGCGGTGTGGAAGGCCTGGTGGCGGGTGTCCCAGACGTCGAGCATCTCGTCGGCGCTGTTGACCTCCATCACCTTGGACAGGGTATGCGCCTTGGCCAGGATATCGGCCTCCCAGGCGTCGTCGCCCCGGGCGATGGCCAGTTCCAGCACCAGGCCTTCCACCTGGGCCCGGGCGTCGTAGAGGTCCTCGAGCTCCTCCCGGGACATGGGGGCCACCCGGTAGCCGCGCTGGCTGATGGCCACCACCAGCCGTTCGGCCACCAGCTGGGAGAGCGCCTCGCGCAGCGGGCCGATGCCCAGGTCGTAGCGCGCCTTGAGGCCGCTCATGCGCAACTTCTCGCCGGGCTGGAAGACGCCGCGGATGATGTCCTGCTTGAGCCAGGTATAGGCGCTGATGCCGAGATTCTGTTTCGGGGTGCTGTCCATGGTGCTGCGGTTCCCTGAAATGAGCCCCCATGATACCCGATCATCGCCATGGGCGAGAATCGTCGTCCGTTCGGTAAACCGTCGTCACCTCGCGGAATCCTGGATATTTCGCGCGCCCGCCTAGAAGCGCAGGGTGGCGCCGCGCACCGGCGTCAGGCGGCCGTGGTCGATGATCGGGCCGGTGGGCCGGCCCGCCGGGGCCCCGCCCGTGGGCTCGACGCTGACCGCGAGATCGGCGGACATCAGCCGCTCGCGCAGGGCCGGGGCCGGGGTCAGCAGGCGGGTGCCGCGGTCCGGCAGCAGCCCCAGCGAGACCGGCGCGCCGTCGGCCACCAGCCACAGCTCGCCGGTCTGGTCCTCGCCGACCCGGCGCGGCTGGACGGCGCGCACGCGGAGCCGGCCGTCCTCGGTGGCGCTGATGATCCAGTCCGGGGAGCGCGACTCGTCGAGCACTACGTAGACCGCCGCCTCCTCGGGGGCGCCCGGGTCCAGGGGCGCGACCCACAGCAGGGCGAGCGCCAGGGCCAGGGCGGCGCTCGCCCCGGCGAGCCCCCGCCACAGCGCCAGCGAGCGCCAGCGGGACGCGGCGCCGCCGGTGCGCCTGGCGATGGCGCGCCACACCGAGGGCGGCGGCGTCACCGGCGCCAGGCGGTCGTTGAACAGCTGCAGGTGCTCGCGCCAG
This sequence comes from Halomonas koreensis, assembly GCF_031451675.1. Lineage (NCBI taxonomy): Bacteria > Pseudomonadati > Pseudomonadota > Gammaproteobacteria > Oceanospirillales > Halomonadaceae > Halomonas > Halomonas koreensis. The sequence goes on along the minus strand of NZ_JARWAK010000002.1, from coordinate 292,560 downwards.
TCGGCCACCTCGCGCTGCAGATCATGGCTGACCGCCAGCACCGCCTCGAAGCGGGCTCGCTCGGCCTCGTCCATCACCCCCAGGGCATACTCGCCCGCCGCCAGGTGGCGCTCGTCGGGGCGGCTCAGGTCCCAGTGGTCAGGCATGCCTTCAACCTCTCGAGTCCGCGTCGTATCCAGCTCTTCACCGTGCCCAGCGGCTGCGCCACCCGCTCGGCCAGCTCGGCGTGGGTCAGGCCCTGGAAGTAGGCCAGCTCCATGGCCTGGCGCTGTTCCCCGCCCAGCACCGCCAGGCAGTCGTGCAGCGCCCGGGCGTCCTCTCCGCGCACGCTGGCCGCGGCGGGGCCGTCCCGGTCGCCGGCCAGGGTCGCCGGGTCGGTGCCGTCGTCATCGGCGTCGGGGCGCCGCCGGCGCAGCCAGTCGATGCCCACGTGCCGGGCCAGGGTGGACAGCCAGGTCATCGGCCGGGCCCGGGCGGGGTCGTAGCGGTCGGCGGCCTGCCAGGCCCGCAGGTAGACCTGCTGCAGGCAGTCCTGGGCCGCCGCCTCGTCCCTGACGATACGCAGCAGCTGGGCATATAGACGCGCGCTGGTGGCGCGATACAGCCGCGCCAGGGCGCGATGATCGCCCCGGGCGCAGCCGGCCAGGTCGTCGACGAGTCGTTGGCTGGGATCACTCATGCCGCATCCTTGGGCCGTGGGCGAAGGCCCCTCGATGGTCTCGGGCGAGGGGCCGGGAGTAAACCTCGCGCCGTCAACGCAGGTCGCTGCATCCATCCCGCGTTGGGGTGCGTATCCCTCCATGAGCCTTCCCGAAGGAAGGTGCCACCCTGACAAGGAGAGATCGCCATGAAGACCCTCAATCGTTGCCTCGCTGGCTTCCTGTGCACCGCCGCCCTGGCCGCCGGCCAGGTCCAGGCCGATCACGGCCCCACCACGGTCGGCGGCGCCTCGATGCTGCCGGAGCGCAGCATCGTCGACAACGCGGTGAACTCCGCCGACCACGAGACCCTGGTGGCCGCCGTCCAGGCGGCCGGGCTCGCCGAGACGCTGGCGGGCGAGGGGCCCTTCACCGTCTTCGCCCCGGTGGATGCGGCCTTCGCGGCCCTGCCCGACGGCACCGTCCAGGGCCTGCTCGAGCCGCAGAATCGCGACAGGCTTCGGGGACTGCTCACCTACCATGTGGTGCCCGGACGCCTGACCCGCGAGGAGCTGCACGAGGCCGTCATGGAGCGCGGTGAGGCGGCCAGCTTCGCCACCGTCCAGGGCGAGCGGCTGACGGTGATGCCCAACGGCAACAACCTGATGCTGGTCGACGGCCAGGGGCGCCGCGCCAACCTGACCCTGGTGGACGTGGCCCAGGCCAACGGAGTCATCCATGTCATCGACCGGGTGATGATGCCCTGAGCCCCGCGCCCCGGCGGCCGGCGCCATGCCGGCCGCCGGGGCGGCTCAGCGCTCGGCGCGGCTGAGCTCGGACCAGGCCGCGTAGGTGCTGAGAAATACCCGCCCCTCCAGGTCGTCCAGGAAGCGGCTCTGCTTGAGCCGGTCCATCACCGGGCCCTTGACCTCGGCCAGATGCAGGGTGACCCGGGAGTCCCGGAGCCGGGCGTTGATGGCGTCCAGGCTCTCCAGGGCCGAGGCGTCGATGAGGTTGACCGCCGAGCAGATCAGCACCACGTGCTCCAGCGCCGGGCGTCGGGCCACCAGGTCGTAGAGGGTGTCCTCCAGGTAGCGGGCGTTGGCGAAGTAGAGGCTCTCGTCGACGCGCAGCAGGGCCAGGTGGCTGACCGTCTCGGTGTCGTGGCGGGTCACGCTGCGGAAGTGCTCGGTGCCGGGGATGCGGCCCACCACCGCGCTGTGCGGGCGGCTGGTGCGATACAGGAAGAGGCCGATGGACAGCAGCACCCCGCCGATGATACCGGCCTCCACCCCCTCGGCCAGCGTCAGGGCCATGGTCACCGCCATGGCCGCGAAGTCGCCGCGGGAGTAGCGCCAGGTCTGGCGGATCAGCGGGATGTCCACCAGGGTCAGGATGGCCACCGTGATGGTGGCGGCCAGGGTGGCCACCGGCAGGTGACGGAGCAGCGGCGTCAGGGCCAGGGTGACCAGGCCGATGCCCAGGGCGGCGAAGGCACCGGCCATGGGCGTGCGGGCGCCGGACTCGAAGTTGATCACCGTTCGCGACAGGCCCCCGGTGACCGGCATGCCGCCGGAGACGGCGGACAGCAGGTTGGCGCCGCCCAGGCCGACCAGCTCCTGGTTGGGGGAAATCCGCTCGCGGCGCTTGGCGGCCAGCATCTGCGCCATGGAGATCGACTCCACGAAGCCCACCACGCTGATCAGCAGCGCCGGCACCAGCAGCCGGCGCCACAGCTCGACATCGACGCCCGGCAGGGTCAGCGGCGGCAGCCCGCCGGGCACCTCGCCGACCACCGCCACGCCCCGCCCGGCGAGGCCCAGCCAGGCACTCAGCGCCGTGGTGCCGGCCACCGCGAAGACCGGCCCGGCCCGGGTCAACAGCCCGGCCAGGCCACCCGGCAGGCCCAGCCTCGTCAGCGCCGGCCGCCCCCAGCGGCGCACCGCCACCAGGAAGCCCAGGCTGCCGGCGCCCACCGCCAGGGTCGGCCAGTGGGTGGCGCCCAGCTGCCCCGCCAGGCTGGTCAGCAGCGCCACGGCGGTATAGCCGCCGGCCTCGAGGCCCAGCAGGTGGGCCAGCTGGCTGGCGGCGATCAGCAGCCCCGAGGCGGACAGGAAGCCGCCGATCACCGGGTGGCTCAGGAAGTTGGCGAAGAAGCCCAGCCGCAGCGCGCCCATCAGCACCAGCAGGCCCCCGGACAGCAGGGCCAGGGTCAGGGCGGCCTCCAGGTAGGCCGGGCTGCCCGGCGGGGCCACGCCGCTCAGGGCCGCCCCGGTCATCAGGGCGATGATCGCCACTGGCCCCACGGCCAGGGTGCGGCTGGTGCCCAGCAGGGTATAGGCGAGCAGCGGCAGGATGCTGGCGTAGAGGCCGACCACCGCCGGCAGGCCGGCCAGCAGGGCATAGGCCAGCGACTGGGGGATCACCAGCGCCGTGACGATGGTGCCGGCCAGCAGGTCCGCGCCGCACAGGCGCCGGTTGTAGTGGGGAAGCCAAGTGAGGATCGGCAGGTAGCGTCTGAGCATCCGGTGCCCGTCGTCTGCAGCAAGAGGAATCCCACCAGACTAAACGATAAGGGGATCGCGCAGCAGCCTTGAGTTAGGATCGGCCGATACACTCCCGAATGGCCTCCCGACCAAGGACACCTCATGAAGCCCGAGACCCTCGCCCTGCATCATGGCTATGCCCCCGACGACCAGCACGCCGTGGCCGTGCCGATCCACCAGACCACCTCCTTCGCCTTCGACAGCGCCCAGCACGCCGCCGACCTCTTCGACCTCAAGGTCGAGGGCAACATCTACTCGCGGATCATGAACCCCACCTGCGCGGTGCTCGAGCAGCGCCTGGCGGCCCTGGAGGGCGGTATCGCCGGCCTGGCGGTGGCCTCCGGCATGGCCGCCATCACCTATGCCATCCAGACCGTCGCCGAGGCCGGCGACAACATCGTCTCGATCAGCGAGCTCTACGGCGGAACCTACAACCTCTTCGCCCATACCCTGCCGCGCCAGGGCATCGAGGTGCGCTTCGCCGACAAGGACGACCTCGATGCCATGGAAGACCTGATCGACGCCCGGACCAAGGCGGTGTTCTGCGAGAGCGTCGGCAACCCCTCCGGCGGCGTGGTGGACCTGGCGCGCCTGGCCGAGCTGGCCCATCGCCACGGGGTGCCGCTGATGGTCGACAATACCGTCCCCACCCCCTTCCTGTGCCGGCCCATCGAGCACGGCGCCGATATCGTCATCCACTCCGCCACCAAGTACATCGGCGGTCACGGCACCACCGTGGGCGGGGTGATCGTCGATTCCGGGCGCTTCCCCTGGGCCGAGCACGCCGAGCGCTTCGCCCTGCTCAACGAGCCGGACCCGTCCTATCACGGGGTCTGCTACACCCGCGACCTGGGCGAGGCCGCCTTCATCGGCCGCGCCCGGGTGGTGCCGTTGCGCAACATGGGCGCGGCGCTCTCCGCCCAGTCGGCCTGGCAGCTGCTGCAGGGCCTCGAGACCCTGGGGCTGCGCATCGAGCGCATCTGCGACAACGCCCTGGCGGTGGCGCGCTACCTGGAGGCGCACCCGCGGGTCACCTGGGTGCAGTACGCCGGCCTGGAGAGCCACCCCGACCACGCCCTGGCCAGCCGCTACATGGCCGGGCGCGCCTCGGGCATCCTCAGCTTCGGCATCGAGGGCGGGCGCGAGGCGGGCGCGCGCTTCTACGACGCCCTGGGGCTGGTGCTGCGGCTGGTCAACATCGGCGACGCCAAGACCTGCTCGTCGATCCCCGCCGCCACCACCCACCGCCAGCTCAACGACGAGGAGCTGGCGGCCGCCGGGGTGACGCCGGACATGGTGCGGCTGTCGATCGGCATCGAGCATGTCGACGATATCATCGCCGACCTGGATCAGGCGCTGGCCGCCTCGGCCTGAGTCAGCGGTAGCCGGCCAGGAACCCCTCGTCCAGGCGGCGTTTCCAGGCCATGGCCAGGCGGCCCGCCCACCACAGGCGCCCGCGGATGGCCAGGGCCTGGCCCGCGCCCAGGTTGAGGATGGCCAGGGCCCGGCGCTGGGGCCGGTAGGCGGCGAGGGCGCCGCCGCTCAGGAAGGCGGCGAGGTTGGCGCGCAGCACCGGGGCCTGGCGGACGCCGTAGACGCCCAGCCGGGGCAGCGGATGGTCGCGCATGGCCGCGCAGTCCCCGGCGGCGAACAGCCAGGGCGCCGCCGGGGACTGCAGGGTCTCGGTGACGGCCAGCCCCCGCCCCGGCAGCGTCGGCAGGCCCAGGGCGTCGAGCAGCGCCGGCGGCCGCAGCCCGGCGGCATGCACCAGGTGCTCGGCGGGCTGCGTCAGCGCCGCGTCCCCGGCGGCCAGCCGCGCGCCCCCGGGGACCAGCTCCGTCAGCGTCGTCCCCGTCATGACCTCGATGCCGCGCTCGGCCAGGTGCCGCGACAGCCAGGCCGCCGCGCCGGCGGGGGCGTCGGGGAGCAGTCGCGGGCCCCGGGTCACCAGGCGGATCGCCGGCCGGACCCCGTGGCGCTCGGCCAGGGCGCGCAGGTTGGCGGCGAGCTCGATGCCGCTGGCGCCCCCGCCCACCACCAGCAGCCGCGGCGTCCGCCCGGCCGCGAAGTCCCGGGACAGTCGCCGCCGCAGGGCGACCAGGTGAGGGATGGGCTTCACCGGCCAGACTCGCGGCCCCCCGGGCGGCGAGGTCGGCGGGTCGACCCTGGAGCCCAGGTTCAGGGACAGCGCCGCCACCGGCAGGCGGCGGCCGTCGTCCAGGCGGGCCTCGCGGCGTTCGATATCCAGCCCCGCCAGGCGCCCGCGAATGGCCTCGGCGCCGTGTCGGCGGGCCAGCCGGGCCGGGTCGAGGCGATCCTCGCCGGGTGCGGCCTGGCCGCCCAGCACGCCGCTGGCCATGCCCGAGTACCAGAAACCGCCGGGGTCGAGCAGGATCACCCGGGCGGCGGGCAGCCGGCGGCGATGGCGGATCAGGTGCAGGTGGGCGTGGCCGGCGCCGGCCAGCAGCAGCGGCGCGTCCGGGGGAGCGGTGACAGGCATGGCGGGATGGTAGCCGAGGCCGGGCGCGGGCGCGAGCGTCGTCGGCGAGCCGTTGACGGCGGCGCGGTTGACGGTGGCATCGGCCTGGCGTCAGATGGCGCCGAAAGACATCGAGGGGACGCATGGCGGTGAGGCGAGCAAGACACGGCAGCGCAGCGCGGTGGCGCCGGTGGCGGGGCTGGCTGCTGGCCGCGCTGCTGGCGCTGGCCGCCGGCGCCTCGGCCGATCCCCCGTCGGAGGCGCTCGGGCCGCGGCTCAAGGTGGTGGCCTCCTACCATCGGGGCAACCCCTGGACCGACGCGCTGCTCAGGCACATCGAGGCCGCCGCCGAGCGGCTGGGCGCCTCGGTCGACGTCGACTACCTGGACGCCCGCCGGCTGGTGGAGGAGCAGGCCTTCGCCCTGGAGCGCGCCCGGCTCGCCGGTCGCCGGGCCGTGACGCCGGGCGAGCGCCTGCTGCTGCTCGACGACGCCGCCCTGCGCTTCTACCTGGCCCATGCCGACGCCCTGGACGACCCCGACCGGGTGATGGCCCTGGGCATCAACGACCCCGAGCTGGCCCGGCGCGGCCTGTCGCGGGGCGTCCGGCTGATCGACACGGCGGCGGTAGGCGGCCAGTCGGTGGCCTTCCTCGAGGCGGCCTTCGGCGCCCCCTTGCCGCTGCTGGTGCTGGGCGATAGCACCCCGGTGGGCCAGGACCTGACCCGGACCTTCCTGGCGCAGCTGACCCGCCGCGCTCCCGGCCGGCTGGCCGGGGTGCTGTGGGACTGGACCCCGGAGGGCGTGGTCGAGGCCCTGGCCGGGCTGCCGGCGGATACCCGGGTCTACCTGGTGGAGGGGCAGACCACCGGGGCCGGGGATCTCGACGCCCGGCGCCGCGAATGGCTGCCGGCCCTGGCGGCGCGCGGCATCCCGGTGTTCTGCCACCTTCCCTATCAGCTCGAGCTGGGCTGCGCCGGGGGCGCCCAGCTGGACACCCGGCGACTGGGCAGCCTGGCGGTGGAGAGCCTGTTGAGCCCGTCCTTCGCCCGGCTGCCTGCGCGCCAGACCGTCGACAGCGGGCGCCGGGTGCTGGATGCCCGCTGGTCGGCGACGGTGCCTCCGACCCTGGCCGGGGAGGTCGAGTGGCGCAACGTCGGGTCGGCCATGGACGAGGCCCGGCGCACCCAGCAGCGGCTGCTGTGGGCGAGCGCCGGCGTCGGCGGCGTGCTGGCCGCCGGGGTCGCGGGGCTGGCCTGGCTGCGACGCCGCGAGGCCCGCCGCCAGCGGCGGCTGATGTTCGACCGGGAGACCGGCCTGCCGAGCCGCCAGCTGCTCGAGGCGGACTTCGCCAACCCCCATCGCCGGCGGGACGGCTGGCTGTTCGAGCTGATCTCGCCGCGGCTGCGGGAGATGCGCACCCGCTTCGGCCTGCCCGCGGCCCAGGCGCTGCTGCGCGAGCAGGTCGCCGAGGTCCGGCGCACCCTGCCCGACGGCTGGCGGCTGTACGCCGGCAGCGGCTTCAGCCTGCTGGGCTGGGTGCCGGCCTCGCCGGGGGGCGAGCACGTCGAGGCGCGCCTCGATAGCGTGCTGGCGCGGCTCGACGAGCGCCTGGGGGCGGCCGGGGATGATCGGCTGGCCTGGCACGCCAGCCTGCTGCGCCTCGCCGGCCACGAGGCGGATATTGCCCAGTGCGGCGCGGCCCTCGACGAGGGCATCATGCGCCTGGAGCGCACGGGCTGGCGGCAGCCCCTGCTGCGCGTGACGCCCCTGCCGCTGGAGGCGGCGACCCGTTTCCGGCGCCTCGCCCAGGAGGTCGAGGCGCTCATCGAGGCCCCGGCAACGCAGTGGCGGCTGGTCGTCCAGCCCCAGCTTGCCGCGGACGGCGTCACGCCGCTGGGCGCCGAGGCGCTGATCCGCTGGCACCACCCGGTGCTGGGCGAGGTGTCGCCGGCCGAGTTCCTGCCGGTGGTCGAGCGCCTGGGGCTGTCGGCCCGCCTCGATGCCTGGGTGGTCGACCAGGCCCTGGCCTGGCTGGCCCGGCACCGCGACCGGCTGGCGGAGCTGCCGCGGCTGTCCGTCAACGTGGGCCTGCCGACCCTGCAGCGGGAGCGCTTCGTCGCCGAGCTGGATGCGGCGCTGAGCCGCTGGGGGGTGCCCGGCGAGCGCCTGGAGATCGAGATCACCGAGCACGCCGACTTCGGCGACCTGGCCCTGGCCGATGCGGCCCTGGGGCGGCTGCGGCGGCTGGGCGTGCGGGTGGCCCTGGACGACTTCGGCACCGGCTACACCGCCTTTCGCCTGCTCCAGCGGCTGCCCTTCGACACCGTCAAGCTGGACCGCGGCCTGCTGGCGGCCGCCGGCCATCACGAGCGCGCCGTGGAGGCCTACGCGGCGATGGTGAGCTTCTGTCGGCAGCTCGGCCTCGAGGTCGTCGCCGAAGGGGTGGAGACCGAGCGGGAGGCGGAGTGGTTGATCGGCCTCGGGGTGCGCGTCCTGCAGGGCTACCACTATGCCCGCCCGCTGGAGCTCGACGCCTTCCTGGCGCGTTACGCCGGGCCCTCGACCCCGGGCCGCGGGCGGCCCTGCCAGGCCGACCAGGAGTAGAGGGCCAGGCCCGTCCAGATCAGGGCGAAGGTGGCCAGCTGCACCCGGGTCAGGGGCTCGTCGAACACCAGCAACGCGATCAGGAACTGCAGGCTGGGGTTGAGATACATCAGAAAGCCCAGGGTCGCCAGCCGCAGCCGCCGCGCCGCGCCGGCGAAGGCCAGCAGCGGCAGGGCGGTGATCACCCCGCTGGCCACCAGCAGGGCGGTGGTGGACGGCGTCGCCAGGAAGTGCGACATGCCGGCCCGGGTCAGGCCGGCGAGCGCCAGCCCGGCCAGCGGCAGCAGCAGCAGGGTCTCGACCAGCAGGCCCGACAGGCCGTCCAGCGGCACCTGCTTGCGCAGCAGGCCATAGGTGCCGAAGGATAGCGCCAGGACCAGGCTGATCCAGGGCAGCGCCCCGACCAGCGCCAGCTGCAGGGCGATGGCCGCGCCGGCCAGGCCCACCGCCAGGCCCTGCCAGCGGGTCATGCGTTCGCGCAGCACCAGCATGCCCAGCGCCACGTTGACCAGCGGCGTCATGAAGTAGCCCAGGCTCGCCTGCAGCACCTGCCGGCTCTCCACGGCGTAGATGTAGAGCCCCCAGTTGGCGGCGATCAGCACCGCGCAGGCCAGCACCCGGCCGAGCCGGCGCGGCCGGCGCAGCGCCTCCCGCACCGGCCGCCAGCGGCGCAGTACCGTCACCACCCCGGCCAGGAAGAGGCAGGACCACAGCACCCGGTGGATCAGGATCTCGAAGGCCGGGACCCCCTCGAAGAGGGCGAAGAACAGCGGGAAGCAGCCCCACATCAGGTAGGCGGCCAGGCCGAAGCCGACGCCGGCGCGGGGATCGGAGGCAGTCGTCATGATGTTTAACGTCCTAATAAAACGCCTAGCCTAGCACAGCCCGCCGGGGGCGTGCCGGGCTGCGTCGCAGGGCCGTCTCGGGTAGGCTGGGGCCACCGCTCGCAGCCGATGGAGACCCCGATGAGCGAACTGAGAACGACCCTGGTCCAGGCGGACCTCCGCTGGGAGGACCCCGAGGCCAACTGCCGCATGCTCGACGAGTCCCTGGGCGAGCTCGGCGCCGACGACACCGACCTGATCGTGCTGCCCGAGATGTTCGCCACCGGCTTCACCATGAACTCCCGAGCCATGGCCGAGCCCATGGCCGAGAGCCGGACCGTGGCCTGGCTGCGCGAGCAGGCGGCCCGGCGCGGCTGCGTGATGACCGGCAGCGTGGCCATCGTCGAGGACGGCGACTATGTCAATCGGCTGATCTGGGCGCGCCCGGACGGCAGCCTGGCGCACTACGACAAGCGCCACCTGTTCCGCATGGCCGGCGAGCACGAGCGCTACGCCATGGGCCACGAGCGGGTGATCGTCGAGCTCAAGGGCTTTCGCATCCTGCTCAGCGTCTGCTACGACCTGCGCTTCCCGGTGTGGCTGCGTCAGCAGCCCGCGCCGGGAGAGCACTTCGAGTACGACGCCCTGCTGTGCGTGGCCAACTGGCCGGCACCGCGGCGCCATCCCTGGCGGGTGCTGCTGCAGGCCCGGGCGGTGGAGAACCTGTGCCCGGTGATCGGCGTGAATCGGGTCGGGGAAGACGCCAAGGGCCTGCCCTACGCCGGCGACTCGATGCTGGTGGACGCCAAGGGCGAGCCGCTGATCGACCGGCCCCAGGATGCCGCCTTCATCGAGACCGGCCGGCTGTCGCTCGACGAGCTGGTCGCCTTCCGCGAGAAGTTTCCGGCCTGGCGCGACGCCGACCATTTCACCCTGGCCGACGGGGTGGGCGAGTGATGCGTCTGGATCGTTTCCTGGCCGAGAGCACCGAGCTGACCCGCTCGCTGGCCAAGCGGGCCCTGAGCCGCGGCGAGGTCACCGTCAACGGCGAGCCGGAGAAGAAGGGCGCCCGCCATGTCGGGGACGCGGATCGCGTGGCCTGGCTGGGGCAGACGCTGTCCCTGGTGGGGCTGCGCCACGTCATGCTGCACAAGCCGACGGGCGTCGAGTGCACGGCGCGCCGCGGCCTCTACCCGCGGGCGGTGGACCTGATCGACCTCCCCAAGGCGGAGCGCCTGCAGCCGGTGGGGCGCCTCGACGTGGAGACCACCGGCCTGCTGCTGCTTACCGACGACGGCCAGTGGTCTCATCGGGTGACCTCGCCGCGGCGCGGCTGCGCCAAGGTCTACCGGGCGACGCTGGCACGGCCGCTGGAAGGCGACGAGGCCGAGCGCGCGGTGGCGGCCTTCGCCGAAGGCATCCGGCTCGAGGGCGAGGCGACGACCACCCGGCCCGCCGAGCTCGAGCCGCTCGACGCCCGGCATGCCCGGCTCACCGTCCACGAGGGACGCTACCACCAGGTGCGGCGGATGTTCGCCGCCATCGGCAATCACGTCGAGGCCCTGCACCGCGAGTCGGTGGGGGCGCTGGTCCTGGACCCCGCCCTGGCGCCGGGAGAGTGGCGCCAACTGAGCGACGCCGAGGTGGCGCTGTTCGCGTGACCCGACGGCGCCGTCGCCTCCTCGCGCCGGGCGGGCCTCAGGCGTAGATCTCGGCCCGGGCCCGGCCGGCCTGCTTGGCGGCGTAGAGGGCCTGGTCGGCGAGCCCGACCAGGGCCCGGGGATCCGCGGCATGGCGGGGCCAGGCGGCGATGCCGCAGGACACCGTGACCGGGCCCAGCAGCCGCCCCCGGTAGTGGTAGACCTGGCCGGCCAGCTCCGCCATCAGTGCCGACAGCCGGGCCCGGGCGCCCTCGGCGTCGACGCCGGGCAGCAGCAGCACGAACTCCTCGCCGCCCAGCCGGCAGATCGCGTCGCCGTCGCGGAAGTGCCGGCGCAGGGCCTCGGCCACCCCGGCCAGCACACGGTCGCCGGCCTCGTGGCCGTGACGGTCGTTGACCGCCTTGAAGTGGTCGATATCGATCATCACCAGGCTCAGGGGGGCGCCGTCCGCCGGCGCCCCGTCGGCGGTCGCGTCCAGGCGCCGCTGGAAGTGGCGCCGATTGGCCAGGCCGGTGAGGGGATCGGTGCGGGCATCGCTCTCCAGGCGCTCGACCAGGGTCTGCAGCTGGCGGGTGCGCTCGTCGACCTCGCGCTCCAGGTGCCGGTTGAGCCGCGCCAGGTCCCGCCGGGTGCGGGCATAGTCGGCCAGCGAGATGCCGACGATCGCCAGCGCGAAGGCCAGCGCCCCGGCGCTGACCGGGACCCGGACCCAGGGCAGCAGGCCGTGAGCGACCAGCATGTCCACCAGCAGCAAGGCGCCGAAGACGGCGTAGCTGGCGAGTATCGCCCGTTGCAGCGGATCGAGGCGGCGCAAGCGCGGCGCGATCGCCGCCAGCAGGATCGTCAGGCTGATCACCAGCAGGCCGTCGAAGACCGGGAAGGTGATGGAGAGGTTCACCCAGCCGGCCGCGGCGGCGCCCAGCGCCAGCGCCAGGTAGGCCAGGTGGCCCTGCCAGATGCGGCGGATCAGGCGCGGCCGGTGATCGGCGAACCAGTGCTCCAGCAGCAGGCCGAGGGCCACGGGCAGGGTGAAGTAGCCCCCCGCGGCGAGGAAGTCCCAGAGCAGGGGCGCGTTCAGCAGCAGCTGGCTGGCCTGGGATTCGGCGAGGATCATCACCCCCGCGGCCAGGGCGAACAGCGCGATGGCGGCGAAGCCGCGCCGGTTGGCGCGGATCAGGGCAAAGGCGCCGGCGAGCAGGGCGAGCAGCAGGCAGAGGCCGCTGACCACCAGCGCCGCGGCGGAGTGGCGCAGGATGTAGCCCAGCAGGTCGGCCCGCTCCATCAGCTTGACCTCGCCCCACAGGCCGATGTCGGTGTAGTCGGAGTAGACGCGGAAATACAGCCGGCGGCCGGCGAAGTCCTCGGGCAGGCCGATCATGTGCCAGGGCCAGCCGACGAAGCGACCCTCGCCCGTGGCATCGAAGGTGCCGTGCCGGTAGATCCGCTCGCCGCCCAGGTAGGCCTCGGCGATCAGGTCGATGCTGTAGACGTAGAGCACCGGATCTCGCCATGGCCCCTCGGGCAGGGTGACGCGGAACCAGGCATGGCGGCGGCCGGCGCGATCGGGCGGGTTGGAGGGGAAGGCGATGGGGCGCCAGGCGTCGTCCTCGGCGGCGCCGGTCCAGGCCGGGGTGCCGTCGGCCAGGAAGGGGGAGTCGCCCCAGCGGTATTCCCAGCCCTCGCCGAGCTCCCGGGGCGCGTTCGGCGCGGCGGCGGCCGGCGCCATCAGCAGGCACAACAGCAGCGCCGCGCCCAGCAGCCTCTCCCAGTGGCCCATCGCGATCTCCTTGCCCGAGTCCGGACGCCAGTATAGGCCAAGCCGCCGGGCCGGGTGTTCGCCCGGCGATCAACGCAGCGCGGCGCCTGCATTTATACCGTTATCATCCTGGTCGGGTAAGTCATGGCTCACCTCCGGGGCGGCGTGGCCGTGGCTCAGTCGCCCACCGGGGCGAGCCCGGCGGCCTCCACCAGGGCACGGGTGTAGTCGCGCTCCGGCTCGCTCAGCACGCGCCGGCAGTCGCCGCGTTCGACCACCTCGCCGTCCTTGAGCACCAGCACGCGATGGGCCATGGCGCGGACCACCGCCAGGTCGTGGCTGATGAACAGGTAGCTGAGGCCGCGGCGGCGCTGCAGCTCGCGGAGCAGCTCGACCAGCTGCTTCTGGACGGTGCGGTCCAGCGCCGAGGTCGGCTCGTCCAGCACCAGCAGCTCGGGCTCGAGGATGATGGCGCGGGCCACGGCGATGCGCTGGCGCTGGCCGCCGGAGAACTCGTGGGGGTAGCGCGAGCCGCCGTCCTCGGGCAGGCCCACCTCGCGCAGGGTCGCCCGGACCCGGGCGTCCACCGCGGCGGCGTCGAGCTCGGGATGGTGGAAACGCAGCCCCTCGCTGACGATGTCCGCCACCGGCATGCGTGGCGAGAGCGAGCCGAAGGGATCCTGGAAGACCACCTGCAGCCGGCGGCGGCGGCGGCGCAGGGCGTCGCCGTGCAGGCGGTCCAGGCGCTCGCCGTCGAAGTGGATCTCGCCGTGACTGGCCTGCAGCCGCAGCAGGGCCAGGGCCAGGGTGGTCTTGCCCGAACCGGACTCGCCGACGATGCCCAGCGTCTCGCCCGGCGCCACTTCCAGATCCAGGGGCTTCACGGCCTCGAAGGCCGGGGGGCGGCGCGCGAACAGTCGCTTGGGGCGCTGGAAGCGCACGCCCAGCCGCCGCGCCTGGAGGAGCGGCGCCCGGCGCTCGACGGGGGCGGGGCGCCCGGCGGGTTCGGCCGCCAGCAGCTCCCGGGTATAGGGGCTCTGGGGCGCGACGAAGACGCGTTCCACCTCGCCGGTCTCCTGGGCGCGGCCGCGGTGCATGACGCAGACCCGGTCGGCGTGGCGACGCACCAGGTTGAGGTCGTGGGTGATGAACAGCATGCCCATCCCGTGGGCATCGCGCAGCTCGGCCAGCAGCGCCAGGATCTCGCGCTGCACCGTGACGTCCAGCGCCGTGGTGGGCTCGTCGGCGATCAGCAGCCGGGGGTTGTTGGCGATGGCCATGGCGATCATCACCCGCTGGCGCTGGCCGCCGGAAAGCTGGTGGGGCCAGGCGTCGAGCAACTCCTCGGCCCGGGGCAGGCGCACCTGTTCCAGCAGCTCGCGGCTGCGGCGTCGGGCGGCCTGGCCGCGCAGGCCCTGGTGCAGGCGCAGGGTCTCGCCGATCTGCTTGGCCACGGTGTGCAGCGGGTTCAGCGAGGTCATGGGCTCCTGGAAGACGAAGCCCACCCGGCCGCCGCGCAGGGCACGCCAATCCCGCGGCGAGAGCCGTGCCAGGTCGGTGTCGCCGAGCCGGCGGGTGCCGTCGACCCGGGCGTTGCGCGGCAGCAGGCCCAGGGCGCCCAGCGCCGAGACCGACTTGCCGGAACCGGACTCGCCGACCAGCGCCAGGGTCTCGCCCGGGGCCACGGCCAGGCTCAGGCCCTCGACCACGGGCACGCCGTCGAAGGCCACGGTCAGGTCGTCGAGGCGAAACAGCGGCTCAGCCATGGGCGCGGCTCCCGGAATGCTGGATATGGCGGGGGTCGAAGGCGTCGCGCAGGCCCTCGCCGATGAACACCAGCAGCGAGAGCATCACCGCCAGGGTCAGGAAGGCGGTGATGCCCAGCCACGGCGCCTGGAGGTTGTTCTTGCCCTGGGCCACCAGCTCGCCCAGCGACGGCGAGCCCGGCGGCAGGCCGAAGCCCAGGAAGTCCAGGGCGGTGAGGGTGGTGATGGCGCCGGTGAACAGGAAGGGGATGAAGGTCAGGGTGGCGACCATGGCGTTGGGCAGCACATGGCGCCACATGATCAGCCGCGACGGCAGCCCCATGGCGCGGGCGGCGCGGACGTATTCCAGGTTGCGGGCGCGCAGGAACTCGGCGCGCACCACGTCCACCAGGCCCAGCCAGGAGAACAGCAGCATGATGCCCAGCAGCCACCACAGGTTGGGCTCGACCAGGCTGGCCAGGATGATCAGCAGGAACAGCACCGGCAGGCCCGACCAGATCTCGATCAGCCGCTGGCCGATCAGGTCCACCTTGCCGCCGAAATAGCCCTGGATACCGCCGATCAGCACCCCCAGGACCAGCGAGCCGGCGGTGAGCACCAGGGCGAAGACCACCGACAGCCGGAAACCGTAGATCACCCGGGCCAGGACGTCGCGCCCCTGGTCGTCGGTGCCCAGCCAGTGCACGGCGTCCGGCGGCGAGGGCGCCGGGTGGCCGAGGCGCTGGTCCAGGGTGTCGTGGGCGAAGGGGATCGGCGGCCACAGCATCCAGCCCTCGGCCTCGATCGCCTCCCGGGTATAGGGATCGCGGTAGTCCGCCGGGGTGGGCAGGAAGCCGCCGAAGGCGGTATCCGGGTAGTCCACCAGCAGGGGGGCGTACCACTGCCCCTGGTAGTGCACCACCAGGGGCCGATCGTTGGCCACCAGCTCGGCGCCCAGGCTGATGACGAACAGCACCATGAAGACCCACAGCGAGACCCGGGCGCGGCGGTTGCCGCGGAACACCGCCAGGCGGCGGCGGGCGATGGGTGAGAGGCGATCGGCGAGGCGATTCATGCTCAGGACTCCCGGGTCGCGAAGTCGATGCGCGGGTCGACCCACACATAGGTCAGATCCGAGATCAGCTTCAGGATCAGGCCGATCAGGGTGTAGAGGTAGAGGGTGCCGAAGATCACCGGGTAGTCGCGCTGCATCACCGCCTCGAAGCCCAGCAGGCCCAGGCCGTTGAGCGAGAAGATCACCTCGATCAGCAGCGAGCCGGTGAAGAAGATCGCCACCAGCGCCGAGGGCAGCCCGGCGATGATGATCAGCATGGCGTTGCGGAAGACGTGGCCGTAGAGCACCCGGCGGTCGCCGGCGCCCTTGGCCCGGGCGGTGAGCACGTACTGCTTGTGGATCTCGTCGAGGAAGCTGTTCTTGGTCAGCATGGTCAGGGTGGCGAAGCTGCCGATGGCCGAGGCCAGCACCGGCAGGCTGATGTGCCAGAAGTAGTCCTTTACCTTGCCCCAGGCCGAGAGCTCGGCGAAGTCCGGCGAGGTCAGGCCGCGCAGCGGGAAGACCTCCCAGTAGCTGCCGCCGGCGAACAGCACGATCAGCAGGATGGCGAACAGGAAGCCGGGGATGGCATAGCCGACGATCACCAGGCCCGAGGTCCAGACGTCGAAGGGACTGCCGTGGCGCAGGGCCTTGCGGATGCCCAGGGGGATGGACACCAGGTAGACCAGCAGGGTGGTCCAGAGCCCCAGCGAGATCGACACCGGCAGGCGTTCCAGCATCAGGTCGGTGACCGGTTCGCCGCGGAAGAAGCTCTCGCCCAGGTCGAAGGTGGCGTAGTCGGCGAGCATGCCCAGGAAGCGCTCGTGGGCCGGCTCGTCGAAGCCGAACTGGGTCTCCAGCCGCTCGATGTAGGCCGCCGGCACGCCCCGGGCGCCTCGGGACTCGCCGCCGGCGGTGTCGCCGCCGCCGCTCTCGAGCCGGGTGCTGGCCTGGGTCGACAGGCCCTCGAAGCGGGCCAGCATCTGGTCGATGGGGCCGCCCGGGGCGGCCTGGACGATGATGAAGTTGAGCAGCATGATCCCCAGCAGGGTGGGGATCATCAGCAGGATGCGGCGCAGTACATAGGCGGCCACGGCGTGTCCTTAGCAATCATGTCCGGATGTCGTACGATCAGGGGGCGAGGAGAGGTGTAAGGGGTGAAGGGTAAGGCGTATGGAAGCCCGATCAAGGCTTACGCTCTGACACACCTCACACCTCACACCTCACACCTCACACCTCGCACCTCGCACCTCGCACCTCGCACCTCGCACCTCGCACCTCGCACCTCGCACCTCGCACCTAACACCTCGAGCCCCGCTCACCGATTGCGCTGGCGGGCCTCGATCGCCTCGGCGCGCTCGGGCTCGATCCACCAGGCGTCGAGATCCAGGTTGTACTCGGGGAAGGGCTCCCGCCAGCCGAACTTGTCCCAGAGGGCGATGCGGGTGCTGTCCAGGTGCCACTGGGGGATGACGTAGAAGCCCCAGCGCAGCACCCGGTCCAGGGCCCGGGCGGCGGTGTCCAGCGCATCGCGGGAATCGGCGGCGATCAGCTCGTCCACCAGGTCGTCGATCACCGGGCTTTCCAGGCCGATCAGGTTGCGGCTCTGGGGGGCGTCGGCGTACTCGCTGCCCCAGAACTCGCGCTGCTCGTTGCCGGGGTTGGCGGACTGGGGGAAGCTGCCCACCACGATGTCGAAGTCGAACTCGCGCAGCCGGTTCAGGTACTGGTTGACGTCGACGATGCGGATGTCGCCCTGCACGCCGAGCCGGGCCAGGTTGCGCAGCAGCGGCTGGACGACCCGCTCGAACTGGGTGTCGAACAGCAGTACCTCCAGGGTCAAGGGCTCGCCGGTCTCGGCGTCCACCAGGGTGCCGTCGTCGCGATGGGTGTAGCCGGCCTCGCGCAGCAGGGTCAGGGCCCGGCGCAGACGCGGGCGCATCGCCTCGGGGTGGTCCACCGGCAGGGGCTCGTCGAAGACCCGCTCGGGCAGGGCGTCGCGGTGCGGCTCGAGCAGCGCCAGCTCGTCCTCCCCGGGCAACCCCTCGGCGGCCATCGGCGAGTTCTCGAAGTAGCTGTGGGTGCGCTCGTAGGCGCCGTAGAAGAGGTGCTCGTTGAGCCAGTCGAAGTCGAAGGCCAGGTTCAGGGCCTCGCGCACCCGCACGTCCTGGAAGGTCTCGCGGCGCAGGTTCATGACATAGGCCTGCATCCCCGCGGGCTGGCCGTCGGGCACCGCCAGACGCTCGACGAAGCCGGCCTCGGCGGCGGGGAAGTCGTAGGCGGTGGCCCAGTTGCGGGCGCTGGTCTCGATGCGCAGGTCCAGGTTGCCGGCCTTGAAGGCCTCGAGCGCCACGGTCTGGTCGCGGTAGTAGTCGAAGACCAGCCGGGCGATGTTGTGGCGGCCGCGGTTCACCGGCAGGTCGCGGCCCCAGTAGTCGTCGACCCGCGCGTAGACGATCCGCCGCCCCGGGTCGACCCGCTCGATGCGATACGGCCCCGAGCCCAGCAGGGCGTCGCGGGTGGGCCGCTCGAAGTCCCGGTCCGCCCAGTAGTGGGCCGGCAGGATCGGCATCTGGCCGAGGATCAGCGGCAGCTCCCGGGACTCGCTGTCGGCGAGGTCGATATGCACGGTGTCGGCGTCCACCGCCCGCACCGCGCGGACATCGTCGTAGTAGGCGGCGTAGAAGGGCTGGCCCCGTTCGGTGAGGGTCTCGAAGCTGAACACCACGTCGTCGGCGTCGACCGGGTGGCCGTCGTGGAAGCGCGCCTCGGGGTGCAGGTCGAACTCGATCCACTGGCGTTCCGGATCCAGGCGGATGCCGGAGGCCAGCAGGCCGTACATGGTGAAGGGCTCGTCGGGGTTGGCGACCATCAGGGTGTCGTAGATGGCGTTCAGGCCCGAGGCCGGCGTGCCCTGGACGATGAAGGGGTTGGTGGAATCGAAGCTGCCGTTGGCGCCGCGGGCGAGGGTGCCGCCGACCGGTGCCTCGGGGTCGGCATGGGGAAAGTGCGCGAAGTCCGCCGGCAGGGCCGGCTCGCCGTAGAGCGCCAGGGCATGGCGGGTGGGGACCTCCGAGGGAGAGGCGGCCAGGACGGGGCTGGCCGCCAGGGCCGCCAGGGCCGCCAGCAGCGGGACGGTCACACGCATCGGTCGGATTCCTTGTGCCGAGGCGGAGCGGGCGCCTCGGGGCGCCCGTCCGGGGATCATCTACCGGAAAGTGTCAGCTGCTGGCCGGGTTGTAAAGCGTCGGGCCGGTCGATGTCGTTCCAGCGGGCCAGGTCGGCGACGGCCAGGGCATGGCGGGAGGCGATGCCCGAGAGGGTGTCGCCGCGCTGCACCACGTGCACCTCGGGCACCGCGCTGTCGGCGGGGGCCGGACGCGACAGGGCCGCCACCAGGCGCTCGGCGCGATCCGTCGGCACCAGCAGTTCGCGCACCTGCCCGGGGCGGGCGATGTCGCCGCGCAGGCCGGGGTTCAGTCGGCTCAGGGTCCCGGTCGAGACCCCGGCGTGGCGGGCGGCCTCGTCGAGGCGCACCGGGCGGGTCACCGGGACCCGGGCGAAGGCCGGGCCGCTGTCGATGGCCGGCAGCCGGACGCCGTAGCGCTCCGGGGCCTCGATGATGGCGGCGATGGCCAGCAGCTTGGGCACGTAGTCCATGGTCTCGTCGGGCAGGGCGAGGTCCCAGTAGTCGCCGTCGAGTCCCCGGGCCAGGGCTCGGCGCCGGGCCCGGTTCACGGTGCCGGCGCCGGCGTTGTAGGCGGCCAGCGACAGCTCGATGTCGCCCTCGTACCACTGGGCGGCCTGATCCTCGATGTAGTCCAGGGCCGCCCGGGTGGAGCGCACCACGTCGAGGCGGCCGTCCCAGCCGCGGCCGCGGCGCAGGCCCAGGGCATCGCCGGTGCGCGGCATGATCTGCCACAGGCCGGCGGCGCCGAAGCGGCTGCGCGCCTCGGGATCGAAGGCGCTCTCGACGAAGGGGATCAGGGCGATCTCGCCGGGCAGCCCGCGGGCCTCGACGCGCTCCAGGATCCAGGCCAGCCAGGGGCGCGCGCGTTCGGTGATCTCGCGGATGTTGTGGGGGCTTTCGCTGTATTCGTCGATCCAGTGCTGGACCCGCTCGTGGCCGGCGCCCTGGCGCCACTGGTCCTGCCAGCGGAAGTTGGCGCGCAGCCGGGACCAGGCGTCGGCGGATTCCAGGTCCAGCTGGTCCCAGAAGTGGCGCCCCCCGGCGGGCTCACCGCGCGAGCCGCTGGTGAAGGTCGGGGTGTCGGCGCCGAGCTGGCCGGCCGGCAGGCTCGACGCCTTGGTGTAGGCGCCGGCGAGCAGCGCGCCGGTCAGGGCGATCGTGCTGGCGAATCCGAGGAGTCGTCGGCGCGATGTGTGATAGGTCATGCAGGGCCTCCGAGGCGCATGCGCGGATGCCGACGCTCGGCGGAACGCTGCGCCCGACGGGTGGGTCTCAGAAGGAGTCTTTCCAGGCGCGCAGGGTGGCGAAGGTGGCCAGGGCGTCGTCGCTGTCGCCCCGAGCGGCGGCGGCGCGTCGCACCCCCGGCTCGTCGCAGCGCAGGAAAGGGTTGATGCGCCTTTCCCGCCCGATATGGCTGGGCAGGGTGGGGCGCTCGAGCTCCCGAGCCCGCCGGCACTCCTGCTCGGCGGCATCGATGTCGGGGTTGTCGGGATCCGCGGCCCGGGCGAAGGCGAGGTTCGCCAGGGTGTACTCGTGGGCCGCGAACACCAGGGTGTCCTCGGGCAGCGCCGCGAGACGCGTCAGCGAGGCATGCATCTGTTCGGGGGTCCCTTCGAACAGGCGACCGCAGCCGGCGCTGAACAGGGTGTCGCCGCAGAACAGCAGCGGCGGGATACCGGCGGTGAAGAAGGCGATGTGGTCCAGGGTGTGGCCGGGGACCTCCATCACCTCGAACAGGCGCCCCATCACCCGCACCTCGTCGCCGGCGCCGACGCGCTCGTCGATGCCCTCGATGGCCGGGTTGTGCGGGCCGATGACCCGGGGGGCATAGCGCGCGATCAGCTCGGGCAGGCCGCCGACGTGGTCGGGATGGTGATGGGTGATCATCACGCTGCCCAGCTTGAGGCCCTCGCGCTCGAGCGTCTCGATGACCGGGGCCGCATCGCCGGGATCGACCACGCAGACGTCGTCGCTCGTGTCCTGACGCAGCATCCAGATATAGTTGTCGCGAAAGGCGGGAATCGGTGTCACGCTCAACATGGGCTCGGGGTCCTCGCGCCTGGCTCGCTCGAGCCGGCGGGCGCCGTGAATCATCGGGGTTCCACAAAACGGGCTACTTTGGAGAGAAGCGCGGATCATGTCAAATTCGCAGGATGCGATGGCCATGGCGCGGCGGGTCCGGGAGGGTCGCCGCTTCTGGGCGACGCCGCCGGGGCGGGGGCTCTGGCATGCTCAGCGGGCCTGCCTGGGCCCGCTGTGCGAGCGCTGGTTCGGCGTGCACGGCCTGGAGATGAGCCTGGCGCCCACCCTCACCGATATGTGCCCGGTGCGCCATCCCATGCGCTGGGCGCCGACCCGGGAGCTCGCCGAGGCCGAGAGCACCCTGGTCTGCCCCCCCGATGCGCTGCCGTTGCCGGATGGCTGCCTGAGCCTGGTGGTGGTGCATCACCTGCTCGAGGTGGTCGCCGATCCCCACCACCTGCTCCAGGAGGCCGCGCGGGTCACCGCCCATGACGGCCATCTGCTGCTGTTCGGCTGGAATCCCCTCGGCCCCGGCGGCCTGGCCCGGCTGTGGCCCGGCCGGCGGCGCCACCTGCCCGGGCGGGGGCACTGGCGGACGCCGGGCCGGCTGGCCGACTGGCTGGCGTTTGTCGACTTCGAGTCGCAGCGGGTAGACTACTGCGGCTTTCGCCTGCCCGGCGGGCAGGCTCACAACGCCATGCTCGAGACCCTGGGCCGGCGGCACAACCTGCCGCTGGGCGAGAGCTTCATGATTCATGCCCGGCCCCGCGCCCAGCTGATCCAGCCCCGACGCGGCCGGGTGGTCTTCCCGGCGCCGCTGGCCGGCTCGACCCTGGGCAGCGCGTCCGGCCGGGCCCTGACCGGAGAGGGCGAGCGAGGGTGAGCGATACACCACAGGACGGGACAAGGCCCGAGGTGACCATCTACACCGATGGCGCCTGCCGGGGCAATCCGGGGCCGGGAGGCTGGGGCGCGCTGCTGATCAGCGGGCCCCACGAGAAGCCCCTCAAGGGCGCCGAGGCGCGGACCACCAACAACCGCATGGAGCTGATGGCCGCCATCATGGCGCTGCGCGAGCTCAAGCGGCCCTGCCGGGTGGCGCTGTGGACCGACTCGGAATACCTGCGCCGCGGCATCACCGAGTGGATCCATGGCTGGATCAAGCGGGGCTGGAAGACGGCCTCCCGCCAGCCGGTCAAGAACGCCGAGCTGTGGCGCGAGCTCCACGAGGAGACCCGCCGCCACGACATCGAGTGGCACTGGGTCAAGGGCCACAGCGGCCACCCCGGCAACGAGCGGGCCGACGGCCTGGCCAACGAGGCCATCGACGAGATGCAGGCCGGGGCCTGAGGTCCCGGCGCGACCCTGAACGCCGAGCAGGAGAGGCGAGCCCATGCGCCAGATCATTCTGGATACCGAGACCACCGGCATCGATCCCCGGGACGGTCACCGCCTGATCGAGATCGGCGCGGTGGAGATGGTCAATCGCCGGCTGACCGGCAACACCTATCACCAGTTCATCAATCCCCAGCGCGAGATCGACCCCGAGGCGATGGCGGTCCACGGCATCACCAACGAGCGGGTCGCCGACGAGCCGCTGTTCGCCGAGATCGCCGACGACTTCTGGGCCTTCATCGAGGGCGCCGAGCTGGTGATCCACAACGCACCCTTCGACGTGGGGTTCATCGATCACGAGCTGGGCCTGCTCAACGCCGCCCGCGGCGAACCCCGGCTGGGGCCGGTGGCCGAGCACTGCCGGATCCTGGACACCCTGGTGATGGCGCGGGACAAGCATCCCGGCCAGCGCAACAACCTGGACGCGCTGTGCAAGCGCTACGAGATCGAGAACGGCCACCGGGTGCTGCACGGCGCCCTGCTCGACGCCGAGATCCTCGCCGATGTCTACCTGGCGATGACCGGCGGCCAGACCGCCCTGACCCTGGACGCCTCGGCCGTCGATGACGGCGAGGCCGACGCCGGCGCCGGGCCCAGCCTGCGGCGGGTGTCGCTGTCCCCGGGACAGCTGCGCGTGCAGGCCCCGGACGAGGCCGAATGGCAGGCCCATCGCGACAAGCTGGCCCGGATCCGAGAGGCGGCGGGGGAGTGCCGCTGGGACGGCCTGGAGGGCTGGCCCGGCCGGGAGGCGCCCTGATGCTGCGCCGCGAGCTGCCGGTCGAGGCCGCGGCCGGCGCGGTCATCCGCCTGGCGGCGGGGCGCATCGCTCCGGGGCCGGACGGCGGCCCGCTGCAGCCCGAGCAGCCCTGGACGGCGGCCATGCAGCCGCTGTGCTGGTGGCGTGACCGGCCGGTGGCGCTGTCGGTGGAGGACGCCGCCGGCGACGACTGGCCGGACGGCCGGGCCTGGCTTGCGCGGCTGCCGGAGTCCTGGTTCGCCCTGGTCTCCACGGCCCTGCAGGTGGGGGCCTGGCTGCGCCATCATCGCTTCTGCGGCTGCTGCGGGGCCCCCGCCTCGCGGCTGGATCGCGAGTTCGCCATGCACTGCGCGCGCTGCGGGCACCGCAACTATCCGCGTATCTCGCCGTGCATCATCACCCTGGTGACCCATGGCGAGGCCATGCTGCTGGCGCGCAGCCCGCGCTTCCCGCCGGGGCGCTACTCGACCCTGGCCGGCTTCATCGAGCCGGGCGAGTCCGCCGAGGAGGCGGTGCGGCGCGAGGTCTTCGAGGAGGTCGGGCTGACGGTGGGGCGGCTGCGCTACTTCCAGAGCCAGGCCTGGCCCTTCCCGCATTCGCTGATGCTGGGCTTCTTCGCCGAGGCGGCGAGCCGGCGGATCCGCATCGACGAGCGGGAGATCAGCGACGCGGCCTGGTTCGCCCCGCGCCGCCTGCCCCGGCTGCCGCCGCCCTATTCCATCTCCCGGGCGTTGATCGAGACCCACCTGGCCGAGGTCGGCGCCCGGGCCTGAGCTCCGGCGGCGCTCAGGCTCCCGGGAAGAGGCTGCCCAGGCGGGTGGCCAGCATGACGTTGCCGGTGGCCTTGAGCCGGCCGCTCATGAAGGCACTCATGCCGCTGATCTCGCCGCGCATCACGCCCTTGAGGGTGTCGGTGCTGAGGCTCAGGCTGACCGACGGCTCCTCGTGGGCGCCCTCGTGGATCTCGAGCTCGCCGTCCCGCACCACCAGGTGGTAGTCCCCGGCGTCGCTGAAGTGGAACTGGAAGACCTCGTCCATGCCGCGGGCGGCCTGGGGGTCGAAGCGGGCATGCAGCTTGTCGAGGGTGGTGTCGGACATGGAGGGCTCCGGGAGTCGTCGGGGAATCGATCCGCGAGCGTAGGGAAAACCGCGGACGCGATCAAGCGCGCTTGTCGCCGCCGGTGGCGGGGGGCAGGATGGAGGCCCCAACCCCCGAAGGAGAGACGCGGTGAACGAATGGCTGACGGATTTCGGCATGTTTCTGGCGCAGCTGCTGGCGGTGGTGGTCGTGGTCGGGCTCGCCGCGGCGGCGCTGATCCGCGCCCGGGGCGGGGAGGGCGAGCGCAGCCGCCTGCGGCTCGAGGAGCTCAACGGCGAGCGCCGTCGCCGGCGTCGCCGCCTGCAGCTGGTCGCCAGCCCGCCCGGGGCGCGCAAGCGCCTGCGCAAGGCCTTCCGTCGCGATGACAAGGCTCGCGGCAAGGCCGGTGGCGGCGCGGAACGCACGCCGCTGGTCTGGGTCCTGGATTTCCACGGCGACCTCAAGGCCAGCGGGGCGGGACGCCTCGCCGAGGAGGTGTCGGCGCTGCTGGACGTCGCCGAGGCCGGCGACGAGGCGGTGATCCGGCTGGAGTCGCCGGGCGGGCTGGTCCACGCCTACGGCCACGCCGCCGCCGAGCTGGACCGGCTGCGCGAGGCGGGCATGCGGACCACGGTGTGCGTCGATCGGGTCGCCGCCAGCGGCGGTTACCTGATGGCCTGCGGGGCCGATCGGCTGCGGGTGGCGCCCTTCGCGGTGCTGGGCTCGATCGGCGTGGTGGCGCAGCTGCCCAACGTGCATCGCCTGCTCAAGCGCCACGACGTCGATGTCGAGGTGCTGACCGCGGGGCGCTACAAGCGCACCCTGACGGTGCTCGGCGAGAACACCGAGGAGGGCCGGGAGAAGTTCCTGGAGGACCTGGAGGCCGTGCACGGGCAGTTCAAGCGCCACGTGGCGGCGCGGCGCCCGGGGCTGGACATCGAGGCGGTGGCCACCGGCGAGGTCTGGTACGGCGAGGCGGCGGTCGAGAAGGGGCTGGCGGACGAGGTGGGGACCAGCGAGGCCTATCTCCGGGAGCGCCTCGACCAGGCCCGGGTGGTGTCGCTGCGCCTGGAGCGCCGGCGGAACCTGGCCGACCGGCTGGGGCTGGCGGTGTCCCGCGGCGTCGAGCAGGGCCTGGAGCGGGGGCTCGAGGCCCTGGAGGCCCGCGGCTGGCAGAAGCGCTGACGCCGCTCAGTCGTCGGGCAGGCCCAAGCGGTTCAGGGCCTCGAGGATGATGCGCGCCCGCTCACCCTGCAGCGAATAGTAGATGGTCTGGGAGGACCGCCGCGTGGTGACCAGCGCCTCCCGGCGCAGGATCGCCAGATGCTGGGACAGGGCGGACTGGCTCAGGGCCAGTCGCTGGTTGAGCTCGGTGACCGAGAGCTCCGTGCCGTCGAGCAGGCACAGGATTCGCAGCCGGTTGTCGTTGGCCATCGCCTTGAGCAGGGCGCTGGCCTGGTCGATGACCGGGTCTCCCCCCTCGAGCAGGCGTGCCGCCTGGCCGTGCGCATGGTTCATGGTGCTTCCCCCGCGCTGATGGGGCGGCTGGTGGCCCTCCCTCGCCGCGTTCAGGCCCCGGATGTCGTCTCGTGCCGGTCCCGTTCCCCTCCGGGGCCGGGCCCGTGCTGCTTTTCTGATTCAGTCATTACTCAATAATAGTCCACGCCGGCCGGCGTCACCGGCCGTGGGGCCCATTCGGCACTTCTTGTCGACAATGTTCGTGCGCCGTTCGTCCTTTTGTCGAAGATTAGCCCTTCGTCTGAGGTTTTTGCCTGTCTCGTGATCTAGAGTGTCAACAATTCGGCAAGCACACTCACACAACAAACAGGCAGGCGTGTCATGTCCGCATATCGCAGCGAATACCGGCGTTCCATCGAGCATCCCGAGGCCTTCTGGGCCGAGCAGGCCCGGCGGCTGCCCTGGGTGACGCCGCCCGGCACGGTGCTGACCTACGACGACCAGGGACATGCCCGCTGGTATCCCGACGGCGAGCTCAACCTCTGTTACGCCGCCCTGGATCACCACGTCGAGCAGGGGCGGGGCGAGCAGCCGGCGGTGTTGTGGGATTCCCCGGTCACCGGCGGGCGGTCGACCCTGAGCTACGCCGCACTGCGCGACCGGGTCGCGCGCTTCGCCGGGGCGCTGCGCGACCTGGGCGTGGAGAAGGGCGACCGGGTGGTCATCTACATGCCCATGGTGCCCGAGGCGCTGGTCGCCATGCTGGCCTGCGCCCGGCTCGGCGCGGTGCATTCGGTGGTCTTCGGCGGCTTCGCCCCCCACGAGCTGGCGGTGCGCATCGAGGACGCCGAGCCCCGGGTGGTGGTGGCGGCGTCCTGCGGCATCGAGGTCGACAAGGTGCTGCCCTACAAGCCGATCGTCGACGCCGCCGTCGAGCAGAGCGCCTATCGGCCCGAGGCCTGCGTGATCCTGCAGCGCGAGCAGTGCCAGGCCGAGCTCGGCGAACGCGACCACGACTGGGCGAGCCTGGAGGCATCCGCCGCGCCGGCCGAGTGCGTGCCGGTCAAGGCCACCGATCCCCTCTATATCCTCTATACCTCCGGCACCACCGGTAAGCCCAAGGGCGTGGTGCGCGACACCGGCGGCTACGGGGTGGCGCTGCACTATTCCATGGAGGCCGTCTACGACATGGCGCCCGGCGAGGTGTTCTTCTCGGCCTCGGACGTGGGCTGGGTCGTGGGCCATTCCTATATTGTCTACGGGCCCTTGCTGCGCGGCTGCACCACCCTGGTCTACGAGGGCAAGCCGGTGCGCACCCCGGACGCCGGCGCCTTCTGGCGGCTGATCGCCGAGTATCGCGTCAAGGCCTTCTTCACCGCGCCCACGGCCTTCCGGGCGATCAAGAAGGAGGACCCGGACGGGGCGCACCTGCGCGAGCACGACATCTCCTGCCTGAAGGCCCTGTATCTCGCCGGCGAGCGCCTGGACCCGCCGACCTTCCACTGGCTGGAGGACCTGCTGGCGCTGCCGGTGGTCGACCACTGGTGGCAGACCGAGACCGGCTGGCCGATCGCCGCCAACCTCCAGGGGCTGGAGCCGATGCCCACCAAGGCCGGCTCGGCCACGGTGCCGGTGCCGGGCTTCGACGTGCGGATCCTCGACCGCGAGGGGCGGGATGCCCCGGCGGGTGAGCAGGGCAGCGTGGTGATCCAGCAGCCGCTGCCGCCGGGCTGCCTGGCCGGGATCTGGCGCGATCCCCAGCGCTTCCACGGCGCCTACATGGCGGCCTTCCCGGGCTACTATCTGACCGGCGACGCGGGGTATCTGGACGAGGACGGCTACCTGTTCATCATGGGGCGCACCGACGACGTCATCAACGTGGCCGGCCACCGGCTGTCCACCGGCGAAATGGAGGAGGTCGTCGGCGGCCACCCGGCGGTGGCCGAGTGCGCGGTGATCGGCATCCACGACGCCCTCAAGGGCCAGGTCCCGGTGGGACTGGTGATCCCCAAGGACGGCTTCGACGGCGACGAGCTGGCGCTGGAGAACGAGCTGATCGCCCGGGTGCGCGAGCGCATCGGCCCGGTGGCCTGCTTCAAGCAGGTGCTGGTGGTGGACCGCCTGCCCAAGACTCGCTCGGGCAAGATCCTGCGCAAGCTGCTGCGCCATATCGCCGACGGCGAGGAGTTCGGCGTGCCCTCGACCATCGACGACCCGGCAAGCTTGACCGACGTCCACGAGGCGATGAAGGCGCGCTCCCTGGGCAGCGCCGAGCAGGCGCGCCACGTCTAGGCCGGCCGGCGGGGGACGTTTGGCGGGACTCGGGCGGGCGCGTATAATGCGCGCCCGTCCGCCGGAGCCCCGGCCTTGCGTTCGACGAGGGTTCCCTCACCCCTCCCGCCAAAAAGGTCTGCCATGTTCGAGCTGTCCCCCGCCCAGACCCGCCGCTGCCTGGCCTGGCTGGTCGCCTTCCACATCCTGGTGATCGCCGCCAGCAACTACCTGGTCCAGCTGCCGTTCACGCTGTTCGGGCTGCATACCACCTGGGGCGCCTTCAGCTTCCCCTTCATCTTCCTGGCCACCGACCTGACCGTGCGGCTGTTCGGCAAGGAGCCGGCGCGGGCCATCATCCTGCGCGTCATGTTCCCGGCGCTGGTCATCTCCTACGTGGTGTCGGTGGTCTTTCCCCGCGGCGACTTCGCCGGCCTGGGAGCGCTGGGCGAGGCCAACCTCTTCGTGGCGCGGATCGCCCTGGCCAGCTTCATGGCCTATGTGCTGGGTCAGCTGCTCGACGTGTCGGTGTTCGACCGGCTGCGACGGCTCAAGGCCTGGTGGGTGGCGCCGGCCATGTCGACCCTGCTGGGCAACCTGGCCGATACCTTCGCCTTCTTCTCCATCGCCTTCCACCGCGGGCCGGATGCCTTCATGGCGTCTCACTGGCCGGAGATCGCCTGGGTGGACTACGGCATCAAGCTGGTCATCAGCCTGGCCTTCTTCCTGCCGCTCTACGGCGTGCTGCTCAATACCCTGACCCGGCGCCTGGTGGATCTCACCGGCAATGACGACCTGGCCCCGGAGCCGGCCCGGGCCCGCCACTGACATCCCGACAAGGAGGCCGCAGATGCCCCTCGCCCTCAACCATCTCGACACCGGCGGCGACGGCGTGCCGCTGGTGGTGATCCATGGCCTGCTCGGCAGCGCCGACAACTGGCGCTCCCACCTCAAGCAGTGGCAGGCCGAGCGCCGGGTGATCGCGGTGGACCTGCGCAACCACGGCCGTTCGCCCCATGCCCCGGGGATGGCCTACGCCGACCAGGCCGCCGACGTGCTGGCGCTGCTCGATCGCCTGGAGATCCCCCGGGCGCACCTGCTGGGGCACTCCATGGGCGGCAAGGTGGCCATCAGCCTGGCGCGCCTGGCGCCGGACCGGGTCGCCTCGCTGATCGTCGCCGACATCGCCCCCCAGGCCTACGGCCATGGCCATGACAGCGTCTTCGCCGCCCTGCGGCGCGTCCGCGAGGGGCGCCCGGCCAGCCGCGGCGAGGCGGATGCGCTGATGGCCGAGCACGTCGACGAGCGCGCCACCCGGCTGTTCCTGGCCACCAACCTGGTGCGCGGGGAGGACGGCGCGCTGGCGCTGCGCATCGGGCTGGACGAGATCGAGGCCGACTATCCGGCCATCATGGCGCCGCCGGCCGGGGAGGGCGCCTACCAGGGGCCGACCCTGGTGGTGCGGGGCGCTCGCTCCGCCTACGTGACCGACGCCATGCTCCCGGCCCTGCGTGAGGTGCTGCCCCGGGCGGAGCTGGAGACCCTGGACGCCGGGCACTGGCTGCACGCCGAGCGCCCCGAGGCCTTCCAGGCGGCCGTCAACGGCTTCCTGGCCCGCCAGGCAGGCTGAGGGCTCAGCGGTTGGGGTCGATGGCCAGCCGCGCGACCGGGGTCGTCGCCGAGACCAGGCCCTGCTCGTTGAGGAAGCGCTCGAAGTCGGCGTAGCGGCGCGCGTGCAGGGCGGCCGGCGTCAGCGTCAGCCGCGCCAGGGCCGCCGGCCAGGCGGCCCGGTTGGTGGGCGTGTCCAGCGCCGGCTCGGTGGCCGCCAGCAGCGCCCAGCCCTGCTCCGGATGCTCGACGAGCCAGGCGGTGGCCTCCTCCAGGGCGTCCACCAGCCGCGTGATGGCGTCCCGCTGGCGGACCAGCCGCTCGCGGTTGGCGACCAGGATCAGGCCGTCGTGGCGCGGCACGCCCATGGCGTCGGTGGTGTAGGTGCGGGTGGCCAGGCCCTCGTCGGCGAGGGCTCGGGGCAGCAGGTAGCGCACCGCGCCGATGACCCCGTCGACCCGGCCCTCGCGCATGGCCTCCTCCAGCCGGAAGTGCAGGTCCGGGCTGTCCAGCGCCTCGCGGGGAATCTCGTGGCGAGCCAGCAGGCTCGCCAGCAGCACCGCCTCGTCGTCCAGGTCGGCGTGGCCCAGGCGGCTGCCGGCCAGCTGCCCCGGCCCCTCGATGCCGGCGTCCTCGCGCACCACCAGCGCCGCCAGCGGCACCCCGACCAGGGTCGCCACCCGCACCAGCGGCTGGCCGCGATCGACCATCAGGTGCAGCAGCGGCTGGCGGGTCAGCGCCAGGTCGACGCGCTCGGCGGCGAGCAGCTTGGTGGGGACGTCGGGGTCGGCGGGGGCGCGCAGCTCGACCTCGAGACCGCGGCTGGCGAACAGGTCCCGGGCCTGGGCCACGTAGAGGGCGGCATGCCGGGGGCTGGGATACCAGTCGAGCATCACGCTCAGGCGGTTGACCGGGGGCGGCGCGATGGGCTCGGCGGGCCCCACGGCCACCGCCGGCGCCGTGGGCCGGGTCGGGGTGTCCACCGCCGGGCCGCCGGTCAGGCCGTGGAAGGCCGCGATCGGGTCCGGCGTCGCCTCGGCGGGCGACAGGTCCGGCACCATGACCTCGGTGCCCAGGGGCGGGTAGCCCGCCTCGGGGGGCGTCGGGGCGTCGGCCAGCCCGTGGCCCGGCAGGGCCAGCAGGGCGACGAGGGCCAGCGAGGCCCGCACGCGGGGCGGGGCCGAATGACCGGAAGTTGCGCGCATGTGAATGACTCCAGCGACGCCCCGGCACGGCGGTGCCGGGGCGGGGGCAAGACGCGCCTAGTCTAGCGAGCCCCGCTCCCGCCTGGCCAGCGCGGCGATCAACGGGGCGTCGCCATCGCGAGCGCCCGCGCGGCGTGCGATACTCCCGACACTTCCTGAGGCAGGATGCCATGGACACGATCAACACCCTCTTCCTGCTCGGCGGCTTCCTGATCGCCCTGAGCGTGCTCGCCAGTCGGCTTTCCACCCTGGTCGGCGTGCCCCTGCTGCTGATCTTCCTGGGGCTCGGCATGCTGGCCGGCGAGGAGGGCGTGTTGGGCATCGAGTTCGACGACTACCCGCTGGCCTTCCTGATCGGCCACCTGGCGCTGGCGATGATCCTCCTCGACGGCGGCCTGCGCACCCGGCTCAAGACCTTCCGGGTCGGCTTCCGCCCGGCGCTGTCGCTGGCCACCCTGGGGGTCTTCGTGACCAGCGCGGTGGTGGGCGGCATCGCCATGTGGGTGTTCGGGCTCGGCCCGGTGGAGGGGCTGCTGGTGGGCGCCATCGTCGGCTCCACCGACGCCGCGGCGGTGTTCTCGATGCTCGGCGGTCGCGGCATCAACCTCAACGAGCGGGTCGGGGCCACCCTGGAGATCGAGTCCGGCACCAACGACCCCATGGCGATCTTCCTGACGCTGATGCTGGTGGAGGTGCTGGTCGGTGACATCGGCGGCTGGCTCTCCACCGGGCTGTTCTTCGTGCGCCAGTTCGGCCTGGGGATCGCCATCGGCCTCGGCGCGGGCTGGCTGATCGCCCGCCTGCTGGCCTGGCTGGACCTGGCGCCGGGGCTCTACTCGCTGCTGGCCCTGGCGCTGGGGCTGTGTGTCTTCGGCCTGACCAGCGTCCTGGGCGGCAGCGGCTTCCTGGCCATCTACCTGACCGGACTGATGATCGGCAATCGCCCCGGCCGCCACCTCAACTTCATCCTGCCGGTCCATGACGGCCTGGCCTGGCTCAGCCAGATCGGCCTGTTCCTGGTGCTGGGCCTGCTGGTCACGCCCAGCGAGATGATGGCCTATGCGCTGCCCGCGGCGGAGGTGGCCCTGGCGCTGATCTTCGTCGCCCGACCGCTGGCCGTGGTGGTCTCGCTGTGGCCCTTCTTCCGCTTTCGCTGGCGGGAGGTGGCCTTCATCGCCTGGGTGGGCCTGCGCGGGGCCGTGCCGATCGTGCTGGCCATCTTCCCGGTCATCGGCGGGGTCGAGAACGCCTCCCTGTACTTCAACGTGGCCTTTGCGGTGGTGCTGCTGTCGCTGCTGATCCAGGGCGGCACCCTGCCGTGGCTGTCCAGGCGGCTGCGGGTCGAGATCCCGCCGAGCGTCACGCCCAACCGGCGCGGGCCGCTGGGCATCCAGGCCGACAACGACTACGAGATGTTCGTCTACCGGGTCGAGAGCGCCGACCTGGAGGACGTGCCGATCCGCCTGCTGCGCTTTCCCTCCGGCGCCATGATCGCCGCGCTGTTCCGCGACGGCGTGATGCTGCATCCCCAGGGGGCCACGCGGCTGTGCCGCGACGACGTGGTCTGCGTGATCGGCCGCGGCGACGACCTGGCGGCGCTCAACCGGCTGTTCAACGGCGATGCCACCCTGCGCCGCCAGAGCGCCTTCTTCGGGGCCTTCAACTTCGACGGCGAGGCGCGGCTCGGCGACATCGCCGAGGCCTACGGCCTGACCCTGAGTCCCGGCGAGCAGGACATGACCCTTGCCGACTTCATCTCGCTGCGGGTGGGCGGCCATCCGGTGGTGGGGGACGACGTCGACTGGCACGGCATCCACTGGGTGGTCAACGAGATGGACGGCAACCGCATCACCCGGGTCGGCCTGCGCCTCTACTGAGCGCCGCGGCACGCATGGAACCCCCGGGCGCCTCCGGCCGCCTGAGGGAGAGGAGGAGCCATGATCCGACACGCGCCGAACCCCCGCGGGCGAGACTTCTTCGTCGGCGACCTGCACGGGGAGTACGATCGACTGATGGCCGCCCTCGAGGCCGTCGACTTCGATGTCGCCCGCGACCGCCTGTTCCCGGTGGGCGATCTGATCGATCGCGGCCCGCGCTCCCGGGACTGCCTGGGCCTGGCCCTGGCGCCCTGGTGCTTCGCGGTGCGCGGCAACCACGAGCAGCTGGCCCGGGAGGCGCTGTTCGGGGACGACGACGCCATGGCCCTGTGGGTGATCAACGGCGGCGGCTGGGCCCTGGAGGAGGATCGGGCGTCGCTCGCCGCGTTGCTGGAGGCCGCCCTGGCCCGACTGCCCCTGGCGCGCGAGATCGAGGTCGACGGCCGGCGCATCGGCCTGGTGCATGCCGAACCCCCGGCCGACTGGGCGGACATCGAACGCTGCGATCGCCACCGGCTGATCTGGGGGCGGGATCGGATCCGGCGGGGCGATACCACGCCGGTGCGCGGCATCGAGGCGGTGGTGGTGGGGCACACCATCCTCGAGGCCCCGATCACCCTGGGCAATGTCCATTACCTGGATACCGGGGCCTTCGCCACCGGGCGCCTGACGCTGGTCGAGGCGCGCGAGCTGCTGGCGACCGGGGACGCTACTCGCTGACGACGCGATTCCGGCCCTGCGCCTTGGCGGCGTAGAGGCGCGAATCGGCGGCCTCGAACAGCGTCTCGAAGTCCAGCGTGCAGGGGTCGCCGTCGGCGACGCCGGCGCTGATGGTGACCTCGATGCTGGCCCGTTCCACGGTTACCGGCGTACCCCCGACGGCCTGGCGCAACGCCTCGGCACGACGCCGGGCATCTCGGCCGTCGCAGCCGAGCAGGACGACGCAGAATTCCTCGCCGCCCATGCGCGCGACGATATCCTCCGGGCGCACCGCCGCGAGCAGGCGCCGGGTCACGGCGACGATCACCTGGTCGCCCGCGGCATGCCCATGGCTATCGTTGACGCGCTTGAAGTGATCGATATCGACAAGGATCAGGGAATACCGACCCTGCCCCCGACACAGCGCCTGCCGGGCTTCCTCGAAGCGTTGCCGGCAGTGGCGCCGGTTGGACAGGCCGGTCAGGCTGTCCCGGTTGGCCAGGGTTTCGATCCGGCGGTGGGCGGTCTCCCGGGAGTGCTCCTGATAGAAGGCCGCGGTGCCGAAGCCGGCCATGGCTCCCAGCAGGTTGACCAGGGCGGCGTTCGAGGCCAGGGCCGGCCAGGTGCCCCGATACAGCAGGATGATGGCCAGGATGATGCCGCAGAACCCGAGGTAGACCGGCAATCCTCGACGTGTGCCCAGCAGGAAGAAGTTGATCAGGGCGAAGAAGGTGACCCATACCATCGCGAAGGGCCTGGCCTCGACGTACCAGTAGAAGTAGGCCGATAGCCCGCCGCTGGCCAATACCGTGACCCAGGCCGAGCGTTCGACATTGAGGGTGATCCGGATGTCGACCAGCGCCAGGGCGACGAGGGCGAACACGCCGAGCTCCACCATGGCCAATGCCGTGGCGTCGAACACGAGGAGGTTCACCAGGGCAAAGGTCAGTGAGATCAGCGCGATGATCAGCAGGAAGCAGTTGGCGAGCTCGGCCCGGCGGGGGTCCGCTCCTCGTCGGGCATCGGCCTTCACCAGCAGCCAATCCCCCCAGTTTGCTATCTTCATCGGTTCCCCGTGTCGCCGCCGGTCGCGTATCTTGATGGCGGGGCGTCGGCCGTGCCCCCTGGTGCCGGCCGATCATGCCATGCTTTCGTGGCCGGGGCGAATCGGCCCCGGCGCGCTCGCCTGTCCCGCCGGGGCCATCGAGGCGCGACGGAAGGCGGCGTTCTGATACGCCGCATCGCATGCCGTCATCGGCCGGCCGGTGTCCCCAGGCGGGGGCGCTGGTAGGCTTCATGATCGAGGAGGTGCCGGTCATGGCTTGCCGTGCCACGGATTGGCGTCGATGATCGAGCGCTGTGAAGGATCCGCGCTCGACTGCCCGGACACGAGAAAGGGGATCAGCGAATTCGCTGATCCCCTTGGAAGAAGGTGGCGGAGGGACAGGGATTCGAACCCTGGGAAGGCGTTAACCTTCGCCGGTTTTCAAGACCGGTGCATTCAACCGCTCTGCCATCCCTCCGGCTCACGGCGGTGTACTTTACCAGCATTTGCCAAAAGGTCAAGACGATTGTGCGATCAAGATGTTAGCGACCCCGCTCCGCGTCCTTCCGCTTCCGCCGACGCCCGCCCGGTTGCGGCCGTGGCCGCGGCCGTCGTCCGCGACGGGCGGGTGCTGCTGGTGCGCCGCCGCCATCCGCCGCATGCCGGCCGGCTGGCGCTGCCCGGCGGCAAGGTGGCGTTCGGCGAGCCGCTGGACGACGCGGTGCTCCGGGAGCTGCGCGAGGAGACCGGCCTGGCGGGGGTATCCCGGGGCCCGCTGACGGCCCTGGACATCCTCGACCGCGGCGAGGATGGCGCGCTACGCAGCCACTATGTGCTGGTGGTGATGCGCGTCGACGCCGACGAGGGGGAGGCGGTGGCGGGGGACGACGCCGTCTCGGTCCACTGGCTGGGCCGCCATGACCTGGCGGTCGCCGGGGGCGACGTCACCGATACCACCCGCGCCCTGGGGCGGTGGCTGCTGGCCCCCGGCGAGGCGTGGACCTGACGTGGAACCCTGCCGGGGCCGCCACTTGCGTCGGGAACCCCCAGGCGGCATCCTGTGTCCATTGCCAGGATCAACCAAAGGGAGCACTGGATCGATGGCTTACCAAGATACCCGAGTGACCACTCAGCAGACCGGGGCGGTCAGCACCAACAAGGTGCTGCGCAACACCTACGGCCTGCTGGCGATGACCCTGCTGTTCTCCGCGGTAACCGCCGGCGCGGCGATGGCCATGGGCATTCAGCAGATCAACATCCTGGTCTTCTTCATCGGCGCCTACGGCCTGATGTTCCTCGTGCACAAGACCGCCAACTCCGCCATGGGCCTGCTGGCGACCTTCGCCTTCACCGGCTTCATGGGCTTCACCCTGGGGCCGATCCTCAGCGCCTACCTGACGCTGCCCAACGGCGCCCAGCTGATCATGACCGCCCTGGGGCTGACCGGCCTGACCTTCTTCGGCCTGTCCGCCGTGGCCCTGGTGACCCGCAAGGACTTCAGCTTCCTCGCCAACTTCCTGATGGCCGGCGCCATCGTGCTGATCCTCGCCATGGTCGCCGCCCTGATCTTCCAGATCCCGACCCTGTCGCTGATGGTCTCCGCGGGCTTCGTGCTCTTCGCCTCCGCGGCCATCCTCTACCAGACCAGCGAGATCGTTCACCGGGCCGGCGAGACCAACTACATCCTCGCCACCATCACCCTCTACGTGTCGATCTACAACCTCTTCGTCAGCCTGCTCTCCCTGCTGGGGATCATGAGCCAGGACTGACGACCGCGGCATCGAGCGCGACGGCTGGCCCCGCCCTGGCGGGGCCAGCCTCTTTGTACGAGGACTGTCATGCGATACGGGATCCTGCTGATGGGCGCCCCCTACAGCGACCAGGCCAGCCATTCGGCCCTGCGCTTCGCTCGGG
The DNA here is from genome assembly GCF_031451675.1 of Halomonas koreensis. Lineage (NCBI taxonomy): Bacteria > Pseudomonadati > Pseudomonadota > Gammaproteobacteria > Oceanospirillales > Halomonadaceae > Halomonas > Halomonas koreensis. Next base: position 256,732 of record NZ_JARWAK010000002.1, on the reverse strand, counting down.
CGCTGCTGGCCCGGGGGCACGCCCTGGAGGCGGTGTTCTTCTACCACGACGGGGTGTACAACGCCGCCCGGCTGGCGGCGCCCCCCCAGGACGAGCCGCACCTGGTGGACGCCTGGGCGGCCCTGCATGCCGAGCATGGGGTGAGCCTGGAGGTGTGCATCGCCGCGGCCCTGCGCCGCGGCCTGCTCGACGAGCGTGAGGCGGCGCGTCACGGCAAGGCCGGCCACAGCGTCGAGGCCCCCTTCGAGCTGACCGGGGTGGGGCAGCTGATCGACCTCGGCCGGCGCTGCGATCGCCTGGTGACCTTCGGCCCCTGAGGAGAGCGGCATGAGCCACGACCACGATAGCGCCGACGGCGAGCTGCTGGTGATCCTGCGCCATGCGCCGCACGGCAGCAGCTGGCTACGCGAAGGGCTGGACGCGGCCCTGGTGGCGGCGGCCTTCGGCCAGCGCGTCTCGCTGCTGTTCATGGGCGAGGGCGTCATGGCCCTGGTGGACGGCCAGGAGGCCGGCCCCCTGGGACAGAAGGGCACGGCGCCGACGCTGCGGATGCTGGAGATGTACGATATCGACGCCCTCTGGGTCGAGCGCGAGGCGTTGGCGGCCCGGGGCCTGGACGAGGCGGCGCTGATGCTCGCGCCGCGCTGCCTGGAGGCCCCGGGCATCGTCGAGCTGATCGATGCCCACGACCTGGTCCTGACCTTCTAGCCGTTTGCCGGAGCCGATGACCATGAAGCTGCATATCCTGAACCGTTCGCCGGGCGTCAGCCGGGTCCACGAGCAGGCGCTGGCCGCCATGGGCCCCGACGATCGGCTGCTGCTGATCGAGGATGGGGTCCAGGGGGCGCTGCCGGGGCTGGCCGGCGCGTTCGCCGCCATCCCCGGGCGGCTGTTCGCGCTGCACGAGGACCTGGCGTCGCGTGGCCTGCTGGCGCGCTGCGACGCCGCCGTGCAGACGGTCGACGCGGACGGCTTCGTGGCGCTGACCGAAGAGAGCGAGCAGACCCTGAGCTGGTACTGAGACATGGCAAGCACCGAAATATACCGTTATCTCGACCTGGAGGGTCATCGCGTGGGCCTGGATCCGGAGGGCTACCTGGTCGATCTCGCCCAGTGGTCGCCGGCGGTCGCCGAGGCGCTGGCCGAGGAGGAGGGGCTCGCCCTGGAGGCGGCCCACTGGGAAGTGCTCGAGGTGCTGCGCGACTTCTACGCCCGCTACGAGATGGCCCCGGCCATGCGCCCCCTGGTCAAGGCGGTGGGCCAGGCGCTGGGCCAGGACAAGGGGCGCTCGATCCACCTGATGCGGCTGTTCCCCGGCAGCCCCGCCAAGGTCGCGGCGCGCCTGGCGGGGCTGCCCAAGCCCGCCAACTGCCTGTGACATGAACTTCCTGGCGCACGGCTGGCTGGCCCGGGGCGGCAGCGACGACTTCCTCTACGGCAACCTGATCGCCGACGGCGTCAAGGGCGCGGACCTGTCGACCTGGGCGCCGGTCGTGGCGGCGGGCATTCGCCATCACCGCCGGGTGGATGCCGTGATCGATACCCATCCGCTGCTGCTGGCGACCCGAGCCCGGGCGCCGCGTGACGGCCGGCGCTTCGCCGGCATCGCCCTGGACCTGATGTGGGATCACTGCCTCGCCCGACGCCTGGCCCCGGCCGAGCGGGATGCCTTGGTGGAGCGCTGCTACGGGCTGCTTGCCACGCGTCCGGCCCCGGCGCGGCTGGCCGGCATGATGCCGGTGCTGGTGCGCCAGGACTGGCTGCGCGGCTACGCCGACTTCGCCTTCACCTGCCGGGCCGTGGCCGGCATCGGCCGGCGCCTTCGCGGTCCCAACCGGCTGGCCGCGCTGCTGCCCTGGCTGGAGCGCGACTACGATCGCCTGGTCGAGACCTTCGAGCGGCTGTGGCCGGAGCTGGAGGCCGAACTCGCCGTGCCCCCGAGCTCAATCCCCCCGCAGCCATAGGCAGTCGACGGCGTCCCCCGGGGCCACCCGGCTCGACGGCGGAATGTCCGCCAGGGCGTCGGCGCCGACGCAGGACGACAGCACCCCGGAGTTCTGGTCGGCGAAGGCGCGGGCGACGATGCCGTCCGCCCCGATATCGAGGCTCACCCGCATGTAGTGACGCCGCGGGCCGGTGGTGGTCGCGAAGTCCGCCCGGGCGCGCAGCCGTGGCAGGCTCGCCAGGGCCGGGCAGCCCAGCAGGGCGCCCATCAGGGGGCGCAGGAACAGCCAGGCGCCGACGAAGCCGGAGACCGGGTTGCCGGGCAGGCCGATGAAGCGCGCCTCGCCCTCGGCGCGCGGCAGCCGCCCCAGGGCGAGGGGCTTGCCGGGGCGAATCGCCAGCCGCCAGAGGTCCAGCCGGCCCAGCGCCTCCACGGCATGGCGCACATGATCCTCCTCGCCCACGCTGACGCCGCCGGTGGTGATCACCACGTCCGCCGCCGCGGCGGCCTCGCGGAGCAGCCGGCGGGTGGCCTCGGCCTCGTCGGGGACGGCCTCGACGAGCACCACCTCGGCCCCGAAGCGGTTCAGCAGGCTGCGCAGCATCGGCCGGTTGGAGTTGTAGATCTGGCCCGGGCCCAGCGGCTGGCCGGGTTCGACGATCTCGTCGCCGGTGGACAGCAGCGCCACCCGGGGGCGGCGTCGGACGGTGACCCGGGTGATGCCCTGGCCGGCCAGATGGCCGAGGGCCGCGGCGTCCAGGCGGGTGCCGGCGGCCAGCAGGCGCTGTCCGGCGGCCACGTCGCGCCCCCGGCGTCGCCGGTTGTCGCCGGCGGGCAGGTCCGGGGGCGTGCGCACGCGCTCGCCGTCGACCTCGACCCGCTCCTGCATCGCCACGCAGTCGGCGCCGGCGGGCAGCTCGCCGCCGGTGAAGATGCGCGCGCAGCTGCCGGGGGCCAGGGGCGCCGCCGGGGCGCCCGCCGCGATGCGTTGGCTCACCGGCAGCCAGCGGCCGGCATCGGCATGGTGCAGGGCATAGCCGTCCATGGCGCTGTTATCGAAGGGCGGCACGTTCAGGCGCGCCATGACGTCCTCGGCGAGCACCCGACCGTCGGCCCGCTCGGTGGCGAGCGGTTCGCCGTCGAGCGGGCCCACGTCCTCAAGCAGGGCGGCCAGCGCCGCCTCGACGGGTTCAAGCGTGGACATGCCGGCCTCGCTCGGGAATCACCAGGTTGGCGAAGTTGCAGGGCTTGTGCCGGCTGTCGAGCTGCTCGGCGAGGATGCCGTCCCAGGCGGTGCGGCAGGCCCCGGTGGAGCCCGGCAGGCAGAACACCACGGTGGCGTTGGCCAGCCCGCCCAGGCAACGGCTCTGCACCGTGGAGCTGCCCACCTCGTGCCAGGACAGCTGGCGGAACAGCTCGCCGAAGCCCTCGATGCGCTTGTCGAGGAGCACCGAGACGGCCTCGGGGGTGGAGTCGCGGCCGGTGAAGCCGGTGCCCCCGGTGGTGAGGATCACCTGGACGGCGGGGTCGGCGATCCAGGCGGCGACCACGGCGCGGATGCGGTAGACGTCGTCCGGCACGATGCGACGCTCGGCCAGTCGATGGCCGGCGGCCTCGAGCCGCTCCGCCAGCGCCTGGCCGCTGCGGTCGGTCTCCTCGGTGCGGGTGTCGGAGACCGTCAGCACCGCCGCCGTCAGGGGAATCATCGCCTCGCTCATCGTTCCTGGTCCTGCTTGGCGGCCTGGCGGGCCTCGAAGGCGGCCTTCTGCTCCGGCGTCGCCTCGGCCTGGTAGCGGGCCTTCCATTCCGGATAGGGCATGCCGTAGACGTACTCGCGGGCCGCCTCGTAGTCCAGCGACTCGCCGCGCTCCTCGGCGGCGGCGACCAGCCACTTGGAGAGGCAGTTGCGGCAGAAGTCGGCGAGGTTCATCAGCTCGATGTTCTGCACCTCCTTGTGCTCGTCCAGGTGGCGCAGCAGCCGGCGGAAGGCGGCGGCCTCGAGCTCGGTGCGGGTGGTGTCGTCGAGGTGTTGCATGGGGCTGGCTCCATGGTGGTTCTGTCCAGAGGGCTCCAGCTTAACAAAAGTCACGGGCGCGGGTCGGCCCGGGGCGACGTCAACGCGGGGGACGTGCCATCCTGAGGGCATCCCGCCCGAGGAGTATGCCGATGCCGCGGATCGCCCTGAGCCATGCCCGCCTGCCCGCGACCCTGGAGATCACCGTGGTCGACGAGTTCGGCCGACCGCGGGCCCAGCCGATCGCCGCGGAGCGGGCGCTGACCGTCTACCTCAATCGTCGCGAGATCGTCACCCTGATGACCCTGGGCGCCGATCCCGAGGCCCTGGTGGTGGGCTATCTGCGCAACCAGGGCCTGGTCGAGCGCCTCGAGGACCTCCAGGCGGTCCAGGTGGACTGGGAGGTGGAGGCCGCCGCGGTGGTCACCCGTCGCGAGCCCGCCGACCTCGCGACCCGGCTGGGGCAGCGCACCGTGACCACCGGCTGCGGCCAGGGCACGGTCTTCGGCCGCCTGCTGGAGGCCACGGACCTGTCGCGCCTGCCGGACACCACGCTGCGCCAGTCGGTGCTCTATGCGCTGCTGGAGAACCTTGGCGCCTACAACGAGACCTATCGCAGCGCCGGGGCGGTGCACGGCTGCGCCCTGTGCCGCCAGGCGGCGGTGCTGGACTTCGTGGAGGACGTGGGGCGCCACAACGCCGTGGACACCCTGGCCGGGCGCCAGTGGCTGGCCGCCGACCCGGGGCCGGCACCGGACATCTTCTACACCACCGGCCGGCTGACCTCGGAGATGGTGCTCAAGGTGGCCCAGATGGGCATCGCCGTGCTGGTGTCGCGTTCCGGGGTGACCCAGAAGGGAGTGGAGCTCGCCGAGCGCTTCGGCGTCCTGCTGGTCGCCCGGGCCAAGGGGAGACGCTTCCAGGCGATCGGCCCCGAGGGGCGCCTGCGCTGGGACGCCGTGCCGCCGCGGCGCCCGGGGGATCGGTGCTGAGGCTCTACTGGGCGTCCCGGGGCGTGCACACCGAGAGCACCACGGCATCCTCCTCGCTCACCGAGACCAGGGCGTGGCCCATGTCGCTGTCGAAGTAGATGCTGTCGCCCTTGACCAGGTGCAGCGGCTCGTAGAACTCGGAGAACAGCTGGATCTCGCCCTCCAGCACCATCAGGAACTCCTCGCCGTCGTGGCGCACCCATTCGCTGAACTCCTCGAAGCGCCGCGCCCGGACGATGGTCTTGAAGGGGATCATGCGCTTCTGGGCCAGCTCGCAGCTGAGCAGCTCGTGCTCGTAGGTGGGCGTGGGATGCTGCTGGCCGTCGCCGCGGCGGGTCAGGTCGCGCCGGCCCATGGTGCGTGACTGGGGGCGCGGCTGGGAGAGCAGCTGGGGCAGGTCGATGTCCAGGCCACTGATCAGCTTCTGCACGGCGCTGAAGGTCGGCGAGATCTGGTCGTTCTCGATCTTCGACAGGGTGGAGCGGGCCAGGCCCGTGCGCTCGCTGACGTCGCCGAGGGTCCACTGGTTGGCCAGGCGAATCTCCTTGAGACGCTCGCCCAGCCGCAGGGGCTCGACGAAGGGCTTGCGGCCGGAGGCGATGCGCAGCGCGGCCTCCTGGTCGTTGGTGGCGGACATGCGGGTTCACTATCGGAAACGGGGTTTCCCCCAGCCTACCATATCCGCGGGGGCGAGCGGCGCCATCGGCGACGCCGATCGTGCCGCGGGCGACATCCCGGTGACGGGCGGCGGAGTTTCCCGGGGGGCGGAAAACCTGACGGCCCGGTCAGTCGAAGGGCAGCCCCATCAGGGCCCGCAGGTGGGCCTCGACGCCGCGGCCCAGGGCCTCGGGATCGTAGCCGCCCTCGAGCACCGAGACCAGGCGGTTGTCGGCGTAGAGGGCGGCGATCTCCATGGCCAGGCGGGTGACCCAGTGGTAGTCGGCGTCGCCCAGGTTCAGCTCGGCGAGGGGATCCTCGCGATGGGCGTCGAAGCCCGCGGAGACCAGCACCAGCTCCGGCTTGAAGGCGTGCAGGGCCGGCAGCCAGTCGTCTTCCACGGCCCGGCGGAAGGCCGCGCCGTCGGTGCCCGCCTCGAGGGGGGTGTTGACCACGTTGCGGGCTTCGCTGCGCAGGTAGCGCCAGGGGTAGAAGGGGTACTGGAAGCTGGTGCAGACCAGTATCTCCGGGTCGTCCTTGAAGATGTCGATGGTGCCGTTGCACTGGTGGACGTCGAAGTCGAGGATGGCGATCCGCCGGGCGCCGTAGCGCGCCCGGGCGTGGGCGGCGCCCACCGCCACGTTGTTGTAGAAGCAGAAGCCCATGGCGTCGGTGGCCTCGGCGTGGTGCCCCGGGGGGCGCACCGCGCAGAAGACGTTGTCGGCCTGGCGGCGGAACACCTGGTCGACGCCACGCACCACCGCGCCGGCGGCGTGGCGGGCGGCCAGCAGGCTGTCCGGGTTCATCAGGGTGTCGCCGTCGAGGGGCACGATCCCGGCCTCGGGCAGGCATTTCTCCAGGGCGCGCAGGTGGCGCAGGGGATGCACCCGGGCGAGTTGCTCCTCGGAGGCCTCCGGGGCGTCGCCCTGCATGGCCTGCTGGAGCAGCCCGGCGCGCATCAGCCGGGCCCGGATGGCCTCCAGGCGATGCGGGCTCTCGGGGTGTTCCGGGCCCATGTGGTGCAGGTGGCAGTGGGGATGGGTGAGGTAGGCCGTGATCATGCGGGGGCTCCGGATTGACTGATCTCACCCTAAGCGCGGGCGGGCCTTGCAGGACAGTGTCAATAAGTCGTACACAGGGAGGTGTTCGAGCCACCCCATGGAGCCGTCCGATGAGCACCCGTTTCCTGCATCACTTCTTCGAGCCGCGCACCGTCGCCGTGATCGGCGCCTCGGAGAAGCCCCACTCCATGGGGGGGCTGGTGATCCGCAACCTTCAGGAGGGCGGCTTCCCCGGGCCGCTGTGGGCGGTCAACCCCAAGGGCTACGAGACGGTGTACGGGGCGCCCTGCGTGTCCCGGGTCTCGCGCCTGCCCGAGGTGCCGGACCTGGCGGTGATCTGTGCGCCGGTGGCGGCGGTGCCGCGGCTGATCGGCCAGCTCGGGCGCTTCGGGGCGCGGGCGGCCCTGGTGCTGTCCGGCGGGGCGCACCTGGACGACGAGCGGGACGGCGAGGACTCGATCCGCAGCCGCATGCTGGCGGCGGCGCGGGAATCGGGGATCCGGGTGCTGGGGCCGGAGTGCATGGGCCTCATCGTGCCCGGTCGCCGGCTCAACGCCTCCTACGCCAGCCAGCCGGTGCGGCGCGGACGGGTGGCCTACCTCGGCCAGTCGGGCATGCTGGGCAACGCCATGATCGACTGGGCCGCCGGGCGCGGCATCGGCTTCTCGCACCTGGTGACCCTGGGCGACAGCGTGGACGTCCTGCTGCCGGACCTCATCGACTACATCAACCAGTTCGCCCCGACCCAGGCGCTGCTGCTGCACCTGGAGCGGGTCCTCGATGCCCAGCACTTCATGACCGCGGTGCGCGAGGCCTCGCGGCACCGCCTGGTGCTGGCCATCAAGAGCGGGCGTACCGCGGCCTCGGACATCTCCGGGCTGCCGCCCACCCCGGGCATCGCCAATCGCGACCAGGTATTCGACGCGGCCTTCGCCCGGGCCGGGGTGGTGCGGGTGGACGACTCCGACGAGCTGTTCGATGCCCTGGAGACCCTGTCGCGGATGAAGCCCCTGAAGCGCGATCGCCTGGCGGTGGTGTCCAACGGGCTGGGGCCGGCGATGCTGGCCATCGACAAGCTGCTCAGCGCCGGCGGGCGCCTGGCCGAGTTCACCGCGGCGACCCGGGCCGCGCTGCGCCGCGACGACGTGGACGTCAGCAAGCCCGGCGAGAACCCGGTGGACCTGGGCGGCAACGCCGGGCCCGAACGCTTCGTCGAGGCCATCGAGCTGGTGGCCGCGGACCCGGGGGTGGATGCGGTGCTGGTGGTGCATGCCCCGACCCGCCTGGCGCCGTCGGTGGACACGGCCCGGGCGCTGATCGACGCCCGCAAGCGCTTCCGCCGCAACCTGCTGACCAGCTGGATGGGCCTGGAGGAGGCCCTGAAGGCGCGCCACGCCTGCAACGAGGCGGGCATCCCCACCTACCTGTCGCCGGAGAAGGCGGTCAAGGCCTTCATGCACATGGTCGACTACCAGCGCGTCCAGGCTCTGCTCCAGGAGACGCCGCCGAGCCTGCCCTTCGCCACCACCGGCGAGAGCCGCGCGGCCTGTCGGGCGCTGATCGAGACGGCGCGCGGCGAGGGGCGCGAATGCCTGCACCACTCCGAGGCGGCGCGGGTGCTCGAGGCCTACGGCATCCCGGTGGCGCCGAGCCGCTACGTGGCCGATCCCGAGCAGGCCGCCTCGGCGGCCGGCGAGTTCGCCGGGCCGCTGGCGCTGAAGGTGGTCCACGACGGCAACTGTCGCCCCTTCCGCTATCGCCAGCACCCGCACAAGCTCTCCGCCGGGCTGCTGCAGGACCTGGTCGGCCCCGAGCAGGTGGCCGAGGGCGTCACCCGCCTGGGCGACAAGGTGGCGGAGAAGTTTCCCGAGTTCCGGGTGCGCGAGTATTGCCTGCAGCCCATGCAGCGGGGCAAGCACTCCATGCAGCTGTGCGCCGGCATCACCCGGGACCCGGTCTTCGGCCCGGTGATCGTGTTCGGCATCGGCGGCTACAAGGTCAACATCCTCGCCGATCGCCAGGTGGCCCTGCCCCCGCTCAACATGAGCCTGGCGGCGGACCTGGTCGATCGCACCCATGCGGCGCGGCTGATCCGCGAGCACTCGCGGGACCCGGAGCGGGACCTGGCGCGCATCGGCGAGCTGCTGGTGACGCTGTCGCAGATGGCCACCGACCTGGTGGAGCTGCGGGGGCTGGAGCTCAACCCGCTGCTGCTCAACCGCGATGGCATGGTGGCGGTGGACTTCGCCATGGACCTGGGCCGGCCGGCGCGCTTCGCGATCATGCCCTACCCGGAGGAGCTGCGGGAATGGGTGACCCTGAACAACGGCTGGCGCGTCGAGGTGCGCCCGATCCGCGCCGAGGACGCCCCGCTGATCACCGGCTTCCACGAGCGGCTCTCCGAGGAGAGCATCCGCTTCCGCTACTTCCACAACAAGGCCGACCTCACCCAGCGCGACCTGTCGATGCTGTCGCACATCAACTACGACCGCCAGATGGCGTTCATCGCCGAGCGGCCGCTGGAGGCGGGGGGCAAGGAGATGCTCGGGGTGGTGCGGGTCTGGAACGATCCGGACAACATCCGCACCGAGTTCTCGATCATCGTCCGCGATGACCTCCAGGGGCTGGGCATCGGCAGCCTGCTGATGAACAAGATGATTCGCTACTGCCGTAGCGTGGGGACCCTGGAGATGGTCGGCAAGATCATGGTCGACAACCATCCGATGCGCACCCTGATGAAGCACCTGGGCTTCACCCAGCGCTTCAACATGGAGGAACAGGTGGTGGATGCGGTGCTGCGGCTCAACGAGCCGGAAAGCGAATGGCAGCGTCACCGCCTGGAGAGCCTGCCCGACTGAGCCGTCGGCGTGGCCGGCGGGCCGCCCCGAGCCGGCGGCGGCCCGGGGCCGGCATCCGGCGGGATCAGGGCGCCAGGCGGAAGCGCTGCCAGTGGCCGTCGCGGCGCTCGAAGCGGATGCGGTCGTGCAGCCGGCTGGGCTGGCCCTGCCAGAACTCGATCATCTCCGGCACCAGCCGGTAGCCCCCCCAGTGCACCGGCCGCGGGATCTCCTGGCCCTCGTAGGCCTGCTCGAAGCGGGCCTCGCGTTCCTCGAGCCAGTTGCGGTCGGGGATCACCACGCTCTGGGTGGCCACCCAGGCGCCCAGCTGGCTGGCGCGGGGGCGGCTGGCGAAGTAGGCGTCGGACTCCTCGGCGCTGACCTGCTCGACCACGCCCTCGACGCGGATCTGGCGCGACAGCGAGGGCCACCAGAAGACCAGCGCGGCCTGGGGCACGTTGGCCAGTTCGCTGCCCTTGTGGCTGTGGTAGTTGCTGTAGAAGACCATCCCCCGCTCGTCGGTGCCCTTGAGCAGTAGTACCCGGGCATGGGGGTGGCCCTGGCTGTCGACGGTGGCCAGGGTCATGACGTTGCCGTCGCTACCCTCGGCGTCCAGGGCCAGGGCCAGCCAGTCGTCGAACATGGGCATGGGCTGGTCGGGCAGCTCGGCCTCGTCCAGTCGGCCTCCCTCGTAGTCGCGCCGGATGTCGGCGATGTTGCGTGTCATGGCGTTCTCCTAGAATGGGGTGTCATGGTGGCCGGTTGTCGGGGCGAGCTCAACCGGCCGCTCGGCTCGACCAGGGGCATTCGTTTCATCTTACGGCATCCAGCCGACCTGGATCATCGCCATGTACAGGCCGGTGCCGCCGATGATCGACAGCAGGGCATGGCGACGCCACAGGTGCAGCCCGACCACGGTCAGGGCCGCGATCAGCATCGGCCAGCCGTCCGCGGCGACGTTGAGGCGCCCTTCGGCGAGCGGCCGGAAGTCGCGCAGGGCGTAGATGACCAGGATCATCATCACCGCCGGCGGCAGGTAGCGCCCCAGGTGCAGGATCAGCGGGTGATCGGCATGGCGCGACAGGGCGACGAAGGGCAGCACCCGGGTCGCGAAGGTCGCCAGGGCGCAGACGCCGATGAAGGTCAGCAGGGCGACGAGGCTCATGCGGTGCCCTCCCGGCGCGGCGTGACCGACCGATAGTGGGCCAGCAGCACCAGGCTCGCCGCGCCGATGGCGCCGAGCAGGAGGTGTCGCTCGGGCAGCAGCGCCAGGGCGCCGAGGCCGGTGGCCAGGGCGATCACGAAGGGCAGGGCGCGGCGCAGGCGGCGGGCCTGCTCCAGGGTCAGGACGATGAACAGCGCCGTCAGCGCAAACTCGATGCCGCGGCTGTCGAAGGTCAGGGTGGCCCCGGCCAGCGCCCCGGCCAGGGAGCCCAGCACCCACCAGGCCTGGTTGAGCAGGCTGACGCGAAAGGCCAGGGCGTGGTCCTGTCGCGCCTCGCCCGCCTGGCCGGTGAGCAGCGAGTAGGTCTCGTCGGTGAGCGCGAAGATCAGGTAGGGCTTGCGCCAGCCGGCGCCCTCGAAGCGCTTGAGCAGCGACAGGCCGTAGAAGAGGTGACGCGAGTTGAGCATCAGGGTAGCCACCGCCACCTCGGCGAGGCCGGCCCCCGCGCCCAGCAGCGCCACGGCGAGGAACTGGCCGGCGCCGGCATAGATGACCAGCGACATCAGCAGCGCCCCCCAGACCGGCACCCCGACCTCGATAGCCAGGATGCCGAAGGCCGCGCCCAGCGGCAGGTAGCCGAACATGACCGGCAGGGTGGCGCCGAACGCCTCCTGCCAGACCCGGCGATGTGGCATCGGTGACCTCCCTGTTGGCCGATGGTGAGGCCGCTAGTATAAGAGGATGCGACCGCGCATGTCCCTATGCGTAGCGAATATTGCTGCGAAAGATGGTGAGAGCAGGATGCCGGGCGGTCATGGCCGCCCGGCCGCTCAGCCCGCCCGGAGCTGGCGGCTGCGGAAGCGGGCGTAGCCCATGCAGCCGGTGAACAGGGCCAGCGAAACCAGCGCCTCCGCCAGCCCGCGCAGCCCCTGCCCGGGCAGGGTCGCCACCATCACCCCCTGAGTGAAGTAGAGCAGGCTGACGAAGGCCAGCCAGGCGTGCCCCCGGGCCCGGCGTGCCAGGATCGACGGCAGGAAGAGCACCAGCGGCAGCACGAAGGCCACCAGCGGCCCCACCGGGCTGCCGTCGCTCTGCACCGCCAGGCCGCGATAGAGCATCAGCGCCAGCAGCACCCCATAGCTGCCGATCACCAGGCGCCGGGCGCCGGCGGTCAGGGTGTCCAGGCCCCGGCGAGCCTCCAGATCCTCGAGCCAGCGTCTCATCGGGCGTCTCCTTGCGGTCGGGCCAGGGTCAGGGCCAGGTGCGCCAGCCGGCGTCCCTGGGCGTGGGCCAGGCGGCGCTCGGCGTCGTCCAGCGGCCGGTCGCTGCGCTTGCCCGCCAGGTGGCTGGCGCCGTAGGGGGTGCCGCCGCCCTGGGTCTCCATCAGGGCGGTCTCGCTGTAGGGCAGGCCGGCGTAGACCATGCCGTGGTGGAGCAGCGGCAGCAGCATGCTGATCAGGGTGGTCTCCTGGCCGCCGTGCAGGCTGGAGGTGGAGGTGAAGGCGGTGGCCGGCTTGTCGACCAGGGCGCCCCCCAGCCACAGCTCGCTGGTGGTGTCGAGGTAGTGCTTGAGCGGGGCGGCCATGTTGCCGAAGCGCGTGGGGCTGCCCAGCGCCAGGCCGGCGCAGTGGCGCAGGTCGTCGAGGTCGGCGTAGATCGCGCCCTGCTCGGGGATCTCGGGATCCACCGCCTCGCAGGTCGGCGAGACGGGGGGCACGGTGCGCAGGCGGGCCTCGATGCCGGGGCGCGACTCGACGCCGGCGGCCAGGCGCTCGGCCATGGCCCGGGTGGCGCCGGAACGCGAGTAGTAGAGGATCAGCACATAGGGTAGGGAGGCGGACATGGGGCTTCCTGAGGTCGGGGGAGATCAGTCGAGCAGGCCGAGCACGTCTTCCGGCGGGCGGCCGATCACGGCCCGTTCGCCGTCGTCGGCGATGGGGCGCTGCATGATCCGGGGGTGCGCGACGATGGCGCGAACCACCTGGTCGGGATCCGCGATGTCGGCGTCCAGCGCCTTCCACTCCGCCTCGTTGGTGCGCACCAGAGCGCGGCCATCGGCGTCGAGGCGGCCGAGCAGGTCGCGCAGCTCGGCCTCGTCCAGGGGGGCGTCGAGGTAGCGGCGGACGCGGACGTCGGCGCCGCGCTCCTCGAGCAGGGCCAGTGCCTGGCGGGACTTGGAGCAGCGGGGATTGTGGAGGAGGGTGATCATGGGCGAGTCCTTGTGTCGCGCGGGATGAACGCGGCTCATTGTAGGCCGCCGCCGAATCCCGTCACAACCGGGCCTGCTTAGTCCCCGCGGCGATGGCCGGGCAGGGGGCGCTCGATGGCGCCGACACCGACATGATCGCCAGCGCCATGCCGGTGACCATCACCGCCAGGGGGGGGGGACTGCCTGCAGAGTGGCAGATGCCCCGTCGACGGTTTTATACCGTTATCTATTGGTCGCCAACTCGTGTAGCGCCCCCGCTCAGGTATCCAGCCGGCGATAGGTCCAGGCACGACGGCCGTCGGCCAGGGTGACGCGGACGCGCTCGTAGCGCACGCCGAGGCGCTCGTAGCGATCCAGCCGGGCCAGCTCCTCGGCGTCGACGGTCAGGCGCAGGCCTTCCACCTCGCATCCGGCGCAGGGGACCAGATCGAGCCCGGTGCGGCGGAAGCCCGGCAGGGTCGCCGGCGCCGGATCGCCCGTGCGGCCGTAGACCAGCCAGCGAACCGGGGCATGGGTCAGGGTGCCGTAGACGAAGAGGGCGTGCGGCCCCTCGCCGACCGGCGCCAGGTGGTCGGGGCGGTCATAGGTCCAGGGGCTGAGCATCGTCAGCCATAGCCAGGCGGCGATCGCCGCCGGCATGGCGAGCAGGGGCAAGCCGATCAGCAGGCGCGCAGAGGGCATGGCGAGGGCTCCAGGGTGGAGAGGACAGGAGACCCTGCCCATGTCATCGCGACGGTGAGGTTCGCCATGGCTACCACTCCTGGTCCCAGCCTCCGTCTCCGACCGTCTCGCCGCCGGGCCGGTCGCGCTCGGTGACATGCAGTTCGAGGTCGAGGGCTGCCAGCAGCTTGAAGAGGGTCTCGAGCCGGCTGCGCTCCGGGTGGTGCTCGAAGCCGGACACCGTCGCCTGCTTGATGCCGATCCGCTCGGCGGCGGCCTGCTGGGTGAGGTGGCGACGCCTCCTGGCATCCTTCAGGGAATGCGCGAGCATCTCGGGGGAGGTGATCTTCATGATATCCTCTATAGCGGATATTCAAGCCTACCCCGGGCGGCAAGGGGCGTCCAGGCGGCGGGCCGCGGCGGCCAGGACGAGACGCCGGCATCGCCTCGACATGCGATGGTCTCGGTGTCCTGATGCGGGGCGTTGAGCCTCGGCGGGCGCATTGGCTCGGCCGGCAGGACGCCGCGCCCAGGCAGAGCGGCGCCCTGGCGAGCAGTGGCGACGCGGCCCGGCGGCCTCAAGGGGACGCCAGGGGGCTGCCGTCGCCCCCCCGATACAGGACACCGGGCACTTTGCTAGGATGAAGCCTCTCCCCAGCTGGCCAGGAGGTGTGCCATGACGAGCCCTCACGACGACGCCGACTTTCGGGCCCTGATGGGGGACGTGCGCCCCCTGACGAGGGGGCATGACCGGGTCCATGCCGGTCAGCCGCGGCGCACGCCCAGCGAGGCCCAGCTGGCCCGCCGGCGGAGCGCCGCCGGGGGCGGGGAGGCCGAGGACAGCCTCTCCGACGACTTCGTCGACCTGGTGCCGCCCTTCGATCCCCTGGACTTCCGCCGCGACGGCATCCAGCGGGGCGTGGTGGATCGCCTGCGCCAGGGCGGCTACCCGGTCCAGGCCAGCCTGCATCTGCTGCGCCGGCCCGTGGAGGAGGCCCGCCGCACGTTGCCCGCCTTCCTGCACGACGCCGTCGAGCACGACCTGCGCTCGGTGCTGATCGTCCATGGTCGGGGGCATGAGATCGACAGCGCCCCGAACGTGCTGCGCTCCTACCTGGCCAAGTGGCTGCCCGTCTTCGAGCCGGTCCAGGCCTTCGTCTCGGCGAGCCAGGCCGACGGCGGCCTGGGCGCCACCTGGGTGATGCTGCGCAAGAGCGAGCGGGCGAGGGCGGCCAATCGGGAGCGCCAGCAGAAGCGCCGCGGCTGATGATCGAGCCGCGCCGTCCTGACAGGCGACGTCGCGGCGGCTGGAAACGACGAAGCCGGCCCGAGGGCCGGCTTCGCGCGTTCGACGGGGCGATCGCGTCAGGCGGCGGCGGTCTTGTGAGCCTCGCGCAGGCGACGCCGGAACAGCGGTTCCTCCTGATCGGTGCCGGGCTGGTAGCTGCGGCTGAAGGTGTCCAGCGCCTTGAGGGCGTCCTCGGCGATCTGGTCCTCGCGCAGCGAGAAGGCATCGAAGCCGCAGCGCGACATGTAGAACAGCTGGTCGATCAGCACGTCGCCGATGGCGCGGATCTGGCCGCGGTAGCCGTGCCGCTCGCGGAGCAGCCGGGCGATGCTGTAGCCGCGGCCGTCGGTGAACTTGGGGAAGTCCACGGCGACCAGCGGCGCGGCCTCGAGCTCGCGGGCCAGCTCGGCGGTCATCTCGGTGTCGCTGGGCAGCCAGGGGGCGAGATCGTCGCCCTTGGAGGATGCCTGCCAGTCGGCGAGCGGGACCAGGGCCGGCCGGCCCTCGGGGCGCTCCGCGGCCGTCTCGCAGCGCTGCCATTCATCGCTGACGAGCTGGCGTCCGACGATCAGGGGGCGAGGGGTCGTCTCAGGCATAGACACGCTCCTTGAAGGGTTTGAGGCCGATGCGGCGATAGGTGTCGAGGAAGGTCTCGTCGGGGGTGCGCTCGCCGACATAGACCTGCAGCAGCTTGTCGATGACGTCCGGCACGTCCTCGCGGTAGAAGGAGGGGCCCAGGATCTTGCCCAGCGAGGAGGCGTTGCCCTGGCTGCCGCCCAGCGAGATCTGATAGTACTCCTCACCCTTCTTGTCGACGCCGAGGATGCCGATGTGGCCCACGTGATGGTGGCCGCAGGCGTTCATGCAGCCGGAGATGTTGAGCTCCAGCGGCCCCAGGTCATAGAGGAAGTCGAGATCCTCGAAGCGTTCCTGGATGGCATGGGCCACCGGGATCGACTTGGCGTTGGCCAGGCCACAGTAGTCGCCCCCCGGGCAGCAGATCAGGTCGGCCAGGGTGCCCACCGTGGGGTTGGCCATGCCCAGGGCGTCGAGGCGCTGCCAGAGCGCCTCCAGGCGATCCACCGGCACGTCGGTCAGCACCAGGTTCTGCTCGTGGGTCACGCGCAGCTCGCCATAGCCGAACTCGTCGGCCAGGTCGGCGATGGCGGCCATCTGTTCGGAGGTGACGTCGCCGGGCGAGTGTTCGCGGCGCTTCAGCGACAGGGTCACGGCCTTGTAGCCGGGCACCTTGTGATCGGTGACGTTGTTGGTCACGAAGCGGGCGAAGGCGCGGTTCTCGGCGCGCAGGGCCTCGTAGGCCTCGATCGCCTCCTGGTCGATCTCGCGGCGCTCCGGGTCGACGAAGTGCTCGGCCACGGCGGCCACGGCGTCCTCGGTGAGGGTCTGGGGGCCGTCCTTGAGGTGCGCCCACTCCTCCTCCACGCGGCGGCGGAATTCGTCGACGCCCAGCGCCTTGACCAGGATCTTGATGCGCGCCTTGAACTTGTTGTCCCGACGCCCGAACTGGTTGTAGACCCGGACCAGGGCCTCGAGGTAGGTCAGCAGATGCTGCCAGGGCAGGTCTTCGCAGACCACGCTGCCGATCATCGGCGTGCGGCCCAGCCCGCCGCCGGCCAGCACCTTGACGCGGACCTCGCCGGCCGCGTCGCGCCACAGGCGCAGGCCCACGTCATGCACCTGGATGGCCGCGCGGTCCTCGTCGGCGCCGGTCACGGCGATCTTGAACTTGCGCGGCAGGTAGGCGAATTCGGGGTGGAAGGTCGACCACTGGCGGATCAGCTCGCACCAGGGGCGCGGGTCCACGCTCTCGTCGGCGGCGATGCCGGAGAACTGGTCGGTGGTGGTGTTGCGGATATCGTTGCCGCTGGTCTGGATGGCGTGCATCTGCACGCTGGCCAGCTCGGCCAGGATGTCCGGCACGTCCTCGAGCGCGGGCCAGTTGAGCTGCAGGTTGGTGCGCGTGGTGAAGTGGCCGTAGCCGCGATCGTAGCGCGCGGCGATCTCGCCGAGCTTGCGCAGCTGGTAGGAGGCCAGCATGCCATAGGGGATGGCGATGCGCAGCATGGGCGCATAGCGCTGGATATACAGGCCGTTCTGCACGCGCAGGGGCAGGAATTCCTCGTCGCTGATCTTGCCCTCGAGGTAACGGCGCATCTGGTCACGGAACTGGGCGACGCGTTCGTCGACCAGGGTCTGATCATGATTATCGTAGCGGTACATTCAGCGCTTACCTGCAACTGGGAAGTGGTGAAGCTTGGCGACTACCTTAACGGGCCGCATTTATTCTATAAAAGAATAAATCTTCATAGTTTATATTCGAAATGGAATGAGCGCCGGGGCGCTCATACCGCGAGTCGCTGCCAGCGCCGGCGCTGCCAGATCGCCATGAAGCCGGCGGAGTTGAGGCAGCGGTAGCCCAGCTGGACCCACCAGATGCCCAGCAGGCCGGCCCCCTGGTGCACGCCGACCCACCAGGCCAGGGGCAGGAACACCAGCCACTGCAGCGCCAGGGTGATGGTCATCACGGTGCGCTGGGCGCCGGCCCCCAGCAGGGCCTGGGCGAACACCAGGGCCGCGGCGTCGAGCACGATCATCACCGCGGTGAGCTGCAGCGGCAGCCGGCCCAGGGCGATCAGCGCGGGGTCGTGCAGGAAGAGGCCCAGCACCGCCTCGGGGAGGGCAGTCATCGGCAGGGCGATCAGCGCCAGGCAGGGCCAGGCCAGGCGCACCACGTCCCAGCCCCAGCGATGGGCGTCGCGGTGGTCCCGGCGCCCCAGCGACTCGCCGACCAGGCTCATGGCCGCCATGCCCAGGCCCACGCCGGGCAGGATCAGCAGCAGCGAGAGGTTCACCAGCACATGGCCCACGGCCACGCTGGCGGTGTCGATGCGGCCCAGGATCCAGAACAGCACCGCATAGCCGGCGGCGAACCAGATCTGCTGGAAGGAGTGGGGCACGGCCAGGCGCAGGGTGACGGCGAAGGTCCGCGAGCGGGGTCGGCGGCCGAGGAAGCCGCTGTCCCGGGCGTGACGCAGGCTGAAGATCGCCCAGATGGCCAGGCCGACGAACAGCGACAGGCTGGTGCCGGCCCCGGCGCCGGCCGCCCCCATGGCGGGCAGGCCGGCCAGGCCGAAGATCAGCCCGACGCTGGCCACCACGTTGACCAGGTGCATGACCAGGATGATTCGCAGGTAGAGGCCGGTCTCCTGGACGCCGTTCCAGTAGCCGCGGAAGCAGAAGATCATCGCCACCGGGATCAGCGACACCACCCGCCAGCGGAAGTAGTCGACGGCCAGCGCGTTGACGGCCGGATCCTGATTGATCAGCCCCAGCAGGGCCGGCGCCTGCCACAGGCACAGCAGGGTCAGGGGGCCGGCCACCGCCAGCGCGATCGCGAGGCCGGCATTCAGCGCCAGGGCGCGGCGGCTCCAGTCGCCCTCGCCGTGACGCCGGGCGGTCTGGGCCTGCACCCCGGAGGACAGGCCGAAGACCACCGCGGTGATCAAAAAGATCGCGTAGCCGCCGATGCCCACGGCGGCCAGGGGCGCCTCGCCCAGCCGGCCCACCAGGGCGGCGTCGATCAGGTTCAGCAGGCTCTGGGTGAGCATGCCGCCGATGATCGGCAGGGCGAGGCGCAGGATGGTCTGGCGGCGAGCGGGATCAGGCAGCATGCCGGCTTCCGTCGTTCGGCAGGGCGTGGCGCAGGATGGCCTGGCGGCGAGCGGGATCGGGCCGCAGGCCGGTGTCCATCGATCGGCGGGAGGCGTCGGTCAGCATGCCGGTGTCCATGAGTGGCGGCGCCGGGCCCGCGAGGCGGGCCCGGGGCGAGATATCAGTCGGGGTCGTAGGAGAGCACCGGCGCGAGCCAGCGCTCCAGCTCGGCGAGCGTCATGCCCTTGCGGCCGGCCAGCGCCTCCACCTGGTCGCGGGTGATCTTGCCGGTGGAGAAGTACTTCGACTGCGGATGCGCGAAGTACCAGCCGGAGACCGCGGCGGCGGGCCACATGGCGAAGCTGTCGGTGAGCTCGAGGCCGGCGTTGGCCTCGGCCTCGAGCAGCCGGAACAGGGTGGCCTTCTCGGTATGGTCGGGGCAGGCCGGATAGCCCGGCGCCGGGCGGATGCCGCGGTACCGCTCGGCGATCAGCGCCTCGTTGTCCAGCGCCTCGTCGGCGGCGTAGCCCCAGAACTCCTTGCGCACCCGCTCGTGCATGTGCTCGGCGAAGGCCTCGGCGAGACGGTCGGCCAGCGCCTGGACCATGATGGCGTTGTAGTCGTCGCCGGCGGCCTTGTAGCGTTCGGCGAGCGCCTCCACGCCGTGCCCGGTGGTCACCGCGAAGCCGCCGATCCAGTCCGGCTTGCCGGAGTCCTTGGGGGCGATGAAGTCGGCCAGGCTGTAGCAGACGCCCTCGCGGTTCTTGGTGGTCTGCTGGCGAATGTGGTGCAGCCGCTCGATCACCTCGCTGCGCGACTCGTCGGCGTAGACCTCGATGACGTCGTCGTCGACGCTGTTGGCCGGCCACAGGCCGATCACCCCGCGGGCCTGGACGAGACGCTCGTCGATCAGCCTGGCGAGCATCGCCCGGGCGTCGGCGAACAGGCTGCGGGCGGCCTCGCCGACCACCTCGTCGTCGAGGATCTTCGGATACTTGCCGGCCAGCTCCCAGCTCATGAAGAAGGGCGTCCAGTCGATGCGCTCGACCAGGGCGTTCAGGTCGTAGTCGTCGAAGACCTTGAGCCCGGTGAAGCCTGGCGCCGGCGGCGTGTAGGCGTCCCAGTCGTAGGCCGGCTTGCGCTCCCGGGCCTGCGCGTAGCTGAGATCGGCCGCCTTGGGACGACGCTTGGCGTTGCGCTCGCGCACCTTGTCGTACTCGGCGCGGATCTCGGCCACATAGTCGTCCTTCAGCGCCGGGGAGAGCAGCTTGCCGGCCACGCCCACGGCCCGGGAGGCGTCGGTGACGTAGATCACCGGGTGCGCGTAGCCCGGCTCGATCTTCACCGCGGTGTGGGCCTTGGAGGTGGTGGCACCGCCGATCAGCAGCGGCAGCTCGAAGCCCTGGCGCTGCATCTCCTTGGCGACGTGGACCATCTCGTCCAGCGACGGGGTGATCAGCCCGGACAGGCCGATGATGTCGGCGTTCTCGTCCCGGGCGGTCTGCAGGATCTTCTCGGCGGGCACCATCACGCCGAGGTCGATCACCTCGTAGTTGTTGCACTGCAGGACCACGCCGACGATGTTCTTGCCGATGTCGTGGACGTCGCCCTTGACCGTGGCCATGACGATCTTGCCCTTGGCCTGGGTATCGGCGGTCTTCTCGGCCTCGATGTAGGGGATCAGGTAGGCCACCGCCTGCTTCATGACCCGCGCCGACTTGACCACCTGGGGCAGGAACATCTTGCCGGCGCCGAACAGATCGCCGACCACGTTCATGCCGTCCATCAGCGGCCCCTCGATCACCTCGATGGGGCGCGTGGCGCGCTGGCGGGCCAGCTCGGTGTCTTCCTCGATATAGGCGGTGATGCCCTTGATCAGGGCGTGTTCGATGCGCTTCTCGACCTCCCAGCTGCGCCACTCGAGGTCTTCCTTCTTGGCGCCGCCGGAGCCGTCGCCCTTGTATTCGTCGGCGATCTCCAGCAGCCGCTCGGTGCTGTCGCCGCGCCGGTTCAGGACCACGTCCTCCACCGCTTCGCGCAGCGCCTCGGGCAGGTCGTCGTAGACCGCCAACTGGCCGGCGTTGACGATGCCCATGGTCAGTCCGGCGCGGATGGCGTGGTAGAGGAACACCGAGTGGATCGCCTCGCGCACCGGGTTGTTGCCGCGGAACGAGAAGGACACGTTGGAGACCCCGCCGGAGACCATGGCGTGGGGCAGGTGCTCGCGGATCCAGCGGGTGGCCTCGATGAAGTCGACGGCGTAGTTGTCGTGCTCCTCGATGCCGGTGGCGATGGCGAAGATGTTGGGGTCGAAGATGATGTCTTCGGCGGGGAAGCCGATCTCGTCGACCAGCAGACGGTAGGCGCGCTGGCAGATCTCGGCCTTGCGGGCGAAGGTGTCGGCCTGGCCCTGCTCGTCGAAGGCCATCACCACCACGGCGGCCCCGTAGCGCATGCACTTGGTGGCCTGCTCGCGGAAGGCATCCTCGCCTTCCTTCATCGAGATGGAGTTGACCACCGCCTTGCCCTGGATGCACTTGAGGCCGGCCTCGACGATCTCCCACTTGGAGGAGTCGACCATGATCGGCACCCGGGCGATGTCGGGCTCGCCGGCGATCAGGTTGAGGAAGCGCACCATGGCCTCCTCGGATTCCAGCATGCCTTCGTCCATGTTGACGTCGATGACCTGGGCGCCGTTCTCGACCTGCTCCAGGGCCACCTCCAGGGCGGTGGTGTAGTCCTCTTCCTTGATCAGCCGCTTGAAGCGCGCCGAGCCGGTGACGTTGGTGCGCTCGCCGACGTTCACGAACAGCGAGTCGTGGGCGATGTTGAACGGCTCCAGACCCGACAGGCGGCAGGCCAGCGGGCGCTCGGGCACCTCGCGGGGTGCGGTGCCCGCGATCGCCCGGTGGATGGCGGCGATGTGCTCGGGGGTGGAGCCGCAGCAGCCGCCGATGATGTTGACCAGCCCGCTGTCGGCGAACTCGGCGACGATGGCGGCCATCTCCTCGGGAGTCTGGTCGTACTCGCCGAACTCGTTGGGCAGGCCGGCGTTGGGGTGCGCCGAGACGAAGGTGTCGGCCTTGTCGGAGAGCTCCTGCAGATAGGGGCGCAGCTCCTCGGCGCCCAGGGCGCAGTTGAGGCCCACGGAGAGCGGCCTGGCGTGGCGGATCGAGTTCCAGAACGCCTCGGTGGTCTGGCCAGAGAGGGTGCGGCCGGAGGCGTCGGTGATGGTGCCGGAGACCATCACCGGCAGGCGCTCGCCGCGATGCTCGAACAGCTCTTCCAGGGCGTAGATGGCGGCCTTGGCGTTCAGGGTGTCGAAGATGGTCTCGATCAGGATCAGGTCGCTGCCGCCGGCGATCAGCGCCTCGGCGGCTTCCCGATAGTTGTCGCGCAGCTCGTCGAAGGTGACGTTGCGCTTGGCCGGGTCGTTGACGTCCGGCGACAGCGAGGCGGTCCGCGAGGTCGGCCCCAGCACCCCGGCGACATAGCGCGGCACGCCGGTCTCCTCGGCCACGGCGTCGCACACCGCCCGGGCCAGGCGCGCCGACTCGCGGTTGAGCTCGGGCACCAGCGCCTCCATGCCGTAGTCGGACTGGGACAGCCGGGTGCTGTTGAAGGTGTTGGTCTCGACGATGTCGGCGCCGGCCTCGAGGTAGTCGCGATGGATGCGCGTCACCAGGTCCGGGCAGGTCAGCGCCAGCAGGTCGTTGTTGCCCTTGAGCTCGGTGGGCCAGTCGGCGAACCGCTCCCCGCGGAACTCCTCCTCCGACAGCGCGGCGTTCTGCAGCATGGTGCCCATGCCGCCGTCGAGCATCAGGATGCGCTGTCGAAGGCTGTCGGTGAGGGTGTCGGTCAGGGGAGTGGGAACGGCGGCCATGGGTCGGGTCAATCTCCAGCGTGAAAGCGTCGGGGCGCGGTGGACGGCGCGATCTCTTGTGGCGTGGGGCGTCCGTCGGGCCGGCGCGGGGCCGGGCAGGCCCCGTATCCTAGCAAAAGCCGCGCCGCCGCGGCAGGGGCGCGCGCCGCTAAAACCCAGCGCGGGGGTCGGGATTGTCAGGGCTCGGGCAGTCGCTTACCATGACCGCAAACCCTCATTCCGGCCGTGCCGGGCGCCGCCCGACGCGGCCCGATCAGCGAGAGCACCATGAGCGAGAGCATCCAGATCACCGACAGCGCCCAGGACTACCTTGCCGAGCTGCTGGCCAAGCAGAACGTCGAGGGCATCGCCGTGCGCATCTTCATCACCCAGCCCGGCACCCCCTATGCCGAGACCTGCCTGGCCTACTGCCGGCCCGGTGAGGAGGAGCCCAGCGACGAGCGCCTGGAGCTCGAGAAGATCGCCGTCTACCTGGAGAAGAACAGCATTCCCTTCCTCGAGGAGGCGGTGGTCGACTTCAACGCCGACCGCATGGGCGGGCAGCTGACCATCAAGGCGCCCAACGCCAAGATGCCCAAGGTCAATGCCGACAGCCCGCTGTCCGACCGCGTCAACTACGTGCTCTACAGCGAGATCAACCCCGGCCTGGCCGCCCACGGCGGCGAGATCAAGCTGATCGAGCTGACCGAGGACCAGGTCGCCGTGCTGGCCTTCGGCGGCGGTTGCCAGGGCTGCGCCGCGGTGGACCTGACCCTCAAGGAAGGTGTCGAGAAGACGCTGATGGAGCGGATCCCGGAGCTCGCCGGCATCCGCGACGTGACCGACCATACGGATACCACCAACGCCTACTACCGCTAGGCCATCCCGAGGCGGGCGCCGGCCGGCGCCTGCGCGCTCACCCCTCGGTTCGACCCGGGTCCTCGGGCCCCGCCTCGGCGGGGCCCGAGGCGTTCCGCGCCGCCTCCTCCAGCTGCGCCTGGGTGTCGCGGATGCTTTCCAGCGACGACCAGAGTTGATCCTCCAGGCGCGCCTCCAGGGTCTCGATCCGCGCCTGGCGTGACGCCAGGGCCTGGCGCGCCTCCTCCAGGCGGGCCGTCAGGCGCTCTCGCTCTTCCTCCAGCGCGCGGCGGGCCTGCTCGGCGTCCCGCGCCGACTGCTGCTCGCCACGGCGCCGCTGCTCTTCCCCCTTGAGCGCCTCGCGCAGCGCCTGCTGTTCCGCCTGTGACGCCTCGAGGCGCTTCTCGAGCTTGGCCTGGTGGGCGGCATGGGCCTTGTCCGCCGCCTGGCGCTCCTGGCGCGCCTCGTCGACCAGCCCCATCAGCCGGGCCTCCGCGGCCTCGTGGCGCTGCTCCTCCTGCTGGAGTCGCTGGCGGCCGGCTTCCTCCTCCTCGGCCAGCGCCTGGCGATGCGCCCGGGCCTGGGTCTCGAGCTGCTCCTGCAGCTCGTCCAGCCGCGCCGCCAGGCGCTCGCGTGCCTCGCGCTGACGCTGGGCGTCGGCCGTCAGGGTCTCGTGCTCCGCCTGCAGGCGCGCCAGCTCGGCGGTCCGCTCGGTGAGGCGCTCGTCGGTGCGCGCCAGGTGGGCCGAGAGGGCGGACTCGCGCTGTTCGGCGTCCTCGGCGCGGCGGGCGTCCTCGGCGGCCGACTCCCGCGCCTCGGCGACCTTGTCGTCGGCCTCCCGGCGGTAGTGGGCCAGGGCCTCGTTGGCGGCCTCCTGAGCCTGCTGCCAGAGCGTCTCGGCGAGCTCCTGGAGGGCGGCCGGCATGCCCCGGGGCGGCGGCACGTCGCGGTTCTCCTCGCGCCGCTTGCGCCACTCCCGCAGGTGCTCGCTGATGGTGGTAAAGCTGCCGGTGCCGAGCGCCTCGCGAATCTTCTGCACGCTGGGCGCCTCGCCCCGCGCCATCAGCTCGTCGATCGCCCGTTGCACATCCTCGTACCGCACCCCGCTGCGCGCCATGCCGTCCTCCTCGATCCGGGAATCGCCCCTCCGGGCGTGGTGGGCGCCACTATACCCCGGCAGGGCCGCCAGATAAAGATAATTACATAATACGTAAAACGTAAAATACATTATTTTTCTGGCAGGAAAGTCAAGATTACGCGGCTTATCTTGATTATCTGGCACGTAACGCCGATACTGGCGCCGGCCGAGGCAGGTGGTTGAAGGGAAAGGCCAAAATGACGGAGCGGCAGGGCGGGCACGGGCCGTCCGGCGCCCGTCGGGGACAGGCACAAGGCGCAGGCGGCGATGGACGACAGAGGCAACACCGACGAGGGCGACATGGGGCAGGGCGACCTGACGGCGCGGGTCCGGGCCCTCGACGTGGCGCTGGGCCACGGCGAGCTCGCGGCCGAGCCAGCGCAGCCGCCGTCCCCGGGGCGGGTGCATATCGCCGCGACCTCGGATGCCGAGGCGGTGGCCCAGTGGCTCGCCGAATATCGCGCCAGCCCGCATACCCGGCGAGCCTATCGACGCGAGGCGGAGCGGCTGCTGCTGTGGCTGGGCGAGCAGGGGAGGCGGCTGGCCGAGGTGCGTCGCCAGCATCTCGACGCCTTCGAGGCGTTTCTGGCCGACCCGCAGCCGCGGGCGCGCTGGACGGGGCCGACCCGGCCGCGTCACGACCCGCGCTGGCGGCCGTTCCGCGGGCCGCTGTCGCCGGCCAGCCGGCGACAGTGCCTGGTGATCCTCCAGGGGCTCTTCGCCTGGCTGGTCGAGGCCGGCTGGGTCGACCACAACCCCTTCCGGCTGATGCGCGACAAGCGCCGCCGCCTGGACAACCGCCAGGGCCGGGTCGAGCGCTACCTGGAGCGTCCGCTGTGGGACTGGCTGTGGGGCTGGCTGGATCGCGCGCCGCCGGCGGAGGCCGCGCCGCGGGAGCGCTTCGCCTACGAGCGCCGGCGCCTGGCCTTCGGCTTCGCCTACCTGCTCGCGCCGCGGATCGGCGAGATGGCGGCGGCGCGGATGAATGACTTCCACCGTCGCGAGGGGCGCTGGTGGTGGCACACGGTGGGGAAGGGCGGCAAGGCGGCGAGCGTGCCGGTGCCGCCGGACATGATGCGCCTGCTCGGCGAGTGGCGCTCGTCGCTGGGGCTGCCGCTCGAGCCGGCGCCGGACGAGGCGACCCCGGTGCTGCGCGGCCTCGACGGGCGGCGCGGGCTGGGCGAGAACCGCCTCTACCGGCTGATCCGCGAGGCCTTCGAGGCGGCCGCCGAGGCCCTGGAGGCGGCGCAGGGCCGGGAGAGCGCGCGCGAGGTGGCGCTGCTGCGCCGGGCCACGCCCCACTGGCTGCGCCATACGGCGCTGACCCACCAGGCTCAGGCCGGCGTCGAGCTGCGCTACCTGGCCGAGACGGCGCGGCATGCCCGGCTCGACACCACGGCCCGCTACCTGCATGCCGAGGATGCGGAGTGGCATCGCCAGCAATCGCGCCACGGCCTGTCGCCGGGGGCGGACGACGACGGCGACCAGCCGTTATAATGCCGGCAATCGTATCGAGGAGTGTTGCATGACCACCATGACCGCCGAACAGGCCCAGCAGGAACTCGTCGAAGAGTTCGAGATGTTCGACAACTGGATGGACCGCTACCAGTACATCATCGACCTGGGCAAGCAGCTGCCGGCCTTCCCCGAGGCGTGGAAGACCGACGAGCGCAAGATCCAGGGCTGCCAGTCCAACGTCTGGATGCATCATGCCCGCGACGGCGAGCGCCTGCAGTTCCAGGCGATCTCCGACGCGGCGATCGTCTCCGGGCTGATCGCCGTGCTGATGCGCATCTACAACGATCGCCGCCCCGAGGACATCCGCGCCACCAGCCCGCACTTCCTCAAGGACCTGGGGCTCGACAAGCACCTGTCGCCGACCCGCAGCAACGGCCTGAATGCCATGCTGGAGCGCATCTACCGGGTCGCCGAGCAGGAAGCCGCCTGACCCCAAAGGGCGCCGGCGCCGGGCCGGGCCCGTTTCGGCATGCGCTGCCGCGGCTTCAACCGGCCATGAAGGGCCCGCACGCATGACTCGATCGCGTGCGAGCCCTTTTCCGGCGGCAACGCCGGGACAGCGGACAGGGAAGGCCGGCGCTATCGCGACGGCGTGTCGCGCGGCTCGTCGTCGGGATCGCGACAGCGAAAATGCGCGTCGAGCTCGGGGTCCTCGCGGCACAGCCGTTCGCTGGGCCCGCCAGGGACCGGGTCGAGACCACCCGCGGCGCCGGGGTGGCAGCGGAGGATGCGCCGGGCGGCGAGCCCGCCGCCCTTGAGCGGGCCGTGGACCCGCAGCGCCTCCGCGGCGTAGTGGGAGCAGCTCGGCCAGTAGCGGCAGCGCGGGCCCAGCAGCGGGCTGAGCAGCAGCTGGTAGGCCTTGATCAGGCCGAGCAGGGGCGCGACCAGCAGCCGGGTCGCGCGCCGGGGGAGGGCGGCCACGGCTCAGGCCTTGCCGTACAGAGCCTCGGGGTCGACCAGCGGCGCCGAGGCGATGCGCGCCTGGCCGCCCTCCAGGGCCACGTAGAAGCAGCTGCGCCGGCCGGTGTGGCAGGCCGGGCCGGTCTGCTCGACCTGCAGCAGCAGGGTGTCGCCGTCGCAGTCCAGGGCCGCGCCGCGCAGGTGCTGCTGCTGCCCGGAGGACTCGCCCTTGCGCCACAGCTTGCCCCGCGAGCGGGACCAGTAGCAGACCCGGCCGCTGGCCAGGGTCTCCTCCAGGGCCTGACGGTTCATCCAGGCCATCATCAGCACCTCGCCGCTGTCATGCTGCTGGGCGATGGCCGGGATCAGGCCGTCGTCGTTGAAGCGCACCGCCTCGAGGATCGCCTCGAGGGGCCAGCGGCTGTCGCGGTCGGCGCCTTCCAGGCGCTTGAAGGTGTCGGTCATGGCGACTCCGGATCAGGAGGTGGCGGTCGCCGCCCGGCAGGCTTCGCAGCGGCCGAGCAGCTCGATGGTCTGGCGCTGCACCGCGAAGCCCAGCTCCCGGGCGCGGCGCCCCAGCTGATCGTTGATGTCGTCCAGGTGCAGCTCCTCGACGCGCCCGCAGTCGCGGCAGATCAGCAGCTGGAAGCCGTGGGCGTGCTCGGGGCAGGGGCAGGCCACGTAGGCGTTCAGCGACTCGATGCGATGCACCAGGCCCTGGTCGATCAGGAAATCCAGGGCGCGGTAGACCGTGGGCGGACGCGCCGAGGCGTGCTCGGCGGCCAGGCGGTCGAGCAGGTCGTAGGCCTTCAGGCCGCCCCGGGTGTCGGCGATCATCTGCAGCACCCGCTGGCGGATGGGGGTGAAGCGCACGCCGCGGCGACGGCACTGTCGCTCGGCCTGCTGCATCAGGGCGCGGGAATCGGTCATGCGGGCCATGCAGTCAGCGGAGTGAGCCCCGTATTCTACGCGCCCCGCCTCCGCGGAGCCAGCCGGCCCTCAGGCAGTGGCCGGGCTGGCGGTGCCCGGCAGCTCGCTGCGCCGGGCGAAGTGGTGGCGGGCGAAGGCGACACGCTCGGTCGGCGCGATCCCCTCGGGCTGGCGTTCGATCAGGTCCAGGCGCGGGCGCAGCCCCTCGCCGTTGGCCATCTGGATGGCCAGCCCCGGTCGGGCGTTGAGCTCCAGCAGCATGGGGCCATGCCGGCGATCCAGCACCATGTCGGTACCCAGGTAGCCCAGCGAGGTCATCTCGTAGCAGCTGGCGGCCAGGTTCAGCAGGGTGTCCCAGCCGGGAATCCGCAGGCTCGCCAGCTCGTGGCCGGTATCCGGGTGGTCGGCCCGGGCGCGGTCGAACTGCACGCCGCGGATCGCGGTGCCGCTGGCGATGTCGATGCCCACGCCCACGGCGCCCTGGTGGAGGTTGGCCTTGCCGTCGGAGGCGGCGGTGGACAGCCGCATCATGGCCATCACCGGGTAGCCCTTGAAGACGATGACCCTAATGTCGGGGACGCCCTCGTAGGTGTACTCGGCGAAGCTCGCGTCGAAGTCGATCAGCGCCTCGACGACGGCCACGTCCGGCGAGCCGCCCAGCGAGTAGAGCCCGGAGAGGATGTTGGAGACGTGGCGCTCGACGTCCTCCAGGCTCAGGTGCGCGCCGCTGGGCTTGACGAAGCGGTCGCCCTCCCGGCGCTCGATGACCAGGATGCCCTTGCCGCCGCTGCCCTTGGCCGGCTTGATCACGAAGCCGCCGTGGGCGGCCAGCATCTCGTGGAGGTGCTTGACGCCGAACTGGGTGGTCACCGTGCCGATCAGGTCCGGGGTGGTGATGGCATGGCGCTGGGCGAGCAGCTTGGTCTTGAGCTTGTCGTCCACCAGCGGGTAGAGGCGGCGATCGTTGTAGCGGCCGATATAGCGGATGTTGCGGCGGTTCATGCCGATGATGCCCTTGGCGCGCAGTCGGCCCGGCGAGGTCCACATGGGCTCAGTCCTCCGTCACCGGCTTGAAGCGACGCAGCTCCAGCAGCCGGTAGCCGGTGTAGTTGCCCAGCAGCAGGATCAGCGCCATCAGGATCAGCTGGACGCCCAGGAAGTTGAAGGTGATGTGGCGGATCCAGGGATTGTTCATCGCCAGATAGGCCAGCACCGCGGTGAGCAGGCTGCCGCCGCCCTGCACCAGCACCTCCTTGGGCCCTTCCTCCTCCCACAGGATCGACATCCTCTCGATGGTCCAGGAGAGGATGATCATCGGGAAGAAGGTGATCTGCAGCCCGGCGTTGAGGCCCATCCGGAAGGCCAGCACCGAGAACAGCGAGATGATCGCGATCACCGTGATGATCACCGCCGTGACCCGGGCCACCAGCAGCAGGTTGAGGTAGGAGAGGTAGTTGCGGATCACCAGGCCCACGGCCACCACCAGCAGGAAGCCGACCAGGCCGGTGATCAGGGTGGTCTGGATGAAGGCCAGGGCGATCAGCACCGGCATGAAGGTGCCCGAGGTCTTGATGCCGACCAGCACCCGCAGCAGCACCACCACCAGGGCGCCGATGGGCAGCAGCAGGATGGTCTGGAACAGCGCCTGCTCCTCGAGGGGCAGGCTGTGGATCGAGAAGTTGAGCAGGGTGCCGGCATCCTCGGCCAGCTGGCTGCGCACCGCGGCGGCGGCGGGCTGGTTGCGCGAAATCATCGAGAAGGTGACCCGCGAGCTGGTGCCGCCCTGGACCTCGAGCACCGACTGGCCGGCGCTCTCCCACAGCAGCAGGTTGTCCGGGCGGCCGCGGCGGCCGCTGGCGGGATCGAAGAGCGCGCTGTCGTCGCCGTCGTGGACCTGGATCCAGGAGGTCAGCGTCTGACGCCGGCGACCGTTCTCCAGCAGCAGGCCGCTGACCTCCCGGGCGGGCACGCCGGCCTGATCGAGCAGGCGCAGCAGCAGCGGCACGCGGTCGAACTGGGTGAGCAGCAGCCGGGCGTTCTCGCCCCGGCGCTCGTCGCTGAAGTCGCGGATCAGTTCCCGGGCGAAGGTGAAGGCATCGGCACTGCGCGCCCAGGCCCGGTCGATGACCTCCTGGGCGGCGGTGTCGTAGGGCGGTTCCCAGACCACGTTGCGCGCCGCCGTCGGCGGCGGCACCTCGGAGGCTCGGGCCTGGGGCGCCACCAGCACCTGGGCCCCGTAGTAGAGCTGCTGGTCGCCGCTGGCCTCGCGCACCGACCACAGCGCCCGCCGGGCGCCGTTCTCGTCCAGGTAGGTGAGCCCGTAGCCCGGCGAGGCGGTGTGTTCGGTAAGCACCCGGAAGCCGGGCTGGGTGGAGGGCAGGGCCATCTCGACCCGGGCGGGGCCGCCCTCGGCGCGGAAACTCACCTGGGCCTCGATCTCCCAGACCTGGCGCTGCTCGCCGGGCGTCCAGGGCACCTCGAACTGGACATGGCGATGCACGCTGAGCGCGATGCCGGCGACCAGCAGCAGGGCGACGATCAGGTAGAAGGGCAGTCGGGACATGGGGACTTCCTTGGCAGCGACGCGAGGCCGGGGGCTCAGGGCGCCGCGGTCTCGGCGTCTCGGGTCTCGGGGGCGTCGCCGGCGTCCGCTGCCGGCGGGGCGGAGAACTCGGGGCGGTCATGGACGTGGCGGCGGGCCACGTCGATGATGGCGATATCCATCAAAAAGCGTCGCCCCAGCAGGACCGGGTAGTCCAGGTGGGTGCGATCGCTGAGGGTGAACTCGACGCTCTCGCGCAGCGGGCCCAGGGCCATCAGCAGCCGGATCACCGGGCGCGACTGCTCGCCGGTGGCCTGGACGATCCGGACCCGGCGCTCGACCGGCGCCTCGATCCATTCGCCGCGCACGCGCTCGACGACGCTGTCGCCGTCGGTCAGCCCCAGCTTGAACCGCACCCAGTCCTCGCCGTCGCGCTCGAAGGGGGTGATCTCGGTGGCCGACAGCGAGGAGGTATTGGCGCCCGAATCGATGCGCGCCTCGAGGTGGGTGCCGACCTCGGGCAGGCCGATCCACTCGCTGCGTCCGACCAGGGTCTTGTTGTCGAGCCGGGCATCGGCGGTCGGGCAATCGCCGGCCGCGGCGGCCCGTGGGGTGTCCTCGCGCAGCCCGGCGACGTCGCGTCGCGCCTCGCGCAGCAGGTGGCCGAGCTCGCGCACATCGGCGGTCAGGGCCAGCTGATCCCGGCGATACTGGGCCAGGTCGGCGCGACGGGTATCGCAACGCTCGGCCAGTCGCCGCTCGAGACCATCGATGCGTGCCTCGAAGGCGCCGGGCGTCAGGGGCTCGACGGCCGGTTCGCGATCCCAGGGCGCCACGCTGCAACCTCCGAGCAGGAGCGAGCCGGCAAGCAGCGGAAGCAGCGAGAGACGAATCGGCATGTCGTGGACATCCTCGGGGGTGACGGGTGGGGAAACGCGAAGCGCGGCGACGAACTGCCGGGATGATAAGGAGCCGGGCGCGGCCTGTCCATGTCGCGCGAGGCCGACAGGGGGCGTCGCGACACGGCTTCGCCCACCCCTTATTTAACATAATATATATTCTACGAAATCCTGGGCGGCAGGCGGGGATGGCAATGTCCGATGCGCTGAGCTAACGTTCATTGGACAAATTCGATTCATGGCACATGGCAATGTACAAGAAACTCCGGTATCACCTGGCGGCCCTGCTGGCCGTGCTGTGGCTCGGCGGCTGCGGCAGCCTCGATCCCGCCCACTACGCCGGCACCACGCCGCGCCTGGACATCGCCGAGTACTTCGCCGGCCGGACGCGCGCCTGGGGCATGGTGCAGGACTATCGCGGCGAGGTGCGGCGCCGCTTCACGGTCGACATCGACGGCAGGCTCGAGGACGACACCCTGATCCTGGACGAACGCTTCCGCTACGCCGACGGCGCGACCGATCGCCGGCGGTGGACCTTCGAGCGCCGCGGCGACGGCCGCTGGCGGGGTCGCGCCGACGACGTCGAGGGCCCGGTCGAGGCGCGCCAGGTGGGCCATGTCTTCCATATGCGCTATCCCCTGGCGGTCGACGTCGACGGCCGCGCCATCACCTTCCAGATGGACGACTGGATGTACCTGCAGCCCGACGGCAGGCTGATCAACCGCACCGCGATGCGCAAGTTCGGCCTGACCCTGGCCGAGATCACCCTGGTCTTCGAACGCGGAGCCTCGACCAAGGAGTGATGGGCGCCGCGCCCGCGATCGGGCAGCCTGAATATCAGAGAACTACCATATAGTCATCGCCCACCCGTGACGCCCACGAGGACATGCCATGGACGACAAGGCTCGGATCAGTACCGGATGCGACGGCCTGGACCATATCCTGAACGGCGGCCTGCCGCCTCGTCAGGCCTACATGATCCGGGGCGGCCCGGGTCACGGCAAGACTACCCTCGGCCTGCAGTGCCTGGCCGCCGCCGGCGCCACCGGGACGCCGCTGTATATCGGCTTTCAGGAAACCGAGTCCCAGCTGCGCGACAATGCCGCTCGCCAGTCGCTGCCCCTCGAGGGCGTACGGCTGCTCAGCCTGGTGCCCGACGAGCGGCTGTTCGCCGAACAGCAGCACTATGACATCTTTCACCCGGCCGAGGTGGAATTCGAGCCGCTGGTCCAGCGGATCGTCGAGGCCATCGAAGCCCAGCCACCGTCGGTGGTGTTCATCGACTCGGTCAGCCACCTGCAGCTGCTGTTCAGCGATGCCTTCCAGTTCCGCGCCCAGATCCTGTCCTTCTTGCGCTACCTGCGCGGTCGCGGCTGCACGGTCCTGTTCTCCTCGGAGGCCGGCAACCCGTCGACGGACATCGACCTGCAGTTCCTTGCCGATGGGGTGATCGAGCTCGGCGAGGGCTATCTGCAGGTGTGCAAGCTGCGGGGAGCGCGATTCATGGCCGGGCGTCACCAGTGCCGGCTGGACGAGCGCGGCTTCCAGGCCTTTCCGCATCACCTGCCGCCGTCGCGCGCCGTGGCCGCGCCCGAGGGGGCGCCGCTGTCGTCCGGCTGTCCTGGCCTCGATGCCCTGCTGGGCGGCGGGCTCCCCGCCGGCAGCATCAGCCTGATCACCGGCCCCTCCGGCATCGGCAAGTCGACCCTGGGCGCGGCCTTCGCCCGGGAGGCCGGCCGGCGCGGGCGGGTGGCCATCTACCTGTTCGAGGAGGAACTGCCCGGCTACCTGCAGCGCGCCGAGGACCTGTCCCTGGACCTGGCGGCCCTGCATCGCGATGGCCAGCTGCATATCGAGCAGGTGGAACCCCTGCGCTACCTGGTGGACGAGTTCCTCGAGGGCGTGCGCCGCCATGTCGAGGCCACCGACACTCGGCTGGTGATCCTGGACAGCGTCTCCGGCTTCGAGCTGTCGCTGCGCGGCGAGCAGCTCAAGGATCGCGTGCATGCCTTCGCCAAGGGCCTGGCGCGTCGGGGCATCTCGGTGCTGCTGATCAATGAGATACAGGTCATCAGCGGCCCCATGACCCTGACCGACCGGGGGATCAGCTACCTCGCCGACAACGTCCTGCTGCTCAACTACCGGGAGGAGCGACAGCGCATGGGCAAGATGCTGGGGGTGCTGAAGAAGCGCACGGGCCAGTTCGATCCGCGGATCTGTGCCTACCGCATCGGCCCGGGCGGGCTGCAACTGCTCGAGGAATCGGCGGAGGCAAGCCTGCTCAACCGCGGGGACCCGACATGAGCCCCGAGGCGCCGGGCCGGCTGATGCTGCTGGTCGAGGCGGCCAGCAACCGGCGGCTGCTGGCGCGGGCCTTCGAGCAGCACTATCGGCTGGTCGATCCCGCCGACCTGACCTGGCAGTGCGACGATGTCGACCTGATCATCGCCGACCCGAAGGGCCTGGCGCGCTGGCAGTCGCGGGTCGGCGAGGCGCGGCGGGCGCAGTCCCCTACCCTCCTGCCGGTCATCCTGCTGCTGACCCGGGCCGAGCTGCGCCGGCCGCTCACGCGGTTTCGCGACCTGATCGACGAGTTCGCCGTGCTGCCGCTGGACCGCCTGGAGCTGACCACGCGCCTGCACCTCTGGATGCGGGCCCGGCGCCTGGCCTTGCGCCAGCGGGACGAGTTGGCCCACCTGGTCAATCATGACCGGCTCACCGGGCTGGCGACACGGCCTTTGATCTGTGAGCACCTGCGCCAGGCGCTGGCCGTGGCGAGCGAGGCGGATCAGCGCGTGTGCTTCCAGATCATCGAGGTGGCCGACGGCACCCTGCTGACCTCGCTCGGCCACTCGGGCCATCGCCAGGCCCTGGTCTCCCTCAGCGGGCGCCTGTCGGCCCTGCTCGATGCCTCGACTCGCCTGGCCCGGTTGGGCGATGCGCAATGGGGCTTGCTGCATCCGCCGGGGAGGCCCGTCGACCAGGTCCTGGACCTGGCCCACGCCACCCGCCGCCGCATGCTGGACCCCCTGGAGATCGACGGCGAGCGGCTGCACCTGTCGCCTCGCATGAGCGTCGCCGTGGCGCCCGACGACGCCCGGGAGGCCGAGGCGCTGATCGATCGCGCCCAGCAGGCGCTCTCGGCGGCCGGCGACGGCGCGCCCGCCTTCTTCTCGCCGGACATGCAGGCCAAGGCCACGACCTTCCTGAGGATGGAAGCCGAGCTGCGCCGGGCGCTCGACGACGGCGGCTTGGTGCTGTGGCTGCAACCCAAGGTGAGCCTCGACGGCCTTGGACTGACCGAGGCCGCCGAGGCCCTGGTGCGGCTGCAATGCCCGGATGGCAAGCTGCTGCCGCCGGGGGCCTTCATCGGGGTGGCCGAGACCACCGGGCTGATCCGCGAGCTGTCCCGCTGGGTGGTCGAGGAGGCCTGCCGGCTGCTCGCGCGCTGGCGGGACGCCGGCACGGGGCTTCCCCGGCTGGCCGTGAACGTCTCGGCACACGACCTGGAGGAAGACGATTTCGCCGACGCCCTGCTGGCGGCGCTGGCCCGCCACTCGCTGCCGGGGAACGCCCTGGAGCTGGAGCTCACCGAGACCACCCTGTTCGCCATGACCGATCGCGGGCTGGCGACGCTGACGCGTCTGCGCGAGCGCGGCATGCGCATCGCCATGGACGATTTCGGCACCGGCTACTCGACGCTGAGCTACCTGCACCGCCTGCCCATCGACGTGCTCAAGATCGATCGCGCCTTCGTGCAGGAGGTGCATGCCCATCCGGATCGGGCCGGCATCACCCGGGCGATCATCTCGCTGGCCACGACCCTGGGCCTGGAGCTGGTGGCCGAGGGCATCGAGGCAGAAGCGGAAGCGGCCTTTCTCGCCGACCTGGGGGTGGCGATCGGCCAGGGCTATCTCTATGCGCGGCCCATGCCCGAGGCCGAGCTGATGGCCTGGCTGGACGCGACGAGGCCCCGGTCGATGACCGGGGCCTCGTGAGCCAGGAGCGTCGATCGCGGCAATGCCGCGAGGCCCGACGCCTTACAGCGGCTGGCTGTCGTCGGCCTCGTCGGCCGGCGCGTAGGAGCCGTCCTCGCGATGCACTTCCTTGCCGGTCAGGCCCGGGGTGAACACGCACGCCAGGTGCATGGTCTTGCTGGCCCGCAGCAGGTGCTCGTCGTGCTGGTCGAGGATGTAGATGTCGCCCGGCTTGATCGGCCAGATCTTGCCGTCGGCCAGGGTCTCGACCTCGCCTTCCCCTTCCATGCAGAACACCGCCTCGAAGTGGTGCTTGTAATGGATATGGGTCTCGGTGCCCTCGTAGATCCGGGTGACGTGGAAGGAACAGTTGCCGCCGTCGTCGGCCAGCGACAGCCGGGTGCTGTCCCAGTTGCCGTTCTCGGCGGTGACCAGGCGATCGGTCTGGCGCGCTTCCTCGAGGTTGCGAACGATCATGACGCTCTCCGTGATGGTCGATGGAAGGGCCGGTCGCGGGGGACCGGCCGGGCATTCAGCCTATCAGGCCAGGGCCTGCTTGGCGCTGGCTTCGAGGATATCCAGGCCCTCGATCAGGTCCTCGTCGGGGATGGTCAGCGGGCACAGGCACTTGACCACCTCGCCGTCCTGACCGCTGGTCTCGATCACCAGGCCGTTCTCGAAGGCCTGAGCGGTGATCTTGTCGGCGATGTCGCCGCTGCCGACGTCGATGCCGCGCATCAGGCCACGGCCGCGCTCGGAGGCCTCGATGCCCTTCTCCTCGCTGAGCCAGGCGGCGATCTTGGCGAAGCGCTCCTCAACGATGCGCGCCTTGCGCTGGACATCGCGCTCGAAGGTGTCGTCGCTCCAGTACTTGCGCATGGCGGCGGCGGCGGTGGCGAAGGCCAGGTTGAAGCCGCGGAAGGTGCCGTTGTACTGGCCCGGCTTCCACTTGTCGAGCTCGGGACGCATCAGCACGTGGGCGAACGGCAGGCCGAAGCCGGACAGCGACTTGGAGTTGGTGACGATGTCCGGGGTGACGCCGGCGTGCTCGAAGCTGAAGAACTTGCCGGTGCGGCCGCAGCCGGCCTGGATGTCGTCGACGATCAGCAGGATGTCGTGGGCGCGGCAGATGCCTTCCAGGCGCTTGAGCCACTCCAGCCCGGAGACGTTGATGCCGCCCTCGCCCTGCACGGTCTCGACGATCACCGCGGCGGGCACGTCCAGGCCGCTGGAATTGTCGCCGAGCAGCTTCTCGAAGTAGTCCAGGGTGTCGGCGCCCTCGCCCAGGTAGCCGTCGTAGGGCATGAAGGCCGCGCCCTGGGTGGGCACGCCACCGGTGGCCTCGCGGAACTTGCGGTTGCCGGTGGTGGCCAGCGCGCCCATGGTCACGCCGTGGAAGCCGTTGGTGAAGGTCACGATGTTGTGGCGGCCCTTGGCGACGCGGGCCAGGCGGATGGCCGCCTCGACGGCGTTGGTGCCGGTCGGCCCCGGGAAGTGGACCTTGTAGTCCAGGCCGCGCGGCTTGAGGATCACCTCTTCCAGGGTCTCCAGGTAGTCGCGCTTGGCGGCGGTCCAGAAGTCCAGGCCGTGGACGATGCCGTCTTCGGCCAGGTAGTCGACCAGCGCCTGCTTGAGGTGCGGGTTGTTGTGGCCGTAGTTCAGGGTGCCGGCGCCGGCCAGGAAGTCGATGTATTCGCGACCGGTCTCGTCGGTCAGGCGGGCGTTCTGGGCCTTGGTGAAGACGACCGGAAAGGAGCGGGAATAGGTCCGGACGTCGGATTCCATGCGTTCGAGGGTCTGGGTCTGCATTGCGACCTCCTGTCGGATGAAGGGAAAAAGGATCACGAGGGTGCCGCGCCGTCCGCGAGGGGCCGGCGCGCGAGTGAGACGTGGATCAGATGTCGGCGGTCTGGAAGGGACCGATGCGCACGAGGTTCTCGGGATCGTGCTCGCCACCGAGCTGGTCGGTGGAGAAGTATTCGCGACTGTTCAGGGGCGCCTGCCAGCGATCGGCGAGGCGCCGGAACAGCCCCCAGGACGCCTGGTTGTCCGGGGTGATGGTGGTCTCGAGGTGATGCACCTCGGCCATCTCGGCGCGGGTCATCACGGCCTCGACCAGGCGCCGGGCCAGGCCGGTGCCGCGGGCCTTCTCGCCCACCGCGACCTGCCACAGGAAGTAGGTGTCGGGCGCGTTGTTCTTCACGTAGCCGGAAACGAAGCCGACGATCTCGCCTTCCTCGTTGGTGGCCACCGCGCAGCTGTCGCGGAACTGGGTCGCCAGCAGCAGGTAGGCATAGGCGGAATTGACGTCCAGCGGGGGGCAGGACTTGACCAGTTCGTAGATGCCCCAGCCGTCGTCGGGGTTGGGCTTGCGGATGAACAGCGGCGTGGCCTGGTGGCCGACCACGGCGTCGGCCACGCTGGGCCGGGCGAGGTCGGCGGAGGGAATGAAGGGCTCGGAAGTTGCGTTCATTGTCGTGTTCGCTGTAGCGAATTTGAGAAGCATCATAACAGCGCTTCGGCGGCTTTTCAAAAACCATATTATCCACCCGCCGAAAAACCATAAATCGACATTATAGTACTGCCGCGGATGCCCGCGACACGCGCATCTTACAGCATAGTCCGTTCCCGCCGAGGCGTTGCGCCGACCCGAACGACAACGGGCCACCCCGATCAGGGTGGCCCGCTGGCATGGCATCGTGGTGACGCCGGGATGACAGGCGTCGCGGCCCTCAGCGACGAGACGGCGTGCGCATGGTCACGAACTCCTCGGCGCCGGTGGGATGGATGCCCACGGTCTGGTCGAACTGGGCCTTGGTCAGGCCGGCGCGGACCGCGATGGCGATGCCCTGGATCACCTCGCCGGCCTCCTCGCCGACCATGTGCGCGCCCACCACCACGTCGCTCTCGTCGTCGACGATCAGCTTCATCAGGCAACGCTCGCCGCTGCCGGACAGGGTGTGCTTCATTGGCCGGAAGTCGGCGCTGTAGACGCGGATCGCCGCGTAGCGCTCGCGGGCCGCCTCCTCGGAGAGCCCCACTGTGCCGATGTTGGGATGGCAGAACACCGCGGTGGCGATGCGCTCGTAGTCCAGCGGCTCGGGCGTGGTGTCGCCGAAGTGGTGCTCGACCAGCTTCATGGCCTCCTCCAGGGCCACCGGGGTCAGCTCGGGGCCGCCGGTGACGTCGCCCAGCGCCAGGATCGAGGGCACCGAGGTCTCGAAGCGCTCGTTGACGGCCAGGGTGCCGTCGTCGTGGGTGGCGATGTCGAACTGGTCGAGCCCCAGCCCCGCCAGGTTGGGGCGCCGGCCGGTGGCGGCCAGCACCGCGTCCACCTCGAGGGTCTCGCCGCTGGTCAGGGTCACCTTGAGGCCGCCCTCGACCTTCTCGATGGCCTCGATGTTGGTCTCGAAGTGCAGGTTGACGCCCTTCTTGGCCATCTCGTCCCGGGTGAACTCGCGGACCTCGCGGTCGAAGCCGCGCAGGAACAGCTCGCCGCGATACACCAGGTGGGTGTCGCTGCCCAGGCCGTTGAAGATGCTGGCGAACTCCACGGCGATGTAGCCGCCGCCGAGCACCAGGAAGCGCTCGGGGAAGCTGTCGAGGTCGAAGACGCGGTTGGAGTCGAGGGTGTGCTCCTTGCCGGGGAAGTCCGGCACCCAGGGCCAGCCGCCCACGGCCACCAGGATCTTCTCGGCACTGATGGTCTCGCCGTCGACGCTGACGTGGTGGCGATCCAGCACCTTGGCGCGGCCGTTGATCAGCCGCACGCCGGCGTTGTCCAGCAGGCGGCCGTAGATGCCGTTGAGCCGCTTGATCTCGCCGATCTTGTTGTCGCGCAGGGTGGCCCAGTCGAAGCGCGGCGCCTCGGCCAGCTGCCAGCCGAAGCCGCCGGCGTCCTCGAAGGCCTCGTGGAAGTGGGCGGCATAGGAATACAGCTTCTTGGGCACGCAGCCCACGTTGACGCAGGTGCCGCCCAGGTAGCGGTCCTCGGCCACGGCGACCCGGGCGCCGGTGGCGGCGGCGGTGCGGGCGGCGCGAACGCCGCCGGAGCCGGCGCCGATGACGAAGAGGTCGTAGTCGAACTCGGACACAGTGTTCTCCTGATGGTGGTATCGTCCTGGATCGGCGTGATCATACCAGTCGCGCCGGATGCCAGGGAGGGCCGCTCCATTGACCCTGGCTATGCGGGTAATAAAGAATGCTTGGCGTCCCATGGCCCGACCATCAGAGAAGCCTTCCATGAAAACCGAGATGAAACAGCTGCTGGAGCGCAACCGCGACTGGGCCGACGGCGTCCGGCGTCAGGATCCCGACTTCTTCGCCCGGCTGTCGCAGCAGCAGAACCCCGATTACCTGTGGATCGGCTGCTCCGATTCCCGGGTGCCCGCCAACCAGATCATCGACCTGCCCCCCGGCGAGGTCTTCGTCCACCGCAACGTGGCCAACCTGCTGCACCACAACGACATGAACGCCCTCTCGGTGGTCCAGTTCGCCGTCGACGTGCTGCAGGTGAAGCACATCATGGTGGTCGGCCACTACGGCTGCGGCGGCGTCAAGGCCGCGGTGACCGGCGGCGAGTGCGGCATCGTCGACTACTGGCTGCACTCGGTGCGGGAGCTCTACAGTCGCCATCGCGGCGACCTCGAGCACCTGCCGCTGGACGCCCAGGTCGATCGCATGTGCGAGCTCAACGTCCAGGCCCAGGTCAACAACCTGTGCCGCACCAAGATCATCCAGCGCGCCTGGCAGCGCGGCCAGCCGCTGGCGGTACACGGCTGGGTCTACGGCCTGAGCGACGGCCGGGTGACCGACCTCGACTGCAGCGTCGAAGGCCTGGACCAGGTCGCGACCCTCTACCGGATCGACCGCCTGGCGCCCGCCGGCGACGACTGACGCCCCGCCCGCCCGATGGCCTCATTCGCCGGGCGCATGAGGCCTGTCACATTTTCGATTGTCTTCCTGCCGCCGAACTCTCTATGTTGAGGGCCGGACCAGAACAAACGGTCGTTCGCCGCCCGGAGCGGAACCCGGGCGACGACACACAACAATCCATCCGGCATGGAACGACACATGACAATCAAGAAGACTCTGCTGGCCAGCGCCATCGGCGCCGCCATGACGACCGCTGCCATCGCCCCGGCCGCCCAGGCCGAGAACACCCTGCGCATGGCCTATGACGCCGACCCGGTCTCGCTCGACATCCACGAGCAGCTCTCCGGCGGCATCCTGCAGCTCTCCCACATGACCTTCGACCCGCTGGTGCGCTGGACCCAGGACCTCGAGTTCGAGCCGCGCCTGGCTACCGCCTGGGAGCAGGTCGACGACACCACCATGCGCATGAGCCTGCGCGAGGGCGTCGAGTTCCACAGCGGCAACGCCTTCACCGCCGAGGACGTGGTGTGGACCGTCGAGCGCCTCAAGCGCAGCCCGGACTTCAAGGCGATCTTCGAGCCGATCGCCTCGGTCACCGCCGTCGACGAGCTCACCGTGGAGTTCACCACCGAGAAGCCCTACCCGCTGCTGCTCAACTTGGCCACCTACATCTTCCCGATGGACAGCCGGTTCTACAGCGGCGAGGACGCCGACGGGGACCCCAAGGACGAGATCGTCAAGAACGGCAACTCCTACGCCTCGCGCCACCTGTCCGGCACCGGGCCCTTCGAGGTCACCGAGCGTCAGCAGGGCGTGCGCATCGCCTTCGAGCGCAACGACGACTACTGGGACCAGGCCTCGCCGGGCAACGTCGACGAGATCGTCATGACGCCGATCAGCGAGAACGCCACCCGCGTGGCCGCCCTGCTGTCCGGCGACGTCGACTTCATCGCCCCGGTGCCGCCCAACGACCTGGAGCGCATCCGCAACGACGAGGACACCCAGCTGGTCACCATGTCCGGCACCCGGATCATCCTCTTCCACATGAACCAGGAACGCGTCGAGGCCTTCCAGGACCCGCGCGTGCGCCAGGCCTTCGCCTACGCCATCAACCAGGAAGGCATCGCCGACCGGCTGATGAAGGGCTTCGCCACCCCGGCCGCCCAGTTCTCGCCGGAGGGCTATGCCGGCCACGTGGAGAGCCTCGAGCCGCGCTACGACATCGAGCGGGCCCAGCAGCTGATGGCCGAGGCCGGCTTTGAAGACGGCTTCGAGATCACCATGATGGCGCCCAACAACCGCTACGTGAACGACGCCAAGATCGCCCAGGCGGTGGCCGCCATGCTGGCGCGCATCAACGTGACCGTGGATCTCAAGACCCTGCCCAAGGCCCAGTACTGGGGCGAGTACGACGATCGCGTCGCCGACATGATGATGATCGGCTGGCACGCCGACACCGAGGACTCGGCGAACTTCCACGAGTACCTCACCCAGTGCCCGGACGCCGACACCGGGGCCGGCCAGTACAACGCCGGCAACTACTGCAACCCGGAACTCGACGCCCTGGTGGCCGAGGCCAACCTGGAGGTCGACCGCGAGGCGCGGGCCGAGATGCTCCAGCAAGTCGAACAGACCCTGTACGACGAGGCGGCCTTCATCCCGCTGCACTGGCAGGACCTGGCCTGGGCCTCCGCCGACCACGTCGACATCGAGCCGGTCCTCAACGTGATGAACTTCCCCTACCTCGGGGACCTGGTCATGACCGAAGAGTGACCCCTTCTCGCCGGCGGCCTGGCCGGCGAGTCTTCCCACCCTGACCCGGTGGCACGCTCGGGACGAGCGTGCCGCCCTGTGCTGCACACGGGACGCCACCCATGATCGCCTTTCTGATCAAGCGCCTCTTCCATGCGCTGCTGGTGATGTTCGTCATCAGCGTGATCGCCTTCGCCATCCAGGACAACCTGGGCGACCCCATCCAGCAGATGGTCGGCCAGTCGGTGCCGGAGAGCGAGCGCGAGGCCCTGCGCGAGGAGCTCGGCCTCAACGACCCCTTCGCGGTCCAGTACCTGCGCTTCGCCGCCAACGCGGTGCAGTTCGACTTCGGTTACTCCTACGTCTTCAACGAGCCGACCACCGACGTCATCCTGCGCCACCTGCCCGCCACCCTGGAGCTGGTCGCCGCCTCGACCTTCCTGATCATCGCCCTGTCGATCCCCATCGGGGTCTACAGCGCCATCAAGCCGCGCGCCTGGCTGTCGCGGTTCTTCATGGGGGTGTCGATCATCGGCATCTCCATCCCGGTGTTCCTCACCGCCATCGTGCTGATCCAGCTGTTCGCCATCGGCGTGTCCTGGTCGCCCTTCCCCGCCGACACCGGCTGGGGCGCCTGGCTCAATGACCTCCTGACCACCGAGGGTGGCATGCCGGCCTACGGCCGCGGAGACCCGGTGCCCGTCTTCGGCACCTGGGAGACCAACTTCGCCTCCCTGGAGGGGCTGACCTACCTGGTGCTGCCGGCCATCTCGCTGGCCTCGATCATGCTGCCGCTGTTCATCCGCCTGATCCGCGCCGAGATGCTCGAGGTGCTGCAGTCCGACTACGTCAAGTTCGCCCGGGCCAAGGGCATCTCGCCGCGTCGCATCTACTTCCTGCACGCCCTGAAGAACACCATGCTGCCGGTGATCACCGTGGGCGGGGTGCAGATCGGCACCCTGGTCGCCTACACCATCCTCACCGAGACGGTGTTCCAGTGGCCCGGCATGGGATTGATGTTCCTCGACGCCATCGAGCGCTCCGACATTCCGCTGATCGTCACCTACCTGATGATCGTGGGGCTGATCTTCGTGATCACCAACACCCTGGTCGACCTGATCTACGGCCTGGTCAACCCGACCGTCAAGCTGACAGGAAAGCCCGCATGACCACCGATACCTCCTCCGTCGCGAGCTCGCCCACGGCGAGCCGCTGGGAGCGCCTGCGCGACTCCTACCTGCTCTACAGCTTCAAGCGCGACCTGATCGCCCAGGTCAGTCTCGCGGTGTTCATCGCCCTGGTGGCGTGCGCCGTGCTGGCCCCCTGGCTGGCGCCGATGAACCCCTACGACCTGGCGCAGATCGACATCCTGGCCTCGGAGCTGCCGCCCTTCTGGGTCGACGGCAGCGACCCGGCCTACACCATGGGCACCGACGCCCAGGGCCGCGACCTGCTGTCGACCATCCTCTACGGCCTGCGGGTCTCGCTGATCATCGGCTTCGGCGCGGTGGCCATGCAGGCCACCCTCGGGGTGTGCTTCGGCCTGCTGGCCGGCTACCTGGGCGGGCGCGTCGACGCCTTCCTGATGCGCCTGGCCGACATCCAGCTGTCCTTCTCCACCCTGATGGTGGCGATCGTGGTCGGCGCCCTGTTCAAGGCGATCTTCGGCGGCGCCACCTTCAGCGCCTATGCGGTGCCGCTGCTGGTGCTGATCATCGGCCTGGCCGAGTGGCCCCAGTACGCGCGCACCGTGCGCGCCTCGGTGCTGGCCGAGAAGGGCAAGGAGTACGTCGACGCCGCCCGGGTGATGGGCCTGCCCAGCCGGCGCATCATGTTCCGGCACATCCTGCCCAACACCCTGTCGCCGATCTTCGTCATCTCCACCGTGCAGGTGGCCAACGCCATCATCTCCGAGGCGGCGCTGTCCTTCCTGGGCCTGGGCATGCCCGAGACCCAGCCGTCGCTGGGCTCGCTGATCAAGTCCGGCTTCGACTACATCCAGTCCGGCTCCTGGTGGATCACCCTGATCCCGGGCCTGGTGCTGGTGGTGCTGGTGCTGGTCATCAACCTGCTCGGCGACTGGCTGCGCGATGTCCTCAACCCCCGGCTCTACAAGGGCTGAGGTCAAGGAGTTCCCATGTCACTTCTCGAAGTCAACAACCTCGACGTACGCTTCGCCCTGCGCCGCGGCGACGTCAAGGCCCTGCGCGACGTCTGCTTCAGCCTGGATCGCGGCGAGCGCTTAGGGATCGTCGGCGAGTCCGGCGCCGGCAAGTCGGTGGCCGCCTTCACCCTGCTCAACCTGATCGCCAAGCCCGGCTACATCGCCGGCGGCAGCATCCGCTTCGACGGCCAGGAGCTCATCGGCCTGGGCGACCGCGCCCTGCGCAAGATCCGCGGGCATCGCATCTCGATGATCTTCCAGGACCCGATGATGACCCTCAATCCGGTGCTGACCATCGGCGAGCAGATGGTCGAGTGCCTCAAGGCCCACCGCCGCATCACGACCCGCGACGCCCGGGCGATCGCCCTGCGCAAGCTGCAGCAGGTGCAGATCCCCTCCCCCGAGGCGCGGCTCGACCAGTACCCCCACGAGCTGTCCGGCGGCATGCGCCAACGGGTGATCATCGCCATCGCGTTGCTGCTCGACCCGGACATCATCATCGCCGACGAGCCGACCACGGCCCTGGACGTGACCATCCAGGCGGAGATCATGGCACTGTTGCTGGAGCTGTGCGAGGAGCACAACGTCGGCCTGATCCTGATCACCCACGACCTGGGCGTGGTCAGCCAGGTCACCCAGCGCATGCTGGTGATGTACGCCGGCCGGGTCATCGAGCAGGGGCCGACCCGGGAGATCATCAACGATCCCCAGCACCCCTATACCCAGGGGCTGATCAACGCCCTGCCCCAGATGGCCACCCCCGGCGAGCGGCTCAACCAGATCCCCGGCAGCATGCCGTCGCTGGACAACCTGCCCAGCGG
The DNA here is from genome assembly GCF_031451675.1 of Halomonas koreensis. Classification (NCBI taxonomy): domain Bacteria; kingdom Pseudomonadati; phylum Pseudomonadota; class Gammaproteobacteria; order Oceanospirillales; family Halomonadaceae; genus Halomonas; species Halomonas koreensis. The sequence continues at coordinate 211,996 of NZ_JARWAK010000002.1, read as the reverse complement.
CTGCGCCTTCCATCCGCGCTGCGGCTTCGTGACCCGCCCCGACGGCTCGCCGCGCCAGGCTTGCCATGACGAGGTCCCCGGCTTCGTGACCTCCGGCAACTGCCAGGCGGCCTGCCACATGGTCGCCGAGATGATCGAACGCGAACGCATTCCGGCCGAGGAGCAAGACTCATGAGTTCGACCGCCACATCTACCGCGCCGGAGCAGGCCGAGCCGCTGCTGTCGCTGCGCGGCCTGGAGAAGCGCTTCTCGCTGTCCGGCGACTTCCTGGAGCAGCTCAAGTTCAAGGGCGGCAAGCTGGTCCGCGAGCAGGAGCACGTGCATGCCATCAACGGCGTCGACCTGGACATCCGGCGCGGCGAGGCGCTGTGCGTGGTCGGCGAGTCCGGCTGCGGCAAGTCCACGGTGGCGCGCACCGTGATGGGCCTGATCAGCCCCAGCGGCGGCGAGATCCACTACGACGGCGAGCGCATCGACGACCGCTCCACCAAGGAGCTGCTGCCCTATCGCCGGCGCATGCAGATGATCTTCCAGAACCCCTATGCGTCGCTGAACCCGCGCATGACCATCCAGCAGACCCTGGAGGAGCCGATCCGGCTGCACCATCCGGACTGGCCGGCCCAGCGGGTCAAGGACAAGGTCGCCGAGGTGATGACCTCGGTGGGCATCGCCCCGGACTGGGGGGCGCGCTACGGCCACGAGTTCTCCGGCGGCCAGCGGCAGCGGATCGCCATCGCCCGGGCGCTGGCCGTGGACCCGGAGTTCATCGTCGCCGACGAGCCGATCTCGGCGCTGGACGTGTCGATCCAGGCCCAGGTGCTGAACCTGCTGATGGAGGCCCAGCAACAGCGCAACCTCACCTACCTGTTCATCACCCACGACCTGGCGGTGGTCGAACACTTCGGCACCCGGGTGGCGGTGATGTACCTGGGGCGGGTCTGCGAGGTGGCGCCCACGGCGACCCTGTTCGCCACCCCCCGCCACCCCTACACCCAGGCGCTGATGTCCGCCATCCCGCGGCTCGAGGACGACCGTCCCCAGCACCTGCGCCTGCAGGGCGAGGTGCCCACCCCGGTGAACCTGCCCTCGGGCTGCGTCTTCCATGGCCGCTGCCCGCACGCCAACGCGCGCTGCCGGGAGGAGGTGCCGACGCTGATCGCCACCGACGAGGGCGGCCAGGTGGCCTGTCACGGCGTGGAGGAGGGCCGGATCTGAGCCCGCCGCGGCGCCTGCCCGAGCGGCGGGCGCCACGGGCGGCTGGCCGGGGCCCCGATGAGGTCGGCATAATGGCCTCATCGGCCCCGGCCGTCCGGCATGAGGGACATCTATGGAACTACGCTGGCTGGACGACTTCATCGCCCTGGCGCGCACGCGCCATTTCTCCCGGGCGGCGGAGGCCCAGAACGTCACCCAGCCGACCTTCTCGCGGCGCATCAAGCTGCTCGAGGAGGAAATGGGCGCCACCTTGATCAACCGCCAGACCCTGCCGCTGTCGCTGACGCCGGCGGGCGAGGAGTTCCTGGCCCTGTGCCAGGACGTGACTCGGCGGATCGCCACCACCCGCGAGCGCCTCGGTCAGCTGGCCGAGGCCGACGCCAACCGCATCCGCCTGGCCGCGCCCCAGAGCCTGCTGGCCAACTTCCTGCCGGAGTGGCTGGAGAGCCTGGCGCCGGCGCCGCCGATCACGCCCTACCTGCGGGCGACCGCCTGGCTGGTGGAGGACTTCTTCGAGGCCCTGGGGCGCCAGGAGTGCGACCTGGCCCTGTGCTACTGGCCCGCCGCCAGCGCCCCGCTCGGCTTCGCGACCGAGGGGCTCGACATCCTCCGCCTCGGCGAGGAGCGGCTGGTGCCGGTATCGCTGCCGGATGGCCGGGGCCGGCCGCGCTTCTCCCTGGAGGGCGCGGGCAAGGCGCCCCTGCCGCTGATCGCCTATCACCCGCGGGGACTGATCGATCAGAGCATCCGCGCCCACCTGGAGGCCCTCGGCGAGATGCCGACCTTCAGCGTGCTCAACGAGAGCGTGCACAGCGGCAACATCCACGAGCTGGTGGCGCTGGGCTACGGCCTGGGCTGGCTGCCCGCCCGTTCGGTGCGCGCCGCGCTCGAGGCGGGCGAGCTGGTGCCCGCCGGCGGGCGCCGCTGGGAGGTGCCGATGGAGATCCGCCTGCACCGGCATCGCCGCAATCCGCACCCGGCGGTGGAGGCGCTCTGGGCGCGGCTGGCCGACCCGGCGGCGGCCGGGGCATGATCCCCGGGCGTCATGCGGCGGCCTTCCGGCCGCCGTCGGGCCTGGCCAACCGCCATGTCCAGACCCTGCTGCCCCGCCTGCTGCCCGGGCCATCGCTGTCGCTGAGCCGCGAGGAACTGCCGCTACCCGACGGCGACGTCGTCGAGCTGGCCTGGGTCGAGCCGGCCCCGGCGGATCCGGCCGCCCCGCTCTTCGTGCTGTTCCACGGCCTCGAGGGGTCGGTGGACTCGCCCTACGCGCGCCACCTGCTGGCCGCCGCCCGCGAGCGTGGCTATCGCGCGCTGCTGATGCACTTCCGAGGCTGCGGACGGCGGCCCAACCGGCGTCCCCGGGCCTATCACAGCGGCGACACCGCCGATGCCCACTGGCTGCTGACCCGGCTGGCGCGCCGCTATCCCCGGGCGCCCCGGGTGGCCTGCGGCGTATCGCTGGGCGCCAACATGCTGCTCAAGCTGATCGCCGAGGACGCCGACGACGCCCTGAGCCTGGTCGGGGCCATCGCCATCGCCCCGCCGGTGGACCTGGCCGCCTGCGCCGACACCCTGACGCATGGCGTCGCGCGCCTCTATCAGCGCCACCTGCTGGGAGCCCTCAAGGCCAAGGTGGCACCGCGGCTGGCCGCCGGGGAGCTGCCGCTGGCGCTCACCCCGTCGCGGCTGGCCCGGCTCTCGACCCTGCGCGACTACGACGACGCGGTGACCGCCCCGCTGCACGGCTTCCGGGACGCGGCGGACTACTATCGCCGGGCCTCGGCGGGCCCGCGGCTCGCCGAGATCACCACCCCGACCCTCGTGCTGCACGCCGACGACGATCCCTTTATGCCGCCAGGCTTGTTCGACGATCTCGAGCTTGGCGTCGGCATTCGCCTGGAGACCGCCCGGCATGGCGGCCATGTGGGCTTCGTGGAGCGCCGCGACGGCCGCTTCGCCAGCTGGCTCGCCCGCCGGGTCGCGGCGCAGCTCGACGGCTGGCGCACGACCCTGGTGCCCGACCCGCGGCGGGTCAGCCCCTCCGGCGACTGACCCCGGGCGTCAGCCGATCGGGCAGCCGACGCCGGTGCCCTTGAGCCCGCAGTAGCCGCCGGGGTTCTTGTGCAGGTACTGCTGGTGGTACTCCTCGGCGTAGTAGAAGGCCTCCAGGGGCGCGATCTCGGTGGTGATCGGTCCCCGGCCGGCCCGGGCCAGGGCCTCGCCGTAGGCGGCCCGGCTGCGCTCGGCGGCCTCGCGCTGGGCCTCGTCGGTGACCAGGATGATGGAGCGGTACTGGGGGCCGATGTCGTTGCCCTGGCGATCGCCCTGGGTGGGATCGTGGGCCTCCCAGAAGTGGCGCAGCAGCGTCTCGAGATCGACGGTCTCGGGGTCGTAGACCACCCGCACCACCTCGGCATGGCCGGTGCGGCCGGTGCAGGTCTCCCGATAGGTCGGGTGGGGCGTCACGCCGCCGGCGTAGCCCACGGCGGTGACATGCACGCCGGGCAGCTGCCAGAACAGGCGCTCGGCGCCCCAGAAGCAGCCCAGCCCGAGCACGATCTCCGCCATGCCCTCGGGCCAGGGCGGCGTCATGGCCCGGTCGGTGACCGCGTGGCGGCCGCTGATGGCCATGGGGGTGTCGCGGCCCTCGGGGGCCGCATCGGGTTGGATGGGCATCGCGTGATCCTCCGTGGTGTGGTTCAGGGCGCGGGCGGGCGGCCCGGCAGGCTGAAGGTGTAGATCAGGTCCACCGCCTGGGAGGCGCCCGAGACGGCCTCCAGGTAGAGGTTGCGCCACAGCTTGTAGCGCAGGCTCAGTTCGGCGATGGGCGAGAAGACCCCTACCCCATAGCCGACGCTCAAGCGGTCGGTCAGGTTCCCGGTCACCACCACCTGGCTGTCCTCGCCGCTGCCGGCGGTGTCCAGGGTCAGGTCCTGGACGCCGAAGGCCTCGCCGATGGCGCCCACGGCGCCGCCGGCCTGCCCCAGGGTCACGCCGATCAGCGCCGAGGTCAGGGCGCCGTCGGCGCCGCCGCTGTCGTCCGGGGCCCGGCCGCGCAGCACGTAGGACAGGGCGCGGGCCTCGTCCATCGCCGGCTCGGAGAAGATCTCCAGGCTGGGCCCCGCCGCGGGCCCGGTGACCCGCAGGCCGGCGATGACGCCGTCCTGGGTGCTGTCCGGGTTGCGGATGGCCTCGAAGTCCAGCAGCGGCTGGCCGGGCGGGCCGCTGAAGTAGAGGATGCCCTCGCGGATGATCAGGTCCTGGCCGAAGGCGCGGAAGCGCCCGTCCTCCAGGTTGACGTTGCCGAACAGCTGGACGGGGCCGTCGGCCTGACGCACCTCCAGCCGGCCGGCCAGTTCGGTCTTCAGGCCATAGGCCGCCAGCCGCATGTCGGGCCCCAGGCGCAGGTCGACCCGCACGTCCAGGGCCATGCCCGCCTCCTGCAGCGCCGCCGCGGTGGACGGCCCCTGCTCGCCGGAGGCGCGGCGGGCCGCGGCCTCGGCCTGCTCGCGGGTGACGATCACCTCGTCGGGGCTCGGCGAGACCGCCGAGGCCGGCACTTGGCCGACCTCCAGGCGGGCCCAGGGGATGCCCACCTCGCCGCGCACCCGCAGGCGTTCGGGGCTGGCCTGGATCGCCAGGTCCGGCGCCAGGCGCAGCTGACCGAAGCCCGGCAGCGAGGCCTCGAGGGGGCTGTCGCGGCCCTCCAGGTCGATGGCGGCGCGCCAGGCGGTCGCCGAGGGCCAGCGGGCATCGCCGCGGACATCCAGCCGGCCCTGCTCGCCGGCCAGATAGCCGCTGATGTCGGCGCGATCGCCGCTCAGCGCGAGCGCCAGGCGACCGTCGGCCACCGTCAGCGGCAGGCCGAGCCCCGCCGCCTCGAGATCCGCGAGCTCCAGGCGTCCGTCGAGACGCGGCCGCTCGCGGGTGCCGCCGATGCCGATGTCGCCGTCGAGGGCGCCTTCCAGGGTGTCCAGGTCGGCGACCAGCGGGCGATAGGGCGCGAGCCGCATGCGATCCGCCTCGAGCCGTCCGCCGAGGCGGCCGGCGCCCAGGGGGTCCTCGATGCCCAGGTCGAGGGTCAGGGCCCCCTGGTCGGCGAAGCTCAGGCCCAGGGCGAGGTCGGCGCGGGCCTGGTCGGCGCGCAGGTCGACGCTGAGCCCGGTGCCGGGCACCGACCAGGGCTCGCCGTAGGCGTCCTCGCCGGCGATCTCGAGGCGGCTGTCCAGCGTCGCCGTGGCCTGCCAGGCGCCGCCGCCGTCGGACCACTCGGCCGCCAGGCGGCCCTCGCTGTCGCCGTCGATGCGCCAGCCCGGCGGCATGGCGTCGCTGGCCAGGTCCATGGGCAGCTCGCGGATCGCCAGCTCGGCCCGGCCTCGCTCCGGCGAGGCCGCCAGGGGGCGGGTCAGGCACAGCCGGCCGCCCTCGTCACGCACCAGGCAGAAGGGCTGGACCGCCACCTCGCCGGCGTCCAGGTCGGCCTCGAAGGCCAGCGCCTGGTCGAGGCCCAGCCGGCCGTAGGCGGATTCGGCGTCGAATGGCGTCAGGCGGCCGCGGTAGCGCCTGCGGGCGTCGTCGAGCCCGCCCGCCAGGGCCAGGTCCAGGGATGCCAGCGGCCCCTCCGGCGCCCCCGCCACCTCGAGAGTCAGGCGGTGCTCGGAGAGGCGGCCGTTAAGGGCCAGGTCGATCGCCTCGAGCGTCTGTCCGCCGGCCGCGACACCGGCGGCGGACAGGTCCAGGTCCAGCCTCGGGTCGTCGAGGCCGGCGACCTCGCCCGCCAGGCGCAGCCGGTCGAGCCGGCTGTCGGCGAAGGCCAGCGACTCGCCGTCCAGGGCCAGCGTCAGCTCGGGGCTGGCGAAGCTGCCGGCGGCCCGGATGTCGCCGGACAGCGCCCCGGCGAGGCCCGGGTAGAGGCTGTCCAGGCGCGGCATGTCGAGCCGGGCGTCCAGGTCCAGGGTGCGCGGCGCCACCCGGCCCTGGGCCTCCAGCCGGTTATCGCCCTGGCGCAGGCGCAGAGTGGCGATCTCCCAGTTCATGGCATGGTCGCCGGCGAGCCGGCCCTCCAGCGCGAAGGGCTGGTCGGCCAGCTCCCCCGTCATCGTCAGGGCCGGCACGCCCAGCCGCCAGCCGTCGGCGGTCCGGGCGAAGGCCAGCTCGGCCTCGCCGTCCAGATGGCCGGCGAGGCCCTCGACGAAGGGCTCGGGATCGACGCCGTCGGCGTCCAGCCGTGCCGAGACCGACAGCGCCTCGGACCAGTCGATGCGGCCCTCGCTGGCCAGCGTGCCGGTGGGCGGGGCCAGGCGCAGCGGCGCCCAGGTGAAGCCTTGCAGGTTGCCCCGCCCGCTCAGCTCGAGGCCGGTGCGCGGCAGGGACGGCCCCTGGGCGGCCAGGGCCAGCTCGACTCGGTAGTCACTGAGCCGCCCCTCGGCCCGCAGCGCCAGGTCCTCGACGCGCCAGGGGGGTGTGTCGCCCTCCTCCGCCGTCTCGTCCGCCGTGGGCGCGCCGGGCAGTGGCCATTGGACGCCGGGACTCTCCAGACGGGCGGAGAACGGTAGCGCCGGATCCAGGGCGTCGACCCGGGCGGCCAGCTCGGCCTCCACCGGGCCGGTGGCGGAGAGGGTCGCCTGGAGATCGGCCAGGCTGCCGGTCAGCGCCAGTTCCAGGCGCTGGCCGGCCAGGGCCGGCAGGCGGTCGGGCAGGTAGAAGTCGGCGCCCAGCTGCGCGTCGAGGGGGTAGTCGCCGCTCAGGGTGATGGCCGCCTCGAGCTCGGCGTCGGCCTCCCGCGAGGCCACCGCGAGGGGGCGGATGGCGATCCGCTGGCCGCGGGCGCTGACGCTGAGGTCGAGGCGGTCGATGACGTAGGCCTGGGGCCCCTCCAGGGCGGCGTCCTCGAGGGTCAGGCTCGGGACCTCCACCGCCAGCGGCAGGGTGATTTCGGGCAGCGTCAGCCGCTCGGGCGTCTCGCTGCCGCCATCGCGGTCCCGGGGATCACGCACGCCCGCGGCGGCCGGCGCGACGCTGGCCGGCAGCGGCGAGCGCACCGCCAAAGCGGCATCGATCGCGGCGGCGGCGAGCACCGGCTCGAGGCGCTCGGCCTCGCTCAGGGCCAGCCGCTGGCCCGGCGAGAGCGGCAGGGTCAGGCGCAGCCCGGCGAGCCGGGTCGGCGACACGGTCAGGGTGTCGCCCGCGGCATCGAAGCCGCTTTCGAAGTGCGCCCAGCGCAGGCGGGTGCCGTCGGCGAGGCGCACCTCGACGTCGTCCAGCCGCAGCTCGCGCAGGGCGACCGGGAAAGGCAGCCGGAACTGGCCCGGCGGCGCGCCCTCGGCGCGCTCGTCGGGCGCCGCCTCGGCGGGACCCTGGCCGGGGGCGAGGCGAATCCGTGCGCCCTCCACCGCCAGGCGATCCAGGCACAGGCGGCCGTCGAGCAGGCAGTCCTCGGCCCAGGCCAGTTCCAGGCGCGCCACCGCGATGCGCGCGGGCCCGGCGTCGAGGCGCAGCCCGGTCATGGACAGCGCGTCCAGGGGGGCGCCCTCGACGCTGTCGACCTCGACCAGGCCCAGGCGCTGAGCCTGGTCGACCAGCAGGCCGGTGCCCCAGGGCGAGAGGGCCAGGCCCAGGACCAGCAGCAGCAGCCCCAGGCACCACAGCGGCAGGAAGATCAGCAGGCGGGCCAGCGGCCCGATCAGGCGACGGATGTGCATGATGACGATGCTCAGAACTCGGGGCCGATGGCGAAGTGGAGGCGGAAGGCGTCGTCGTGATCCAGGGGATGGGCGACGTCCAGGCGGATCGGGCCGACCGGCGAGATCCAGCGGACCCCCAGGCCGACCCCGGTGTTCAGCGCCTCGGGCCACCAGTCGGTGAAGGCGTCGCCGGTGTCGACGAAGCCCGCCAGCCACCACTTGCCGACCAGCCGGCGCTGGGCCTCGACGCTGGCCACCAGGCGCTGCTCGCCGCCGATCAGCTGGCCCTCCGCGTCTTCCGGGGCGAGGGACTCGTAGCCATAGCCGCGAACGCTGTTGTCGCCGCCGGTGAAGAAGCGCAGCGAGGGCGGCACGTCCTCGAAGTCGTCGGTGACCACGCTGCCCAGCCCCAGCCGCCCGACGAAGCGATTGGCCTCGCCCAGGGTGCGGATCCACTGGGTGTCGGCATCGAGGCGCAGGAACTCGGCGGACGAGCCCCAGGCCTCGCTGGCGTATTGCAGGTCGATGCGCTGGCGGTCTCCCCAGGTGGGAAAGGTGGGGTTACGCGAGCGGGTGCGGGTCCAGCGCACGCCGGGGTACAGCAGCACCACCTGGTTGTCCTCGTCGGCCTGGGTGAAGTCCTCGTAGGTGCCGCGTACGTAGATCAGCTGCTCCCAGGCGTTGTCGAACCGCCAGCGGCGGCCGAACTCGACGCTGGCCTCCAGGGCCCGGGTGTCCTCGCTGTCCTTGTTGCGCAGGCCGTACTGCAGCCGGTAGCTGTCACGCCGCGGATTCGCCAGGGGCATCTCGTAGACGCCGCTGAACTGCTGCTCCGGCCCCGAGACGTAGAGGTCGTGATCCAGGCTGTGGCCGTAGCGGTTGATCCAGGGCTGATCCCAGGACAGCCGGGCCCGGGGGCCGACATCGGTGGCGAAGCCCAGGCCGGTCTCGAACTGGTGGCGATCGGCGGGGGTCACCCTGACCTCGATGGGCACCGCGGGGGGATCGGCGGCCGTCAGCTCGGCGGCCGCGGCGATCGCCCCGGCGGAGAGCCGCGGCGCCGGGGGCGGGGTCGGCGGCCGGTCGGGGATCGCCAGGGCGTTCCAGAAGCCGAGCCGCGGCGGCGGCAGGGCCAGTTCGCCGGGTCCGGCGTCGAGGCGCGGTCGCACGCTGACCGAGCCGAACCATTCGGTCTGGCCCAGCCGCTGGTTGTAGGTGGCCACCCGCGAGGCCAGGTACGGTTCCCCCGTCTCGAAGGGCGCCAGGGCCGCCAGCCGGGCCGGCTCGATGTGCTGGCCGTGGAAGCGGATGTCGCCGAAGCGGTGCCGGGGCCCGCTGTCCAGGCCCAGCGAGAGCCGGGCGCTGTGGGCCCAGGGCCGCACCTCCAGGCGCCGCTCGGTGAAGCGCCAGTCGAAGTAGCCGCGCTCCAGGGCGAGCCCGGCGAGGCGGCCGCGCAGGGCGTCGAAGGGGGCATGGCGCAGGATGTCGCCCTCCCGCTGGGGGTAGGCCGCGATGGCCTCCCGGAAGGGAGCGTCCTCGGCGGCCTCGCCGGCGAGCCCCAGGTCGAGTCGTTCGATGCGCACCGGCTCCCCCGCCTCCACGGCCAGGACGACCTCGGAGGGCGCGTCGGGGTCGTCGAAGCGCAGCCTCAGCGCGGGATCGTAGTAGCCGTAGACCCGCAGCGCCTCCCGGGCCAGGCGCCGGACCTCGTGGGCCAGGCGCTCGGGGCCGTAGCGGGAGGCGTCCAGGCCGTCCAGGTAGGTGACGACGTTATCGGCGGGCTCGCCCTCGAGGCCCTCGATCTCGGCGTCGAGGGCCCGGGCGGGGCCGGCCAGGCCGACGGTCAGCAGCGCCGCGGCGAGGCATGGAAGGGAAAGGCGCTTGGGCATGCCGGGGTGACGTCCTGTCATGGCTGCAGGGCTTCGAGGCGGGCGCTCATGGCGAGCTGCGCCTGGCGCAGCTCGCGCACCTCGGCGCGCATCGAGGCGAGGCGCTCGTCCAGTGCCGCCAGCCGCTGGGTCTCAGCATCGCCCGCTTCGCGCAGACCTTCAACGTCGTCGGCGATATCGCCCCGCGCGGCCGCGGCCGCCTCCAGCCGGGTCTCCAGGCGCTCGGCGAGCCCCTCGAGGCGGCCGGCCAGGGTCTCCCGGGCGGTCTCCAGCGCGGCCAGCCGCTCGTCCAGGGCGACGCGGCCCTCGCGGTCGGTGGCCTCCAGGGCCGTCATGGACTCGCGGACGGCGCTCAGGGTGGCGTCGCGTACCTCGGCGTCCTCCGCCAGGGCCGCGATTCGCCGGGCCTGGGCGTCCTGGGTCGCCGTCAGGGGCGACAGCCGCTCGTCCAGGCGGGAAGCCAGCGCGTCGTCCAGTGTCTCGAGGCGCTCGCGCAGCGTCGACAGCGCCTCGCCGCGGCCGGACTGGGCCTCGAAGCGGGCATGCAGGTTGGAGATCTCGCCGTCCAGGCGCGCCAGGCGTTCTTCGAGGCGCTGGCGCTCGAGCCAGCCAGCGGTGGCCAGGCCCGCCAGCGAGGCGCCAAGCAGCCCGACCAGCAGCCACAGGGGCCAGAGGCGCGGGCGCGGTGCGGAAGGCGGCCGGTGATGTCCGGCCAGGCTGGCCTCCGGGTCCGGCACGATCGGTCGGGGGGGCCGGCGGTCTTCCGGGCGCTCTGCCATGGCGATCTCCTTGCTCTCTGCGTGGCGGCTTCCAGCACCGAATACCCGCAAGTCCGAGTGCCGCGATCGGAATTGGCGGACCCGGAAGCGGGTGATATGATGCCGTGACCTGACTGGTACAGCATCCTGATAGTGTACGGTTTTTTGTCGAGGGAGCGAACGGGGCGCGGCCGATCGGTGCCGCACCAGACCTTGCACTCCCCTCGCGCACTGCCACACCATGGGTCGCCGACCCGACGACACTGACGACGAGGAGAACCGAGATGGCATTCGAACTGCCCGCACTGCCGTACGAGAAGAACGCCCTGGAGCCGCACATCTCCGCCGAGACCCTGGAGTATCACTACGGCAAGCACCACCAGACCTACGTCAACAAGCTCAACGAGCTGACCGACGGCACCGAGGACGCCAACAAGTCCCTGGAGGAGATCATCAAGTCCTCCTCCGGCGGCCTCTTCAACCAGGCGGCCCAGGTGTGGAACCACACCTTCTATTGGCACTGCCTGTCCCCGAACGGCGGCGGCGAGCCCACCGGTGCCCTGGCCGAGGCCATCAACGCCAAGTTCGGCTCCTTCGAGAAGTTCAAGGAGACCTTCAACGCCCAGGCCGCGGGCAACTTCGGCTCCGGCTGGACCTGGCTGATCAAGACCGACGACGGCGGCGTGGACATCGTCAACACCAGCAACGCCGACACCCCGGTCGCCCATGGCCAGACCCCGCTGCTGACCATCGACGTGTGGGAGCACGCCTACTACATCGACTATCGCAACGCTCGTCCCAAGTACCTCGAGAACGTCTGGAAGGTGCTGAACTGGGACTTCGTCGCCCAGAACTTCGCCTGATCCGACCCGGACGCGCGAACGAGAACGGCCCCGCCTTCCGGCGGGGCCGTTCTCGTTTCAGGCCATCATCTAGGTCGCGGGCGGGGATGGGCCGATCGCCGCCGGAGCGCAAGAACCGGCGTGCAGCCCGGGACATGGGGATTCCGGTCGGACCGGCACCGCCGGCGGCCTGGATCGCCAGCTGCGCTCCCGACCAACCGGCGCCCTTCATTCCTCCCTGTGGGCGTCCAGCGCAGCCGCCAATCGCGCCGACTCAGGGATCGGCGCGACGGCCGATGCCCCGATAGTGCAGCCCCATGCCGGCGACATGGGCCGGGTCGTAGATGTTGCGGCCGTCGAGCAGCAGCCGCCCCGCCAGCGCCGACGCCAGGCGCGGCCAGTCGGGATTCCAGTAGGCCTTCCACTCGGTGACCAGCATCAGCGCGTCGGCGCCCTCCAGGGCCTGGTCGGGATCGCCCTCGAACAGCTCCAGCAGCGGGTGGTCGCCCAGCCGCTCGCGCAGCGCGGGCACCGCGGCCGGGTCGTGCAGCCGCACCCGCACCCCCTGAGCCCAGAGCGCCCGCAGCAGCGTCAGCACCGGGGCATGGTCGATGCGCGCCGTGCCCGGCTTGAAGGCGGCGCCCCAGATCGCCACGGTCCGCCCCTCCAGGCGGCCGTGGTAGTGGGCCCACAGCTTGCGGAACAGCGTCTCCTTCTTCTGCTCGTTGATGTCGAGCACCTGGTCGAGCAATGCCGAGTGGCGGCCGCTGGCGGACTGGACGTCGGCCAGGCGCATCAGGTCCCGGGAGAAACTGGGCCCGCCGAAGCCGCAGCCCGGATAGAGGTACTCGTAGCCGATCCGGGTATCCGCGCCCATGCCCCGGCGCACGTGCTCCACGTCCACGCCCAGGGTGTCGGCGAGGCCGGCGATCTCGTTCATGTAGCTGATGCGCGTGGCCAGCATGCCGTTGATGGCCAGCTTGGTGAGCTCCGCGGCGCGGCGCGGCATGCGCTGGAACACCTCCTGGCGGCGGTTGAAGGCACGCAGCAGCTCGCGCACGCGGCGCTCGGCGGCGGCGTCGTCGCAGCCCAGCAGCCAGCGGCCGGGACGGGTGAAGGCCTCCCAGGCGCGCCCCTCCTCGAGCAGGTCGGCGAGGGCCACGGCGCGACGCCCGTTGCCCAGGCGCTCGGCGAGCCGCTCGGTCTCGCCCACCGGGAAGGTCGAGTTGTTGACCAGCACGGCATCGGCGGCCAGGCAGGCGGACAGCCCGCTCACGGCATGCCCGGCATCCTCGCGCTGCTCCGGGGACAGGGCCAGCCACAGCACCTCGAAGGCCGCGTCGCCGTCCGGCGCCTCGCCCGGGCCGAGCACCCTCAGGTGGCCCTGGGCCCTGCCCTCCTCGAGGCGCGCCATCAGCTGAGGCTCGCGGTTGACCCAGCCGCTGGCCGTCAGGGCGTCGCGGTCGGCGCTGGCGTGCGGCCACCACACCACCCGATGGCCCACCCAGGCCAGGGCCGCCGCCGCCGTGGCCGCCGCCAGCTCGCTGCCGTGCACCAGGACCCGCATGGCTCAGGCCTCGCCGGCGTAGCGGGACAGCAGCGAGCGGAAGCCCTCGCCGTAGCGGGCATGGCGGCGGCCGTAGGCGAGGATCGCCTCCAGGTAGCCGAGCTGGTGGCCGCAGTCGTAGGTGCGACCGCGCATCCGCCAGGCGTCCACGCCGGCCTCCCGCCGGAGGGCCTCGATGGCGTCGGTGAGCTGGATCTCGTCACCGGCCCCGGGGGGCGTCTCGGCGAGCAGCGGGAAGATCGCCCCGGGTAGCAGGTAGCGGCCGATCACCGCCAGGTCGGAGGGCGCGGCCTCCACGGCCGGCTTCTCCACCACGCCGGCCAGGGGCGCGGCCTGCCCCGCCACCGGGGGTGCCCCCTCGGGGTCGACGATGCCGTACTTGTGGACCAGCTCGTGGGGGACTTCCTCGACCATCAGCTGGCTGCGCCCGGTGGCCTCGAAGGCCTCGATCATGCCGGCCAGGTCGTTGCGCTCGAGACCGGCGTCGTCGACCAGCACGTCGGGCAGCAGCACCGCGAAGGGCTCGTCGTCGCCGATCACCGGCCGGGCGCAGAGCACGGCGTGGCCCAGCCCCAGGGGCTCGGACTGGCGCACGCTGATGATGTTGACGTCGTCCGGGACGATCGAGCGCAGCTCCTCGAGCAGCTCGTGCTTGCCCTTGGCCTCCAGGCTGGCCTCCAGCTCAAAGTGCTTGTCGAAGTGGTTCTCGATGGCGACCTTGCTGCCGTGGGTGACCAGCACGATATCGCGAATGCCGGCCTCGACGGCTTCCTGCACCACATACTGGATCACCGGGCGATCGACGATGGTGATCATTTCCTTGGGAATCGCCTTGGAGGCGGGCAGGCAGCGGGTGCCGAAGCCGGCGACGGGCAGTACGGCCTTGCGGATCATGGTGCGGTCCCTGTGGTGTCACGTGTGTCCCCGGCCGCGGGCATGGGCCGGCGCGGCGGGAAGGAGTAGAATGCGCATGATACCGAACCAGGCCGCGTCTGCCACGGGGGCGGGCCGGCGAACCAACGGAGACGACAGATGACGGCAAGCCAGTCGCAAGCGGGCAACGTCGACCGGGCGGAGATCGCCAAGTTCGAGGCCCTGGCCGACCGCTGGTGGGACCCCGAGGGCGAATTCAAGCCGCTGCACGACATCAACCCGCTGCGCCTCGACTTCATCGATGCCCGTTCGGGGCTGGCCGGCCATCGCGTGCTCGACGTCGGCTGCGGCGGCGGCATCCTCGCCGAGGCCATGGCCCATCGCGGCGCCGAGGTCACCGGGATCGACCTGGGCGAGGCGCCGCTGGCCGTGGCCCGGCTGCACGCCGAGGCGAGCGGCGCGCGGGTCAACTATCGCTGCATCAGTGTGGAGGACATGGCCGAGGCGCATGCCGGCGAGTTCGACATCGTCACCTGCCTGGAGATGCTCGAGCACGTGCCGGACCCGGCCTCGGTGGTGCGCGCCTGCGCCCGGCTGGTTCGCCCCGGGGGGCAGGTGTTCTTCTCCACCCTGAACCGCCACCCCAAGGCCTACGCCCTGGCGGTGGTGGGCGCCGAGTACCTGCTGCGCATGCTGCCCCGGGGCACCCACGACTACGCCAAGTTCATCCGCCCCTCGGAACTGGCCGCCTGGTGCCGCGAGGCCGGCCTGTCGGTCCGCGAGCAGAGCGGGCTGACCTACCAGCCGCTGACCCGGCGCTACCGGCTCTCGGCCACCGATGTCTCGGTCAACTACCTGATGCACTGCCGGCGGGAGGCGTCGTGAGCGAGTCGCTGCCCGCCCCGGAGGCACTGCTGTTCGACCTGGACGGTACCCTGGTGGACACCGCCCCGGACCTGGCTCGGGCCACCAATGCCCTGCGCGCCCATCACGGGCTGCCTCCCCTGCCCTATCCGGCGATCCGCGCCCAGGTCTCCAACGGCGGCAGCGCCCTGGTCAGCCTGGCGCTCGGCCTGGCGCGCGAGCATCCCGAGCATGACGCGGCCCGGGCCTTCCTGCTGGCCGCCTACGGCGAGGCGGTGGCGGTGGATAGCCGGGTCTTCCCGCCGCTGGATGGCCTGCTCGCCGACTGGGAGCGGGAGGGTCGCCCCTGGGGCATCGTCACCAACAAGCCGCGGGCCTACGCGGCGCCGCTGGTGGAGGCGTTGGGCCTGGCCCCGGGGGCGCTGCTGTGCGCCGACGACCTGCCGGTGAAGAAGCCGGATCCGGCCCCGCTGCTGGAGGCCGCCCGGCGGCTCGGCGTGCCGGCGCCGCGCTGCTGGTACATCGGCGATCACCGGCGCGACATGGAGGCGGCCCGGGCCGCGGCGATGCCGGCCGTGGCGGTGGGCTACGGCTATATCGTCGAGGAGGACGACTACCGGGACTGGCCCGCCGATCGCCGCTTCGCCACCGCCGAGGCGCTCCGCCAGGCCCTGCGGGCGTCCTGAACGGCTGCGGGCTGCGGGAGGAGTGTCACTCGTCGCGTTTAGCCCGCAACGCCTTCCTTACGCCTTTACGCCTCACGCCTTACTCCTCGCCGCTCGCCCGGGGCGGCTGGGCGTCGAACTGCTCGCCGTTGTGGCCGCGGCTGTCCGGGCCCATCAGCCACAGGTAGCCGGGCATGATGTCCTCGGGGCCGCGCAGGGCCATGGGATCCTCCGCCGGGTAGGCGGCCTTGCGCATGGCGGTGCGGGTGGCGCCGGGATTGAGGCTGTTCACCCGCAGGCTGCCCAGGTGATCCACCTCGTCGGCCAGCACCTGGACGAAGCCTTCGGTGGCCGCCTTGGACACCGCGTAGGCGCCCCAGTAGGCGCGGCCGCGGCGGCCCACCGAGGACGAGGTGAAGATCACCGAGGCGTCCGGCGAGGCCTGGAGCAGCGGCAGCAGCGCCTGGGTCATCCAGATCGGCCCGTTGACGTTGACCTGCATCACCTGCTCCCAGAGCTCCGGGTTGTACTGCTCGAAGGGGGTGATGCGCCCGAGCAGCCCGGCGTTGTGCAGCAGGCCGTCGAGCCGGCCGAACTCCTTGTCCAGGGTCTCGGCCATGTCGTGGAAGTCCTTGAGGGTGGCGCCCTCGAAGTTCAGCGGGAAGATCGCCGGCTGGGGCAGCCCCTCGGCCTCGATCTCGTCGTAGACCGCCTCCAGCTTGGCGATGGTGCGCCCCAGCAGGATGACGGTGGCGCCGTGCCGGGCATAGCTCAGGGCGGCGGTGCGACCGATGCCGTCGCCGGCCCCGGTCACCAGGATCACGCGGCCCGCGAGCAGGGCCTCGGGAGGTCGGTAGTCGATCAAGCGGCTCATCGCGGCTCCTCAGGGATCAGTTGCCCGACTGGCGCAGGAAGTCGGCGGCGAGGTTCGCCGCGCTGCTGTCGGGATAGTCGTCGCGAACCCGCTCGAGCAGCTCGCGGCTGGCCTCGGTCTCGCCCTGGCGGGCCTTGAGCAGGCCCAGCTTGTAGAGGGCGTCGGGGACCTTGTTGCTGTCGGGGTAGTCCTCGAGGACGTGACGGAAGGCGGCCTCGGCGGCCTCGGCGGCCTCGCCCGCGGCATGCAGCTCGCCGAGCCAGTAGTGGGCGTTGGCGGCCAGCGGGCTGGCCGGATAGTCGCCCACGAAGGCCTCGAAGGCCTCGGTGGCGGCCTCGAACTCCCGAGCCTGCACCTTGGCGAAGGCCGCCTGGTAGGCCGAGCGCGCCTCACCGGCGTCGGCCGGGGCCGACTCGCCGGGCGCCGAGGCGGCGTCGGACGGCTCGCCGGCGGGGACGTCCTCGCCGGCCTGGGCCGTCTCGTCGGCGCTCGCCGGGCCGGCGGCCGCCAGGCGCTGGTCCAGGTCCAGGTACTGCTGACGGGTCTGGCGCCTCAGCTGCTCGAGCTGGTGGCGCAGCTCCTCGACCTCGCCGCGCAGGCGGCGGATCTCCTCCTGGTGGCGCTGCAGCTGGTTGAAGAGCACCAGGCTGCCGCCGGCCTCCTCGCGGGTGGCGGCCTGGTCGTAGAAGCTGCCGGCGCCGGCGGAGAGGTCCTCCACCACCGGCTGCTGGGCCTGGGCGGGCAACGCGCCCAGGCCCAGGGCGCCGGCCAGCGCCCATGCGGCGAGACGGGGTCTCATCGCGTCCTCCCTTGCTCTGGTTGGCGCCGGGGTCAGTAGGCGAAGACTACCCGGCGATTCTGGGCGTAGGCTTCCTCGTTGCTGCCGCGGGCGGCGGGCCGCTCCTCGCCGTAGCTGACCACCTCGACCTGGGACGGCGACACGCCCTGGACGTTGAGGAAGCGCTCCACGGCGCCGGCACGGCGCTCGCCGAGGGCCAGGTTGTACTCGCGGGTGCCGCGCTCGTCGGTGTGGCCCTGGAGGATGACCTCGGCGCCGGGGTTGGCGCGCAGGAAGCCGGCATGGGCCTCGAGCACGGACTGGAACTCGGGACGAATGGCGTCGCTGTCGAAGGCGAAGTAGATGGTGCGCACCTCGGGGATCCGCGAGCTGGCCATCTGGGCGGCGCCCTCGCCGAGGCCGCTGCCGCTGACCTGACCGCTGCCGGCGGTCCCGGTACCCACGCCGCCGGAGCCGGCGGTACCGTCCATGGTACCGTCCTGGGTGCCGCCGGTGCTGGAGCAGCCGGCCATCACGGCCAGCGACGCGGCGACGGCCAGGGAGCGGACATAAGGCTTGAGTTGCATCGTTTGTCTCCTTGCTGGATACAGTCAGTTCAGGAACGGGGACCAGGCGGGTTCGCGCACGTCGCCCTGGGCCGCGGGCAGGCGGAACGAGGCCCGACCGTCGGCCGATACCGCCCCCAGCACGCCATTGCTGCCCTGCTGGGTGGCGAAGATTACCATGGTGCCGTTGGGGGCGACACTGGGGGATTCGGCGTGGCGGGCGTCGCCGAGCTCCACCAGGCGGCCGCTCTCCAGGTCCTGGCGGGCGACCCGGTAGCCGTTGGCCCCGCGATGGATCAGGAAGATGGCCTCGCCATCCGGGCCGAAGCGCCCCCGGGCGTTGTAGGCGCCGGTGTAGGTGAGGCGCTCGACCTCGCCGCTGGCCAGGTCATGGCGATACAGCTGCGGCCCGCCGCTGCGATCCGAGGTGTAGAGCAGGCTGTCGCCGTCCGGGGCCCAGGCCGGCTCGGTCTCGATGCTGGGGCTGCGGGTGATCCGCTGGAGCTGGCGCGAGCCGATGTCCATGACGTAGATCTCCGGCTGGCCGTCCCGGGACAGCGCCATGGCCAGGCGGCGGCCGTCCGGCGACCAGGCCGGGGCGCTGTTGAGGCCCTCGAACGAGGTCAGGCGGGCCCGCCGGCCGCTGGCGACCTCCTGGACATAGATCGCCGGTCGGCCGGTCTCGAAGGAGACATAGGCCAGCTTGCCGCCGTCCGGCGACCAGGTGGGGGACATGATCGGCTGGTCGGAGCTCAGCACCTGCTGGCTGTTGCGGCCGTCGGCGTCGGCCACGTAGAGCTGGTAGGCGGTGTCCTCGCCCACGCCCTGGGAGGTCACATAGGCGATCCGCGTGGAGAAGGCGCCGCGGATGCCGGTGATGGCCTCGAACACCTGGTCGCTGATGCGGTGGGCGGCGGCTCGCAGCTGGTCGGCCCCGGCGGTGATGCGCTCGCCGAGCATGCGCGACTCGCCGGTGACGTCCAGCAGCTCGTAGCGGATCTCGACGCCGTCGCCCTGGCGGGCGACCCGGGCCACCACCAGGTAGCGTGCGTCCAGGGCCTGCCAGTCGCCGAAGGTGACGTCCTCGGCGCGGCTCGGACGGGCGAACATGGCCTCGCGCTCCAGGGGGGCGAAGTAGCCGCTGCGCTCCAGGTCGTCGGCGACCACCCGGGCCAGGTCCACCGGCAGGGCCGCGCCCTCGGCGGCGAAGGGCACCACGGCGATGGGCGTGGCCCGCTCGTTGCCGCGGGTGATGTCGATGGTCAGGTCGGCCTGGGCGAGCGGCGCGCACAGCAGCAGCGCGACCAGCCAGACGGTCATCAAGGCTCTCATCAGCGTATGTCCCCCGGTCGGAATCTGAGGTTGAACTCACGGTACTGGCGTTGCACCGAGGCGGGGAGCTCCCGCAGCTCGGCGAAGGGCGCGGCGCTCTCCACGGCCTGCAGCGCGGAGCGGTCGAAGGCGCCGTCGCCACTGCTACGACCCACGCGCGCGGCGAAAAGCTCACCCGAAGGCCCCAGCCGCACGGCGATCTCGGCGGTGGCGCCGTCCCGCACATTGGGCGGGATGACCCAGGCCTGCTCCACCGCCCGGCGCACCAGGGCGATGAAGCCGTTGGCGGCCTCCTGGGCCTGGCGGGCGTTGGCCACCGCCTCGGCCTCCCCGGCGATGGCCTGGTCCAGGCTCTGCTGGGCGGCCTCCGAGGCCCGGCGGGCGGCCTCCTCCTGGCGGCGTCGCTGCTCCGCCTCGCGCCGGCGACGCGCCTCTTCCTCAGCCTGGCGCCGGGCCTCTTCCTCGGCTTCCCGACGGCGTCGCTCCTCGGCCTCGCGTTGCCGGCGAGCCTCTTCCTCCGCCTGGCGCTGGCGTTCGGCCTCGGCCTCGCGCTGGCGGCGCTCTTCCGCCTCCCGCGCCTCGCGGGCCGCTTCCTCGGCCTCGCGGCGACGCTGCTCCTCGGCTTCCCGCTGCCGACGGGCCTCCTCCTGGCGGCGGCGCTGCGCCGCCTGGCGTTCGGCCTCCTGGCGAGCCGCTTCCTCGGCGCGGCGCTCGGCCTCGGCCGCCGCCCGTTCGGCGTCCCGGCGCGCCTGCTCACGGGCGGCCTCCTCGGCCTGACGTTGGCGTTCGGCCTCGGCCTGCCGCTCGGCTTCCTCCTGGGCGGCCTGTTGCGCCTGGCGCTGGGCCTCGGCCTGCTGGGCGCGATCGGTGGCGGTCTCGGCGCGCACCAGGGTGGCCTGGACGATGGCCTGGCTGGGCGGCGCGTCCTCCGCGGCCGGGAAGCGGATCACGCTGATCACCAGCAGCCCCAGGTGGAGGCCGATCGCCAAGAGCAGCGGCAGGCCGTAGCCGTCGCGACGGTGATGTCTGGCCATGCGCCCTCCTCAGGCCTCCCCGGGGGGCGGCTCGGAGATCAAGCCGACGTTGGCGACCCCGGCGCCCTGCAGGGTGCTCATCAGGGTGACGATCTGGCCGTAGGCCGCGTTGCGATCGCCGCGCACCAGCACCGGGGTGCCGGGCTGGCGTTCCAGCAGGATCGCGACCCGCTGGCCGAGCTCGTCCAGGGCCACGGCGGTGTCGTCGCCGCCCAGGGTGACGAAGATCTGGCCCTCGCGGTCCACCGAGACGATGATCGGGTCGCGGGTGTCGCTCTCGTCGATCGGCTCCGAGGTGACCTGCGGCAGGTCGACCTGGACGCCCTGGGTCAGCATCGGCGCGGTGATCATGAAGATCACCAGCAGCACCAGCATGACGTCGATGAAGGGCACGACGTTGATCTCGTTCATCGGCTTGCGCCGGCCCGCGCGGTTGAAGGGTCCGTGCATGGAATGCCCTCCTCAGCCGGCGGCGTCGCCGCGACCCTGCAGGTTGCGGTGCAGGATGGAATGGAACTCCTCGGCGAAGTCCTCGTACTTGCCGAGCATCCGCGACGACTCGGCGGACAGCCGGTTGTAGAAGATCACCGCGGGGATGGCCGCGAACAGGCCCATGGCCGTGGCGATCAGCGCCTCGGCGATCCAGGGCGCCACCGTGGCCAGCGTCGCCTGCTGGGCCATGGACAGCGACTGGAAGGAGCCCATGATGCCCCAGACGGTGCCGAACAGCCCGATATAGGGGCTGGACGAGGCCACCGTGGCCAGGAACACCAGGTGCAGGTTCAGGCGATCCTCCTCCCGGGACCAGGCCACGCGCATGCTGCGCTGCACGCCGTCGAGGATCGCCTGGGGGCTCTTGGCCTTGGGCAGCAGGCGGTTGAATTCGCGGAAGCCGGAGCGGAACAGGTGCTCGGCGCCCTGGCTGTCCTTCTCGGCGGGAATGTCGCGATACAGCTCGTTGAGGTCGACCCCGGACCAGAAGCGATCCTCGAACTCGCGGTGGGCCTTGCGGGCCCGGCGCATCACGAAGGTGCGCTGGAAGATCACCACCCAGGACAGCAGCGAGCCGACCAGCAGCAGCAGCATCACCGCCTGGACCACGCCGCTGGCGTTCATGATCAGGTGGGGAATGGACATGGCGTCGTTCACGGGATTCCTCGTCTCGTCGATCGTGACTGGGTAAGGCGTCAGGAGGTCGGGGCCTGGTCGTCGGGAGCCAGGCCGAAGTGCTGCCAGGCCTGGCGGGTCACCACCCGTCCCCGGGCGGTGCGCATCATCAGGCCCTGCTGGATCAGGTAGGGCTCGATGACGTCCTCGATGGTATCGCGTTCCTCGCCGATCGCCGCGGCCAGGGAGTCCACGCCCACCGGGCCGCCGTCGAACTTCTCGATCATCGCCATCAGCAGCCGGCGATCCATGTGATCCAGGCCGTGATGGTCGACGTGCAGCATGTCCAGGGCCCGGTCGGCGATCGCGGCGTCCACCTGGCCCGTGCCGCGCACCTCGGCGAAGTCGCGGACGCGGCGCAGCAGGCGATTGGCGATGCGCGGCGTGCCCCGGGCGCGGCGCGCCACCTCCCGGGCCCCCGCGTCGTCGGCGGTCACGTCGAGCAGGCGCGCCGAGCGGGCGACGATCTCGCTGAGCTCGTCGACGCCGTAGAACTCCAGGCGCTGGACGATGCCGAAGCGGTCGCGCAGCGGTGAGGTCAACAGGCCGGCGCGGGTGGTCGCCCCCACCAGGGTGAAGGGCGGCAGGTCGAGCTTGATCGAGCGGGCCGCGGGGCCCTCGCCGATCACGATGTCGAGCTGGAAGTCCTCCATGGCGGGATACAGGACTTCCTCGACTACCGCCGAGAGGCGATGGATCTCGTCGATGAACAGCACGTCGCCGGGCTGCAGGTTGGTGAGCATGGCGGCGAGGTCGCCCGGGCGCTCCAGCACCGGCCCGGAGGTGGACTTGAGCCCGACGCCCATCTCGGTGGCGATGATATGTGCCAGGGTGGTCTTGCCGAGCCCCGGAGGGCCGAAGACCAGGGTGTGGTCCAGGCTCTCGCCGCGGCCCCGGGCGGCGCCGATGAAGATCTCGAGCTGCTCGCGGACGCGGGGCTGGCCGATGTAGTCAGCGAGGCGCTTGGGGCGGATGGCATGGTCCAGGGGGGCTTCCCCCTCGCGGGTATCGGCGCCGATCAGGCGATCAGTCTCCAGCATGGTATCCCTCCGCCGGCATCGGGGAATGGCAGGACGGCCGCGGCATGGCTAGCCCGCCATGCGACGCGCGAGCGCCGCCTTGATGATGGCCTCGGTGCTGCCTTCCTCTTCCAGGCCGGTCAGCATCCGCGAGGCCTCGGCGGGCTTGTAGCCCAGGCTGACCAGGGCGGCCTCGGCGTCGGCCAGCGGATCGGGGCCGCTCGGGGCCGCCGGCGCCGGCGATGCTGGGCTCGCGGCGGTCGGGTCGTCGGGGCGCTCCCAGTGGGGGAAGCGGTCGCGCATCTCGACGATCAGCCGCTCGGCGGTCTTCTTGCCGACCCCGGGCAGCCGCGTCAGCGCCTTGACGTCGTCGTCCATCACGCAGCGGATGAAGGCGTCCTCGTCCATGCCCGAGAGGATCGCCAGGGCCAGCTTGGGCCCGACGCCGTTGACCCGGATCAGGGCCCGGAACAGCGCCCGTTCCTGCTCCCGGGCGAAGCCGTAGAGCAGGTGGGCGTCGTCGCGGACGGTGAGGTGGGTGTGCAGCGCCACCTCCTCGCCGAGGCCGGGCAGCGCCACCAGGGTGGTCATGGACGCCTCCAGCTCGTAGCCGACGCCGGCCACGTCCACCATCAGCCAGGGCGGCTGCTTGTCCACCAGGGTGCCTCGCAAGCGTCCGATCATGGTATGTCACTGTCCTTGAAGATGATTCCGGCGTGGCGTCACTATACTGGTCCCCCCGGCGGCATGCCAGCCCGTCAAACGCCGTTCGAAAACCGCCCCGTCGTCGCCGCCGGGCGACATCACTCCGGCCGGAAATCCCGCCAGCTGCCCCGCCGCCCCCGGCGGCGACCGTAGCCGCCCTCCTGGATCAGCCCCAGCCGCGCGTGGGCGTGGGTCAGGGCGATGGCCAGGGCGTCGGCGGCGTCGGCCTGGGGCGTGCCGGACAGTCCCAGGATGGCGGTCACCATGTGCTGCACCTGGGCCTTGTCCGCGGCGCCGCCGCCGGTGACCGCCTGCTTGATCTGGCGCGGCCCGTACTCGCTGACCGGCAGTCCGTGGTTGGCGGCGCAGACGATGGCGGTGCCCCGGGCCTGGCCGAGCTTGAGCGCCGAGTCGGCGTTCTTGGACATGAACACCTGCTCGATGGCGAACTCCCCCGGCCCGTGCATGCCGATGACCTCACCGATGCCGGCATAGACCTGGGCCAGCCGCTGCGCCAGGTCGTCGCCGCGGGTGCGGATGCAGCCGCTGGCCACGTAGCGCGGCGTGGATGCGGTGACGTCCAGCACTCCGTAGCCGGTGATCCGCGACCCCGGGTCGATGCCCAGGATCAGCATGCGGGGCGCCCGGTGGCGGGGGTGGCGCCTCCCCGCGACGACGCCTGAACGGAACGGTTCATGGTTGCCCTCGATTCTCAGTCATCGTGCAGTTGCTCGAGGATGGCATCTTCGAAGTCGGCATTGGTGTAAACATTCTGCACATCGTCGAGATCCTCGAGCCGGTCGACCAGCTTGACGATGCGTCGGCCCAGCTCGGCGTCGCCGATGCGGGTGTAGGTGTCCGGAAACAGACCCACGTCGCTGGCGTCCGGCGCGATCCCGGCCTCGGCCAGGGCATCCTTGACCGCGCCGAAGGTATCGGGCGTGGTGACCACCTCCAGCCGGCCGTCCTCCAGGGCCTCGATGTCCTCCGGCTCGGCGGCCAGGGTGGCCTCCATGGCGGCCTCCTCGGACACGCCCTCGGGCAGGGTGATGCGGCCCTGGCGCCGGAACATGAAGGCCACCGAACCGGAGGTGCCGAGGTTGCCCCCGTGCTTGCCGAAGGCGTGTCGCACCTCGGAGACAGTCCGATTGCGATTGTCGGTCATCGCCTCCACCAGCATCGCCACGCCCTCGGGGCCGTAGCCCTCGTAGACGACCTCCTCCATGTCGTCGCCTTCGCTGTTGCCGGCGCCGCGGTCGATGGCCCGCTGCACGGTGTCCTTGGGCATGTTGCTGCCCAGCGCCTTGTCCACGGCGGCGCGCAGGCGCGGGTTGTCATCGGGGTCGGCCCCGCCCTGGCGCGCGGCCACGGTCAGCTCGCGGATCAGCTTGTTGAAGATCTTGCCGCGCTTGGCGTCCTGGGCCGCCTTGCGGTGCTTGATGTTGGACCATTTGCTATGGCCGGCCATATCGCTTCTCCTTTTTCCGACAAAGCCTGCTCTGTGATGAGCGAAGCGGAGCGCAGAAACGACACCGGCGCCACAGGGGCGCCGGTGCGATGACGGTCGAGCCGGCGGCTTACTCGCCGGCGGTCTCCGCCTTGGCCTTCTGGCGCAGGCGAATGTTGAGCTCCTTGAGCTGCTCGCCGCTGACCTCGCCCGGGGCGTCGGTCATCAGGCAGGCGGCGCTCTGGGTCTTCGGGAAGGCGATCACCTCGCGGATGGTGCGGGCGCCGCTCATCAGCATCACCAGGCGGTCGAGGCCGAAGGCCAGGCCGCCGTGGGGCGGCGCGCCGTACTGCAGGGCGTCGAGCAGGAAGCCGAACTTCTCGCGGGCCTCGTCCTGGTCGATGCCCAGCACCTCGAGCACGGTCTGCTGCATGGCCTGATCGTGGATACGGATCGAGCCGCCGCCCAGCTCGGTGCCGTTGAGCACCATGTCATAGGCGCGCGACAGCGCCTCGGCCGGCTTGGCCTTGAGGGTCTCGGCGTCGCAGGACGGCGCGGTGAACGGGTGGTGCAGGGCCTGCAGGCGGGCGCTGCCGTCGTCCTCGAACATCGGGAAGTCGACCACCCACAGCGGCGCCCACTCGGCGGTGTAGAGATCCAGGTCCTCGCCCAGCTTGACGCGCAGCGCGCCCAGCGCCTCGTTGACGATGCGCGCCTTGTCGGCGCCGAAGAAGATGATGTCGCCGTCCTCGGCCTCGACGCGATCCAGCAGCGACTCGACCACGCCCTCCATGAACTTGACGATCGGCGACTGCAGGCCATCGAGGCCGCGGGCGCGCTCGTTGACCTTGATCCAGGCCAGGCCGCGGGCGCCGTAGATGCCGACGAACTTGGTGTACTCGTCGATCTCCTTGCGGGTCAGGCTGGCACCGCCCTTGACCTTGAGCGCGGCCACGCGGCCGTCGCCGGCGTTGGCCGGGCCGGAGAACACCTTGAAGTCGACGTCCTTCATCAGGTCGTCGACATCGGTGAGCTCCAGCGGGATGCGCAGGTCCGGCTTGTCGGAGCCGAAGCGCTGCATGGCCTCGGCGTAGGGCATGCGCGGGAAGTCGGGCAGGTCGACGTCCAGCACGTCCCGGAAGAGGTTGCGCACCATGCCCTCGGTGATGGCCATGATGTCCTCCTCCTCGACGAAGGAGGCCTCCAGGTCGATCTGGGTGAACTCGGGCTGGCGGTCGGCGCGCAGGTCCTCGTCGCGGAAGCACTTGGCGATCTGGTAGTAGCGATCGAAGCCGGACACCATCAGCAGTTGCTTGAACAGCTGCGGCGACTGCGGCAGCGCGAAGAAGCTGCCCGCGTGGGTGCGGCTCGGCACCAGGTAGTCGCGGGCGCCCTCCGGGGTCGCTCGGGTCAGGATCGGCGTCTCGATGTCCAGGAAGCCCTGGTTCTCGAGATAGGCGCGCACGCTGTGGGAGATGCGCGAACGCAGGCGCAGCTTGTCGATCATCTCCGGACGGCGCAGGTCGATGTAGCGATGCTTGAGACGCACCTCCTCGCCGACCTTGCCGTGCTCGTCGAGCTGGAACGGCGGGGTGGCGGCGGTGTTGAGCACCTCCACGTCCTTGGCCAGCACCTCGATCAGCCCGGTGGGCATGTTGGGGTTCTGGGTGCCCTCGGGGCGCAGCCGTACGCGACCCTGGATGCGCAGCACGAACTCGCTGCGGGCGCGGTCGGCGTTGGCGAAGGCCTCGGCGGTGTCGGGGTCGACCACGACCTGGGCGATGCCGTCCCGGTCGCGCATGTCGAGGAAGATGACCCCGCCATGGTCACGGCGGCGATGGACCCAGCCGCACAGGGTGACCGTCTGATCCACCATGGTCTCGTTCAACTGGCCGCAATAATGGCTGCGCATGTCGTATCCTGTTCTGTTGCGTGAAAGTGGAATAGCGTGGCGGCGGGCGCGGTCAGGCCGCGGCCCCGTCCTTGCCCGACGACCCGGCGGCCCCCTCGCTACCGCCGGCCAGGTTCTTCTTGCTGCCGGTCTTGAAGTCGGTCTCGTACCAGCCGCCGCCGGCCAGCCGGAAGCCGGCCGCCGAGACCAGGCGGTCGAGCTCGGCCCGCTCGCAGGCCGGGCAGTCGGTGAGCGGCGCGGCGCTCAGCTTCTGCAGTTTCTCCAGGCGATGGCCGCAGGCCTTGCACTCGTATTCGTAGATGGGCATGGTCTGATTTCTCCCGGTAACGACGTCCCAAGGGGCGGGCGACGACGCAACCTCGCTCGGTCGCGATGCGCGTTCTGCGATATAAGGTCGGGCTGCGGATATTCCAAGCCTGCCTCGAAAGCCGTCCATTATAGCCTGCCGCCGGGCGCCAGGCCCAGCCCCGGGGACCTGTCCAGCGATCAGGAAAGCCGCCATGCATGCCGTGATTCTCGATGCCGCCAGCCTCGGCCCCGATGTCGATCTCGCGCCGATCCGCGAGCGCGTCGCACGACTCGACGTCCACGACCACACCCCGCCGGAGGCGATCGTCGAGCGACTGGCCGGCGCCGACACGGCCATCGTCAACAAGGTGGTGCTGGACGCCGACGCCCTGGCCGCCCTGCCCGACCTGCGGCGGATCTGCGTGCTGGCGACCGGCACCAACAACATCGACATGGCCGAGGCCGAGAGCCGCGGCATCGCTGTCCGCAACGTCACCGCCTACGGCACGGCCAGCGTGGCCCAGCACACCCTGATGCTGCTGCTCGCCCTGGCCGGGCGACTGCCCCGCTACCAGCGCGACGTCGCCGCCGGCCGCTGGGGACGCAGCGCCTTCTTCTGCCTGCTCGACCACACCACCCTGGAGCTGGAGGGCAAGCGGCTGGCGATCGTCGGCCACGGCGAACTGGGGAGCCGGGTCGGGCGGCTCGCCGAGGCCTTCGGCATGCACGTGGTCTACGCCGCCCGCCCCGGGGCCGCGCAGGACACGCGGCCCACGCTCGCCGCGCTCGCCCCCACCGTCGACGCGATCAGCCTGCACTGCCCGCTGACCGAGGCCAGCCACCACCTGGTGGATGCCGAGCTGCTGACGCGCCTCAGGCCCGGAGCATTGCTGGTGAACTGCGCCCGAGGCGGCATCGTCGACGAGCTCGCCGCCCTGGACGCCCTGCGCGACGGCCGGCTCGGCGGCCTGGCGGTGGATGTGCTGCCCGAGGAGCCGCCCCGCCACGGGCACCCCCTGCTCGAGGCCCTGGACGAGGACGACCTGAACCTGATCGTCACGCCCCACAACGCCTGGATCAGCCCCGAGGCCCGCCAGCGAATCGTGCGGCTGACGGCGGACAACCTGTCGACCTGAGATAATGGGAGTTCTCGAGGCGGCGCTCGCTGTTCGGGCACGGAAGATAACGGTATAAAACGTATCCCGGCTTGCACCCTTGGCCCGGGGCTTGGATACTCACGCCGACATCCTCCACGCCCCAGCGGACGACGGCATGCTGCACAATTTCGGGTCGATCAACCTCGACCATTTCTATCGTGTTCCCCACCTGGTTCGGCCCGGCGAGACCCTGGCCAGCCGCGACTATCGCGTCGGCCTCGGCGGCAAGGGCGCCAACCAGTCCCTGGCCATGGCCCGGGCCGGTGGCCGCGTGCGACACTGGGGCCGGCTCGGCCGGCATGACGCCTGGGCCCGCGACCTGCTGGACCGCGACGGCGTCGATGTCGAGACCATCGAGCTGGTCGACGAGCCCGGCGGCCATGCCATCATCCAGGTCGACGACGATGGCGAGAACGCCATCCTGCTCTTCCCCGGCGCCAACCACGGCTTCACCCGCCAGGCCCTGGCGGCGCTGGTCGAGGGGGCCGCGCCCGGCGACTGGGTGCTGGCCCAGAACGAGTGCAACGCCCTCCCCGACCTGCTCGAGCTGGCCGCCGTCCGCGGGCTGCACATCGCCTTCAATCCCGCGCCGATGACCGCGGACGTGGCCGCCCTGCCCCTGGAGCGCTGCCGGCTGCTGTTCGTCAACCGCGGCGAGGCGGAAACCCTGGCCGAGCTGCCCGCCGGCACCCCGGCGGAGGCCCTGCTCGACGCCCTGCGCCGGCGCCTGCCGGTCACCGAGACGGTGCTGACCCTGGGCGGCGAAGGCGCCTGGTACCAGCACGGCGACACCCGCCTGTTCCAGGCGCCGCGCCCGGTCACCCCGGTGGACACCACCGCCGCCGGCGACACCTTCATCGGCTACTACCTGGCGGCGCTGCAGGACGGCCAGCCCCCGGCGACCTGCCTGCAGCGGGCCGCCGCGGCCGCGGCCCTGGGCGTGCAGCGCCCCGGCGCGGCCGAGAGCATTCCCGACGTCGCCGAGGTGGAGCCGCTGCTGGCCGACGCCCCCGACGCCCCGTGAGCCCCGATCAGGAGAACCCCATGTCCGAAGCGATCATCTTCGACACCGACCCGGGCGTCGACGACGCCCAGGCCATCGCCATCGCCCTGCGCCACCCGGACATCGAGCTGCTGGGGATGACCACCACCTTCGGCAACGTCGACGCCGACACCGCCACCCACAACGCCCTGCTGCTGGCCGAGCTGGCCGGCCACGAGATCCCCGTCGCCCAGGGCGCCGCCGCGCCCATGGTCAAGCCGCGCCACCCGGCCCCCGCCCACATCCACGGCGCCAACGGCCTGGGCGATATCGCGCTGCCGGCGGTGCAGGGGCGCGCCGATCCCCGGGACGCCGCCCGCTTCATCGTCGACACCGTCAATGCCCGTCCCGGCGAGGTGACCCTGGTGGCGGTGGGGCCGCTGGGCAACCTGGCCGCGGCCCTGCAGCTGGAACCGGCGCTGATCGATCGGGTCAAGCGGGTGGTGGTGATGGGCGGCTCGATCCGCGAGGGCGGCAACGTCACCCCGGTGGCCGAGGCCAACATCTTCAACGACCCCCACGCCGCGCGCCGCGTGCTCACCGCCGGCTGGCCGCTGACCCTGGTGGGGCTGGACGCGACCCACCGCTGCGTGCTGGATCCGGCGCGCATGGCCCGCATCGCCGCCGGCCAGGGACGGCTGGGCGAGGTGCTGGCCGACAGCTATGCCTTCTATCGCGACTTCTATCGCGAGATGCTGGGCATCGACGGCTGCTGCCCCCACGACAGCTGCGCCCTGGCGTGGCTGCTGCGCCCGGAGCTGTTCACCACCGCCCGCGGCCACCTGACCGTGGCTACCGAGGGTGAGGCCGAGGGCCAGACCGTCTTCGCCCCGGAGAACCGCGGCTACATCGAGCCGCGCTGGTCGCGCACGCCCCTGGTCGACGTCTGCCTGGGCGCCGACGGCGAGGGCGTCGTGGAGTGGATCGCCGAGACCCTGGCCTAGCGTTCGCTGCGCCGGGCGGCCATGGTCACCCGGTGGTGAACCCGTCTGGCTCGTGGACCTCCACGACCTCCATCTCGACATGGGTGACCCGGGCGCCCGGCGGCCCCTTCCACAGCCACTGGCCGACGTCGCGGACCGCCTCGCGCGGTCCGCACAGCAGCACCTCCACCCGGCCGTCGACCCGATTGATCGCGTACCCGGTGAGCCCGGCCTGCAGGGCCTGCTCCTGGGTGGCGCGCCGGAACCACACGCCCTGGACCTTGCCGGTCACCAGCGCCTTCACGCAGCAGTGTTCCATAGACTCCCCCTTTCGGTGGCGGCGGCCCGCTGCCCGCCGCGACATGGCCTGTCCTTCCTTTCTAGCATCGCCGCGGGGCCACCACCAAGGGCAGGCTTCCCGGAGCCGGTGCGATGCTCTAGGCTTTAAGCTGTCACCCAGGCGTTCGCTCGGCCACAAGCCATGGCGATAGCGCCTTTCGCCCATCCACGGCGAATCCCACAACAAGCATCCTCAAAAGGGAGAATCCCATGCCGGTCTTCGATCACCCCGAGTTCGACCACCATCAGCAGGTGGTCCATGGCTGCGACGAGGCGAGCGGCCTGCGCGCCATCATCGCCATCCACGACACCCGACGCGGCCCGGCCCTGGGTGGCCTGCGGATCTACCCCTATGCCGACGAGGCGGAAGCGCTCACCGACGTGCTGCGGCTGTCCCGGGGCATGACCTACAAGTCGGCGCTGGCCGACCTGCCGCTGGGCGGCGGCAAGGCGGTGATCATCGCCGACCCGCGTCGCGACAAGACCCCCGAGCTGCTGCGCGCCATGGGCCGGCTGGTGGACTCGCTGAGCGGCCGCTACATCACCGCCGAGGACTCGGGCTCCAGCGAGGCCGACATGCGCGTCATCGCCGAGGCCACCGATCACGTGGGCGGGCTCGGCCACGCGGGCCGCTCCGGCGATCCCTCCCCCTTTACCGCCCACGGGGTCTTCTGCGCCCTGCGCAGCGCCGTGCGCCACGGCCTCGGCCGGGAGGACCTGGCGGGCCTGCGGGTCGCCGTGCAGGGGGTCGGCCACGTGGGCGCGCACCTGGCGCGTCGCCTGCACGCCGCCGGCGCCCGGCTGGTGCTCACCGACGTCGACCGCGACGCCCTGGCGCGCCTCGGCGAGGAGCTGGAGGCCGAGATCGTCCGCCCCGAGGCCATCGTCGACGCCGAGGTCGACGTCTTCGCCCCCTGCGCCATGGGCGCGGCGCTGAGCGCCGAGGTGGTGGAGCGCCTCAAGGCCAGGGTCGTCTGCGGGGCGGCCAACAACCAGCTGGCCAGCCCCGAGATCGCCGACCGGCTCCACGCCCGCGGCATCCTCTATACCCCGGACTACGTGGCCAACGCCGGCGGGGTCATCGAGATCGCCTGGCAGCGCCGGCCCGACTATCGCCGCGAGGCGGTGATGGCCCATATCGAGGGCATCGGCGCCACCCTGGACGAGATCTTCGCCCGGGCCGCCCGGGAGGGCCGCAGCCCGGCCCCGGTGGCCGACGACCTGGCCCGGGAACGCTTCCGCCCGACGCCCTGAGGCCGCTCAGCCCCCGTCGCCGGACGACCCGGCGGCGTCCGTCCGTCGCCGGGTCCGCGGGCCCGGCGACGCCTCCTCCATGAGCTCCTGCTTGACCCGCACCGCCAGGTTGCGCGGCACCACCTCGCGGCCGCGGGCCAGCAGGTGGCACTTGGTGAAGGCCGCGCCGAACAGCAGGATCAGCGACGAGTAGTAGACCCACAGCAGCACCACCACGATCGAGCCCGCCGCGCCGTAGGTGGAGGCCGTGGCGGTGTAGGCCAGGTAGGTGGCGATGGCGCTGCGCCCCACCGCGAACAGCAGGGCCGTGACCAGCGCGCCCACCAGCACGTCCCGCCAGCTCAGCACCACGTCGGGCAGCACCCGGAAGATGGTCGCGAACAGCGCCGTCACCAGGGCCAGCGAGATCAGGAACTCGACGCCGGTGGTCAGGAAGCCGACGAACGGCAGCAGGTCGTCGGCGGCGCGCAGCAGCGACTTGACGGCCACGCCCAGCACCAGCGACACCAGCAGGATGAAGCCGATGGCCAGCACCACCGCCAGCGACAGGGTGCGCTTCTTGAGGAAGATCAGCAGGCTGTTGCGGCCGGGATGGGCGGTGACCCCCCACAGGGTGTTGAGGGAATACTGCATCTGGCCGAAGACGGTGGTGGCGCCGACCAGCAGGGCGCCGATCCCCATCAGGGTCGGCCACAGCCCCGAGGCCTCGATGCGCGACTGGGCCACGGCGCTCTGGATCGCCTCGGCCGCCCCGCTGCCCATGGTGCCCTCCAGCCGGGTGACGATCTGGCCATGGGCGGCCTCCTCCCCGAGCACCAGGCCGATGACGGTGACCGCGATGATGATGGTGGGCGCCAGGGAAAACAGGGTGTAGAAGGCCAGCGATCCGGCATAGCTGAAGGCGTTGCGCTCGATCCACAGCTTCACCGCATCGCGCATCACGCCCCACCAGAAGCCCGCCTCGCGCCTGATCGACATCCACATCGTCCCGCTCCTCGCCTGTCCTTGGGGCCTCCAGCATACCCGAGCCCGGGCACCGCTGCCGAGCCGGCCGATTGCACGCCCCCGCTGCCCTCACCATAATGGAGGCTTTGCCCGCCTGGAGCCCTGCCCATGAGCCCGACGCTGGACGCCGACCCGGCCGCCCCCGATTTCGACTGCCTGGTCTTCATCGGTCGCTTCCAGCCCCCCCACCTCGGACACCTGGCGGTGATCCACGAGGCCCTCAAGCGGGCCCGACAGGTCATCGTGCTGGTGGGCTCGGCCTGGCAGGCGCGCTCGCTACGCAACCCCTGGCGCTTCGAGGAGCGCCGGCGCATGCTGACCAGCGCCTTCGACGACCAGGACAACGCGCGGCTGGAGATCGTGCCGCTGCTCGATGCCCTCTACAACAACGACGTCTGGGTGCGCGACGTCCAGCGCAAGGTGCGCGACCTGGCCTCCCCCAGCCAGGCCCGCCTGCCGCGCATCGGCCTGATCGGGGCCAGCCGCGGCCAGTCCAGCTACTACCTGTCGCTCTTCCCTCAGTGGGAGTCGGTGAGCGTGCCCATGGTCGAGGGCATCTCCGCCAGCCAGATCCGCGAGCGGCTGTTCCGCTCGCCGATGGCCGCCGCCGACTACGCCAGCGCCGGGGCCTGCCACGACCTGCCCCCGGGGGTGGTCGACGAGATCAAGGCCTTCCTGGAGACCGAGCCCTTCCAGCAGCTGGTCGAGGAACAGGGGCTGCTCGACCAGTACCGGCAGGCCTGGGCCCAGGCCCCCTACCCGCCGGTCTTCGTCACCGTCAGCGCGGTGGTGGTGCAATCCGGGCACGTACTGCTGGTCAAGCGCACCGCCGCGCCGGGCAAGGGGCTCTACGCCCTCCCCGGGGGCTTCATCAATCCCCACGAGCGCCTGCTGGACGCCTGCCTGCGGGAGCTGCGCGAGCGGGTCCGCCTCAAGGTCCCCGAGCCGGTGCTCAAGGGCTCGCTGCGCGGCCAGCGGCTATTCGACGAGCCCCACCGCAGCTGGCGGGGCCGCACCCTGGCCGAGGCCTTCTACTTCGCGCTGCGCCCGGAGCAGCAGCTGCCCCGCCTCAAGCCGGTCCGGGGCGGCGACCACGCGCGCTGGGTGCCGCTCGCCGATCTGGAGCCGGACGCCCTGTTCGAGGACCACTTCTTCATCATCCAGAACTTCCTGGGGCTGCCCGCCGACCTCGGCGGCCCCTGACAGGCGCCGGCGAGTACCTGTAACCCCAGCAGTGATGCTTGAACGCTAAAAAAGTCGAGATTTCCGTAACGAGCGAAGATTAGGTCGGTCACCGCCGCAGCGCAGCTACCGGAGTGTAGCCTGCTACATGAGGATAGCGAGCAGCGCCGGTGGCCGAGCTATCGCGCGCAGTAGGAAATCCCGCCTTTTTCAGGCCTGGAGGAAGTCCCGCGGCAACTTCATCATCTGCCGCCAGAGCTTCTCGACGCCGGGCTTGTGCACCAGCGAGCAGCGATACAGGCGGATCTCCAGCGGCACGTCGTGCTGCTCGCCCCCGGCGCGCACCAGCCGGCCGCTGCGGAGCTCCTCGCGGATGCAGAAGTCCGGGATCCAGGCCATGCCCAGGCCCTGCATGACCATGCCCTTGAGGCCCTCGGCCATGGCCGTCTCGTAGACGATGCGCAGGCGCATGCGCAGCGGGTCGTTCTTGAGCAGCATGCGCACGCTGCGGCCCAGGAAGGCGCCCTGGGTGTAGGCCAGATAGGGCACCGACTCGCCGCCCTCCAGCGGGAAGCGCGGCCGCCCCTGCTCATCGGGCAGGCAGACCGGCAGCATCTTGACCTGGCCGATGGAGAAGGAGGGAAAGACCTCGGCGTCGAGCTGCATGCTGGCGTAGGGGTCGTAGTAGGCCAGCATCAGGTCGCAGTTGCCCTCGCGCAGCACATGGATGGCATCGCCCACGTTCATCGCCACCAGGCGCGTGGGCAGCTCGCCCAGCCCCTTCTGCAGGCGCGAGATCCACTGCGGGTAGAAGCTCAGCGCCAGGGAGTGGGCGGCGACGATGTCCAGGGCCTCGTTGGCCATGGACAGGCCGCGCAGGTGGCCGAGGCTCTCGTTGAGCTGCTCGACCATGTTGCGGGCGGTGACCAGGAACAGCTGCCCCTCCGGGGTCAGGTCCACGGGCGTGGTGGAGCGGTCGACCAGGGTCACCCCGACGGCCTGCTCCAGGGAGCGGATGCGCCGGCTGAAGGCCGGCTGGGTCACGTGGCGCTGCCGCGCCGAGGCGGAAAAGCTGCGGGTATTGGCCAGGGCGACGAAGTCTTCCAGCCACTTGGTCTCGAGGTTCACCACGACTCCCGATCACGAATGCATGAGCGGCCCGGGACGCGGGCCCATCAAGGCGGCTAATGTACCCCAGCCGGGCGGTCGACCCAAGCGGATCACTGCACCGGGGCGAAGAGATAGGCGGCCCGGGACATCAGCTTGCGCCACAGCGGGCGCCGGGTGATCTCCTCCAGGGTCACCCGGCGGCAGGCGCCGAAGTCGCGCTCCAGCATCACCCGCACCTCCCCGGCGAAGCGCCGATCCGGCACGAAGGCGGTGATCTCGAAGTTCAGGCGGAACGAGCGGTTGTCCAGGTTGACGGTGCCCACGCAGGCCGCCTCGTCGTCGATGAGGATCACCTTCTGGTGCAGAAAGCCCGGCTGGTAGCGGTAGACCTTCACGCCGGCCCGCAGCATGTCGGGCAGGAAGGAGAAGGCCGAGAGGAAGACCAGCAGGTGATCCGGGCGCTCCGGCATCATGATGCGCACGTCCACCCCGCGCATGGCGGCCAGGCGCAGGGCGTCCTGGACGCTGCGGTCCGGCACGAAGTAGGGACTGGTGATCCACAGCCGCTCCCGGGCGCTGTGGATCACGTGCTGCACCAGCAGGCTGGCGGTCTCCAGCGGGTCCGCGGGCCCGGAGGGCACGATGACCACATTCTGGCAGGTCTCGCAGGTCACCACCGGCGACCAGTCCAGGCGGATGACCTCGCCGGTGGCCCAGTGCCAGTCCTCCCAGAAGGCCTCCTGCAGGCCCAGCACGCTGGGCCCGGTGAGCTTGAGATGGGTATCCCGCCAGTGGCCGTGGCGGGGATCGTCACCCAGGTACTCGACGCCGACGTTGTGGCCGCCGACCCAGCCCTCCCGGCCATCGACAACCAGAATCTTGCGGTGGTTGCGGAAGTTGAGCTGGAAGCGATGGCGCAGCCCCCGGGAGGAGTGGAAGGCGCTGACCGCCACGCCGGCGTCGCGCAGGGTGCGCAGGTAGCCCTCGGGCAGGGCGTGGCAGCCGATCTCGTCATACAGCAGCCGCACCCACACCCCGCGCGCCGCGGCGGCCTCGAGGCCATCGCGGAGGCGCCGGCCCAGGGCGTCGTCGCGGATGATGAAGAACTGCACCAGGATGTAGTCCTCGGCGGCGTCGATGCCGGCGAACAGGCTGTCGAAGGTCGCCCGACCGTCGACCAGCAGCTCGGCCCGGTTGCCGCTGGTCAGCGGCATCATGGCCAGCTTCTCCACCGCCCGCACGTCGGCCGGTCCGGCGTGGGCCAGGTAGGGCGCCATGCGATCGCGGTAGCGGGCCAGGACTCGGCGCAGCACGGTGTCGCGCTCGCCCCGGGCCGAGACGTAGCCGTAGAAGCGCGGCCGGCCGAAGACCCAGAAGGCGGGCACCGCCAGATAGGGCATGGCGACCAGCGAGATGATCCAGGCGATGGCGCCCTGGGAGGTGCGCGCCGACAGCAGCGCCTGCACCGCCGACAGGGCGCCGAGCACATGGGTCAGCAGGATCAGCAGGCCGAGCAGCCAGGAGGTCATGGTCTCTCCCTGTCCGTGGGATGGGGCGGCGGCGGGCCTCGCCGCCGCTCCCAGCATACCCACAACGACGACGGCCCCGCCAGATGGCGGGGCCGTGGCGTCGGAGCGGCGCTCCGGGACCCGTCGGCGGAGCGGGCCCGTCGCGTCGATCAGGCGCGCTCGGCGATGATCTCCTTCCACTTCGCCGGGCCGGTCTGGTGCACCGAGGTCCCCTCGCTGTCCACGGCCACGGTCACCGGCATGTCCTCCACCTCGAACTCGTAGATGGCCTCCATGCCCAGGTCCTCGAAGCCGACCACCCGCGCCTGCTTGATCGCCTGCGCCACCAGGTAGGCGGAGCCGCCCACGGCCATCAGGTAGACGGCCCGATTGTCGCGGATCGCCTCGATGGCGGCGGGGCCGCGCTCGGCCTTGCCGACCATGCCCAGCAGGCCGGTCTCCTCCAGCATGGTGCGGGTGAACTTGTCCATGCGGGTCGCGGTGGTGGGACCGGCCGGGCCGACCACCTCGTCGCCGACCGGATCCACCGGACCGACGTAGTAGATGAAGCGGCCCTTGAGGTCGACGGGCAGCGCCTCGCCCTTGGCGAGCATATCGACCATGCGCTTGTGGGCGGCGTCGCGGCCGGTGAGCAGCTTGCCGTTGAGCAGCAGGGTGTCGCCGGGCTGCCAGCTCCTCACCTCTTCCGGGGTGATCGCGTCCAGGTCGACGCGCTTGACGTCGCCGCCCGCCTCGCGGGTGATCTCCGGCCAGTCCTCGAGCTTCGGCGCCGGCAGGGCCGCGGGCCCGGAGCCGTCCAGGGTGAAGTGGGCATGGCGGGTGGCCGCGCAGTTGGGGATGATCGCCACCGGCTTGTTGGCGGCATGGGTCGGGTAGTCCTTGACCTTGATGTCGAGCACCGTGGTCAGCCCGCCCAGGCCCTGGGCGCCGATGCCGGTCCTGTTGACCTTGTCATAGAGCTCCAGGCGCAGCTCCTCGGCGCGATTGGCCGCGCCGCGGGCCTGCAGGTCCTGGATGTCGATGGGGTCGAGCAGCGATTCCTTGGCCAGCTCCATGGCCTTCTCGGCGGTCCCGCCGATGCCGATCCCCAGCATCCCGGGCGGACACCAGCCGGCGCCCATCTTGGGCAGCTGCTCGAGCACCCAGTCGACCACGCTGTCGGAGGGGTTGAGCATGGCGAACTTCGACTTGGCCTCGCTGCCGCCGCCCTTGGCCGCCACATGCACCTCGACGCTGTCGCCGGGCACCAGCTTGTGATGGATGATCGCCGGGGTGTTGTCGCGAGTGTTCTGGCGCTTGCCGTCCGGGTCGGCCAGCACCGAGGCGCGCAGGATGTTGTCGGGCAGCTGGTAGGCCCGGCGCACCCCCTCGTTGATCATGTCGTCGAGGCTCATCTCGGTCTCGAAGCGCACGTTCATGCCCACGTGGACGAAGACGGTGACGATACCGGTGTCCTGGCAGATCGGCCGATGGCCGGTGGCGCACATCCGCGAGTTGATCAGGATCTGGGCGATGGCGTCCCGGGCCGCGGGGTTCTCCTCGCGCTCGTAGGCGGCCGCCATGGCGTCGATGAAGTCCTTGGGATGGTAGTAGGAGATGTACTGCAGGGCATCGGCGACGCTCTGGATGAGGTCATCCTGGCGGATCACGGTCATGGGCAAGACGCTCCTTGGTGGGTCGACACGCCCGCTTCTGGTCGGCCGGCGGCCGGCGGCGGGCTCGAACGGGGCCGGATTATAGCGCACTTGCCCTGCCCTCGGCAGCGGTCGCCGCCGCGGCCTTGGTCGTAAGGCCTGCCATGAAGATAACGGTATAAAGCCCAGCAAGGGCATCGCCCAAGGCTGGGCCGTTAGGCGTTAGGGAGGGGCATGGTCGGCCGAGGGGCGGGAGCAGCGATACCGCCCCCGCGAGGCCACGCCAGCGCGCTCGATGAGGATGCCGCAGGTGCGACGGGCCAATCGACCGCTCCCGTTTGCCGGCCCGCGGCGGCTCATTCGTCGCGATGGGCCATCCCGCCCGTCTCGTAGCTACGCCGCGTCATGGCGTGCATCTGAGCGGCCAGTCGCGCCGGCGCCTCGGATCTCGGGGCCTTACGGCGTCCCGCCCTCCCGATCCCGGGCCGCGACTAGGCCTGCCCCAGCGCCAGCCGGCGCTCCCGGAGCGCCAGCAGCCGGTCGCGCAGCCGGGCGGCCTCCTCGAACTCGAGGTTCTGGGCCGCCTCGCCCATGGCGTCCTCGACGCGGGTGATCTCGCGCATCAGCGCCTCCGGCCCCAGCTCGTCGGGATCGTAGACCGCGGCACCCTCGGCCACCCTGCGCTCGCCCTTGCGGCCCTTGCCCTTGCGCCCCGGGGCCTCGCCGGCCTCGAGGATGTCGGCCACCGAGCGGCTGACCGTCTCCGGCACGATGCCGTGGGCCTCGTTGTGGGCGAGCTGCTTGGCCCGCCGACGCTCGGTCTCGTCCATGGCCCGGCGCATGGAGTCGGTGATGCGATCGGCGTAGAGCACCGCCTTGCCGTGGGCGTTGCGCGCCGCGCGGCCGATGGTCTGGATCAGCGAGCGCTCGTTGCGCAGGAAGCCTTCCTTGTCGGCATCGAGGATCGCCACCAGCGAGACCTCGGGAATGTCCAGGCCCTCGCGCAGCAGGTTGATGCCCACCAGGACGTCGAAGGCGCCGAGCCGCAGGTCGCGGATGATCTCCACCCGCTCCACGGTGTCGATGTCGGAGTGCAGGTAGCGCAC
Organism: Halomonas koreensis; assembly: GCF_031451675.1. Classification (NCBI taxonomy): domain Bacteria; kingdom Pseudomonadati; phylum Pseudomonadota; class Gammaproteobacteria; order Oceanospirillales; family Halomonadaceae; genus Halomonas; species Halomonas koreensis. The sequence continues at coordinate 173,234 of NZ_JARWAK010000002.1, read as the reverse complement.
CCGCACCCCGTGCTCGTCCAGGTACTCGGTGAGGTCCTCGGCCATGCGCTTGGTCAGGGTGGTGACCAGCACCCGCTCCTGGGCCTCGGCCCGGGCACGAATCTCGGAGAGCAGGTCGTCGACCTGGGTGGTGGCCGGGCGCACCTCGAGCTCGGGATCCAGCAGCCCGGTGGGGCGCACCACCTGCTCCACCACCCGGCCGGCGTGCTCCGCCTCGTAGGGGCCCGGGGTGGCCGAGACGAAGACCGTCTGCGGGCAGATGCGCTCCCACTCCTGAAAGGTCATCGGCCGGTTGTCCAGCGCCGAAGGCAGGCGGAAGCCGTACTCCACCAGGGTCTCCTTGCGCGAGCGGTCACCCTTGTACATGCCGCCCACCTGGGGAACGCTGACGTGGGACTCGTCGATGAACAGCAGGGCATCGGCCGGCAGGTAGTCGAAGAAGGTCGGCGGCGGCTCGCCGGGCTCGCGGCCGGAGAGGTAGCGGGAGTAGTTCTCGATGCCGTTGCAGTAGCCGAGCTCGAGCATCATCTCGATGTCGTACAGCGAGCGCTGCTCCAGCCGCTGGGCCTCCACCAGCTTGTCGTGCTGGCGCATCCAGGCCAGGCGCTCGGCCAGCTCCTCCTTGATGGCGTCGATGGCGCCGAGGATGGTCTCCCGGGGCGTGACGTAGTGGGACTTGGGGTAGATGGTCATGCGCGGGACCTTGCCGCGCACCTCCCCGGTCAGCGGATCGAACAGGCTGATGCCGTCGATCTCGTCGTCGAACAGCTCCACCCGCACCGCCTCGTCCTCGGCGTCCGCCGGGAAGATGTCGATCACGTCGCCGCGCACCCGATAGGTGCCGCGCTTGAAGTCCAGGTCGTTGCGGGTGTACTGCAGCTCCGCCAGGCGGCGCAGGAAGGCTCGCTGGTCGATCAGCTCGCCGCGAGTGAAGTGCAGGCGCATCTTCAGGTACTGATCGGGGTCGCCCAGGCCGTAGATGGCCGACACCGAGACCACGATCAGGGCGTCGCGGCGCTCGAGCAGCGCCTTGGTCGCCGAGAGGCGCATCTGCTCTATGTGGTCGTTGATCGAGGCGTCCTTCTCGATGAAGGTGTCCGAGGACGGCACATAGGCCTCGGGCTGGTAGTAGTCGTAGTAGGAGACGAAGTACTCGACGGCGTTGTCGGGGAAGAAGGCCTTGAACTCGCCGTAGAGCTGCGCGGCCAGGGTCTTGTTGGGCGCCATGACGATGGTCGGGCGCTGCAGGCGCTCCACCACGTTGGCCATGGTGTAGGTCTTGCCCGAGCCGGTGACCCCCAGCAGGGTCTGGTGGGCCAGCCCGGCCTCGATCCCCTCGACCAGGCCCTGGATGGCCGTGGGCTGGTCGCCGGCGGGCCGGTACTTGGACGCGAGTCGGAACGGCTTGCTCATCGATTCTCCTGGTCGAACGGGGACGCGGGGGCCGGCGCGCTGCCTCACCCCGACTGGCGGGTGGTGATCTCCACGGTGGCGGCGGTCATCAGGCGATGGAGCGGGCACTTGTCGCTGATTTCCTCGAGTCGGGCGCGCTGGGCCTCGTCGAGGTCCCCGTGGAAGGTCATCGTCACCTCGAAGCGATAGACGCCGCGGCGCTCGTCGCGTTCATCGCGATCCACCACCACGCTCACCCCCTCCAGGGGCCAGTCCTTGCGGCGGGCGTACATCTGGGCGGTGATCGCCTTGCAGCCGCCCAGGGAGATCGCGAAGTAATCATGGGGGTCCGGCGCCGAGCCCTCGCCGCCGAAGGCCTCGGGGACGTCCACGAACAGCGACTCGGCATCCTCGAGCTCGACCCGCTGGCGCAGCACCCGGTTGCGCTCGCTGGTGATCCGCACCGGCGCCCTCATCCGTCGACCTCGATGCCGAGGCCGAGTTCGCGGATCGCCCGGATCAGCGTCTCGCGCTTCACGCGCCCCTCGACCTCGGCGCCGTGGCGTCCCACCTCGACACTCTCCACGCCGTCGAGCATCATCAGGGCGGAGGTGATGCGGTTGACCTGGTCGGCGCTCTCGACGCCGCGGAAACTGAGAGTCTGCTGGGCCATGGGGGCTCCCGGTCGGCTGGAAGGAAACGGCGTCGAGTCTAGCATGCCGCCACACGTCCCGGCAGCGGTTGCAAAGCCGCCGGATCGCCCGCACCTGCCCCCTATGCCCTCATGGATCGATCAAGGAACCCCGCACATGACTGACTGGATCGCCCCCCTCGGCGCCCGCCGGGAAAGCGACGACCGCGTCGCCTTCGACACTCCCGCCCCGGCCCGGCAGGCCATGGATGCCACCGTGCTGGTCCCGCTGGCCCATCTGGGCGTGCTCGACGTCCGGGGCGAGGGCGCCGAGCGCTTCCTGCAGGGCCAGGCCAGCGCCCAGGTGGCGCTGGCGGACGGCGACTTCGCGCCCCTGGCCTGCTTCTGCACGCCCAAGGGGCGGGTGCTGGCCAACGCCCAGCTGTGGCGGGTCGCGGAGGGGCATTATCGACTGCTGATGCGGCGCAGCCTGGTGCCCAGCCTGCGGGCCCACCTGGAGAAGTTCGCCCCCTTCTACCGCATCGAGCTGACGCCCCGTGACGACCTGGCGCTGATCGGCCTGATCGGCCGCGAGGCCCCGGCGGTGGCCGAGGCCCGGCTGGACCTGACGCCGCCGGCGGTCTGGCACCAGGCCGGCGACGACAGCCAGCAGCTGCTGACCCATCCGGGCCCCCGCCCCCGCCTGCTGCTCTGCCTGCCGGCCGGCGATCTCGAGGCCACCTGGCAGCGGCTCGCCGACCAGGCCACCCCGGTGGGCAACGCGGTCTGGTGCCTGCACGACATCCAGGCCGGCCTGGGCTGGCTCGGCGCCGACCAGGCCGACGCCTACCTCCCCCAGATGCTCAACTGGGAGGCCCTGGGCGGCATCAGCTTCAAGAAGGGCTGCTACACCGGCCAGGAGGTGGTCGCCCGGGCGCATTTCCGCGGCCAGGTGAAGAAGCGCCTGGTGCGCGGCCAGCTGGAGGGCGACCGGCTCCCCGCCCCGGGCAGCGCCGTGGAGGACGCCGACGGCAAGCGCCTGGGCGAGGTGCTCGGCGCCGAGCTCGATGCCTACGACCAGGCCGAGGTGCTGGCGGTGCTCGGCACCCGCGAGGCCGCCGAGCCGCTGACCGTCGACGGCCAGCAGTTCAAGCGCCTGCAACTGCCCTACCCGCTGGAGCGCGTCGACCCGGAGATCCTGGCGACCCGGGCCTGACGGTCGCGCCTCGGCACTGTTTGCAAACACAACCTCATGGATTTAGTATTTGCAGAAACAGCGTCGAGGCGCACTGCCATGCTCGATCCCCATTCCCTCGCCGACGACCGGCTCGCCGCCGCCACCGGACTCAAGACCGCGGTGCGGATCCTCGATCGCTGGGGCGCCAGCGGCGATCAGGTCGAGGCGATCCTGCGGGTGTCGCACAGCACCTGCGCCCGGGCGCGCAACGGCAGCCTCGAGGCGATCAAGCTCGATCGCGACCAGCTGGCGCGCCTCAGCTATGTCCTCAACATCCATGCCGCCCTGAGGATCGTGTTCGACAACCCGGAGAACCTCTACGGCTTCATGGGCATGGCCAACCACAACGCCTTCTTCGGCGGGCGCCCCCCGCTCGAGGTCCTCGGCGGCGGCGATTTCGCGGCCCTCTACGAGAGCTTCAAGCGCATCGATGCCCTGCGCGGAGGCGGCTGGTGAGCCCCGAGGCCTTCCCTCGCCTGCCGCGACGCGAGGCGATCGGCTACCGGCTCGTCAACAGCAAGCTTCCGCCCATCCACCTGTTCGACGACGTCGCCGACGAGGCGGAGTTCGAGGCGCTGTACGCCCTGCAGGCGATGACCAACCCGCGCCTGCTGGCCGAAGCCGGCGACCTGAGCCTGCTGCCCCGCGAGGCGATCCCCTTCGGCATCCCCGGCTGCTCCTACGCGACCGCCCCCTTCACCCACGTGAATCCGGAGGGCTCACGCTTCGGCGACGGCAGCTTCGGCGTGCTGTATCTGGCGGACAGCCTGACCACCGCCATCGGGGAGGTCCGCCACCACCAGCAACGCTACTGGCAGAACGTGCCCGACCTTCACTACGAGCGCTTCACCTTCCGCGGGCTGCGGGGGCGCTTCGACGAGCACGGCGTGCGCGACGCCCTGGGGCTGGCCGGCGACGATCCGCTGCTGTCACCGGACGATTACACGGCCTCGCGTGCCCTGGGCCGGGCGATGGTCGAGGCGGGCGAGACCGGGATCCGCTATCCGTCGGTGCGCCAGCCGGGCGCGGCCTGCTGGGCCCTGATGACCCCACGCCCGGTGCGGGAGCTCATCCAGACGCAGCATTACGAGATGATCTGGAACGGGCGGCTCACCGAGGTCAACCGGCTGTCGAGCCGCTGATCCCGTCCCCGCCGGGCGCCAGCCCGAACAGTCGGGCGGCGTTGGCGCGACTGTCCGCCGCCACCCGCTCGGCGGACTGGCCGCGCAGCTCGGCGACCCGCCGACACACCTCCGCCACCCGGGCCGGCTCGTTGCGCTCGCCCCGGTGACCCGCCGGGGGCATGTCGGGACTGTCGGTCTCCAGCACATAGCCGTCGTCCGGCAACGCCGCCACGGTGCGCTGCAGGCGCTGGGCGCGATCATGGGTCAGCGCGCCGCCGAGCCCGACCAGACAGCCGAGGTCGAGGAAGGCCTTCGCCTGCTCGGGCGAGCCGGCGAAGGCATGGATCAGGCCGCCGGCGGGGGGCGCCAGCTGGCGCAGCCGCTTGGCGACCCGGTCGTTGGCGCGCACGCAGTGGATCACCGGCGGCAGGCGGCGCTCCCGGGCCAGGCGCAGCTGGGCGTCGAACAGCATCCACTGAGCGTCCAGGGTCTCCGGAAAGCGCGCGTCGATGCCGCACTCCCCCACCGCCACCACCTCCGGATGGGCCGTCAGGGCCCGCGCCAGCGCCTCCACGTCGCCCTCGCCATGCTCGGTCATGAAGCAGGGGTGCAGGCCCAGGCAGACGTCGACCTCGGCGCGCTCGCCCAGCGCCAGCACCCGCTCCCAGTGGCGCCGCACGGTGCCCGGCACCACGAAGCGGCCGACGCCGGCCGCCCGGGCCCGGGCGAAGACCGCCTCGCGGTCGGCGTCGAAGGCGGGGAAGTCCAGATGGCAGTGGGCGTCGATCAACATAGGGAAGGGGAAGAAGGAAGAAGGAAGAAGGAAGATAGAATATCTCGGACGATCTTGCCTCTTCCAGGCGCGACGCGCCGTTCTTCCCTCTTCGAGCGGCGTAGCCGCGTCTTCGGTCAGTGTTCCCGGGTCGGGTTGAAGCGAATCTCCGGCCAACGCTCCTGGGTCATCTGCAGGTTGACCCGGGTCGGGGCGATATAGGTCAGGTAGCCGCCGCCGTCGATGGCGAGGTTGGCGCTGGCCTTGCGCTTGAACTCCTCGAGCATCTTGGGATCGTCGCAGTAGACCCAGCGGGCGGTATGGACGTTGACCCCCTCGTAGAGGCAGTCGACCTTGTACTCCTGCTTGAGGCGATGCGCCACCACGTCGAACTGCAGCGTCCCCACGGCCCCCAGGATCAGGTCGTTGTTGTCCATGGGCATGAACACCTGGGTGGCGCCCTCCTCGGAGAGCTGCTGCAGGCCCTTCTGCAGCGCCTTCATCTTCAGCGGGTCCTTGAGGCGCACGCGCTTGAACAGCTCCGGGGCGAAGTGCGGGATGCCGGTGAAGCGCATGTCCTCGCCCTGGGTGAAGGTGTCGCCGATCTGGATGGTGCCGTGGTTGTGCAGGCCGATGATGTCGCCCGGCCAGGCCTCCTCGACATGGGCGCGGTCCGAGGCCATGAAGGTCAGGGCATCGGCGATCTTGACGTCCTTGCCGATGCGCACGTGGCGCATCTTCATGCTCTTCTCGTACTTGCCCGAACAGACCCGCAGGAAGGCGATGCGATCCCGGTGGTTGGGATCCATGTTGGCCTGGATCTTGAACACGAAGCCGGTGAAGGTGCCGTCCTCGGCCTCCACGGTGCGGGTGTCGGTCTCCCGGGGCTGGGGCGTCGGGGCGTACTCGACGAAGCCGTCGAGCATCTCGCGCACGCCGAAGTTGCCCATGGCGGTGCCGAAGTACACCGGGGTCAGCTCGCCGCGCAGATAGGCCTGGTGGTCGAAGGGATGGGCGGCGCCGCGGACCAGCTCCACCTCCATGCGCAGCTCCTCGGCGACGTCCTCGCCGAGCACCTCGTCGACCTCGGGGCTGTCGAGCCCCTCGATGCGCCTGTCGTCGGGGATGCGATTGCCCTGCCCCTGGGTGTAGAGATGGATGACGTCGTTGTAGAGATGGTAGACGCCCTTGAAGTGCCGCCCCATGCCGATGGGCCAGGTCATGGGCGCGCACTGGATGTTGAGCACCTCCTCCACCTCGTCCATCACCTCGATGGGATCGCGGATGTCGCGGTCCATCTTGTTGACGAAGGTCAGGATCGGGGTGGTGCGCAGGCGACAGACGTCCATCAGCTTGATGGTGCGGTCCTCGACGCCCTTGGCGCCGTCGATGACCATCAGCGCCGAGTCCACCGCCGTCAGGGTGCGGTAGGTATCCTCGGAGAAGTCCTCGTGACCGGGCGTGTCGAGCAGGTTGACGATGCGCCCGCCATAGGGGAACTGCATCACCGAGGTGGTCACCGAGATGCCGCGCTCCTGCTCCATCTTCATCCAGTCGGAGGTGGCGTGGCGATCGTCGCGCTTGCTCTTCACCGACCCCGCCATCTGGATGGCGTTGCCGAACAGCAGCATCTTCTCGGTGATGGTGGTCTTGCCCGCGTCGGGGTGACTGATGATGGCAAAGGTGCGTCGAAGCCCGGTCTCGTGGGCTTGCGTGGAATGTGTCATCGGGCCTCTGTGCTCAGGCTGGTACTCGCGTCTCGATGGTCCCGGCATGACGGGACTCGCTGACGGGATTGTACCGCCCGGCCGGGGGCGCTGTCTCGAGGCGCGAGCCGTTGGCCCGCCGGCGAGCCCCTAGACGGCGGCCCCGAGCCGCAGGCCCAGCGACTCGGCGACGAACTCCCGCACCCTGGGGGTCTCGGCCCGCTCGGCGTCGACCACCAGCACCCGGCAGCCGGCGAGGTCGCCCCCGGGGCGAGCGTCGTGCAGTGGCCAGCAGCGCAGGCCGGACTTCAGCATCAGGAAGGGGCCGCGCCGGGGATCCCTTCCGAGGCCTCGCAGGTCCGCCTCGGGAGGCACCACGAAGACCACGTCGGGCACGGCGCCGCGACGCCGGTTCAGCTGCTGCAGGGGAAGCCGCTCGACCTGTACCTGGCACATGGGGACCGCCTCCGGCTGTGCTGCGCCTATGGGACCTACACCATAGTCCAGCCTGACCCGGCCGGCGGGTGACCTTGCCATGAAAGTTTTGCGACCCGGCGGGGCTCGAACACCGATCGATATCCGATACCCACGGGCCGGGCGAGGCCCACGGGGCAGCCGCTATAGTGAAGGGGTCACCGCCTCCGGAGGTCGCTCCCATGGACAAGGCGCCGCTGTTCGGCGATGCCTACCCGCCCCGCGAGATCGCGCGGCGCGTCACCCGCCTGGGCGTGGCCAAGGCGCGCGCCGATGCCGCCAGCGTGCTGCTGCTGGCCGTGCTGGCCGGCGCCTTCATCGCCCTGGGCGCGCTGTTCTTCGCCGTGGTGGTCACCGGCAGCGAGCTGGGCTTCGGCATCACCCGCCTGCTCGGCGGCCTGAGCTTCTGCCTGGGGCTCGCCCTGGTGGTGGTGGCCGGCGCCGAGCTCTTCACCGGCAACAACCTGATGGCCATGGCCTGGGCCAGCGGGGAGATCCGCGGCCGGGAGCTGCTGCGCCACTGGGGGCTGGTCTACCTCGGCAACGCGGTCGGCGCAGTGGGCACGGTGGCCCTGGCCCTGGTCGCCGACCTGCCGGCGCTGGGCGACGGCGGCCTGGGCGAGACCCTGGTGGCGATCGCCGCGGCCAAGGCCGAGCTGGAGCCGCTGGCCGCCTTCGGGCGGGGCCTGCTGTGCAACGTCCTGGTGTGCCTGGCCGTATGGCTGGCCATGGGTGGGCACAGCGTCACCGACAAGCTGCTCGCCATCGTCTGGCCGATCAGCGCCTTCGTGGCACTGGGCTTCGAGCACTCGGTGGCCAACTGGTGCTTCCTGCCGCTGGGCCTGTGGCTGGCGCCGGAGGCGGTGCCCGTCGGCGGCGCGGCCCTCAACCTGGCGCTGGTCACCGCCGGCAACATCCTCGGCGGCAGCCTGCTGGTCGCCGGCGTCTACTGGCTGGCCTACCTGCGCCCCCCGGCCCCTTGAGGCGGCTCAACGGGGCGCCCCCCGGGTGGCGGCCAGGGCCCGCTCCCAGCGGGGATCCCGGGCGCTGCAGGCGATGAAATCGGGATTGAGCGGCTCGCGGCGGCGATTACAGCGCAACGTCGCCAGGCCGTCGGCCTCGAGCACGCCGCCGCCGGCGGCGACCAGTACGGCCTGGCCGGCGGCCGTGTCCCACTCGCCGGTCGGCCCGAAGCGCGGGTAGAGATCGGCCGCCCCCTCGGCGATCAGGCACAGCTTCAGCGAGCTGCCCCGGGCCACCCGCCGGTGGGGCGGCAGGGCCTGACAGAAGGCGTCGAGGAGCCCCAGTCCATGGGCCCGGCTGCCCAGCACCCGCCAGGGCGTGCGCGCCGGGTCCGGCAGCGGCCGTACCCGGATGGCGCGCTCGTCGCCGTCACGATGGCAGCGGCGGCGCGCCCCGAGCCCGACGCCACCGTACCAGCTGGCGGCGAAGGCCGGGGCATGCACCAGGCCGAACACCGGCACGCCGTCCTCGACCAGCGCCAGGTTGAGGGTGAAGTCGTCGCGCCCGGCGACGAACTCCCGGGTCCCGTCCAGCGGGTCCAGCAGCCAGTAGCGCCGCCATCGGCGCCGCATCGCCCAGGGCACCGGCGCCGTTTCCTCGGACAGCACCGGCAGCCGGGGCGTGAGCGCCGCCAACAGCGCCAGCAGGACACCCTGGGCGGCGAGGTCGGCCTCAGTGACCGGACTGCCGTCGTCCTTGAGCTCGACGGCGAAGGACCGCCGGCGAATGGCCAGGACCTCGCGGCCGGCGGCCGTCACGCCGGCCAGCAGCCGGCGCTGCAGCGAGGGCGGAAGCGGGCTCACCAGGGCAGCCGCTCGCCGTTGCTGTGCCAGAAGCCGCCGCTGGTCTCGAGGGTCAGCGCCTCGATGCGCGCGGCCAGCCCCGCGGCCGCCTCCTCCGGCGAGATCAGGCCGCCGAAGTTGACCATGCGGGTCTGCACGTAGCCGGGATGCAGCTGCGCCACCGCGATGCCGCGGGGCGCCAGGTCCACGGCCAGCGACTTGCCGAAGGCGTTCAAGGCCGCCTTGGAGGCGCGATAGCCGTAGCGGCCGCCGGAATCGTTGTCGGCGATCGAGCCCATGCGGCTGGTGATGTTGGCGACCTTGGCGCCCTCCCCCAGGCACGGCAGCAGCGCCTCGACGACGCGCAGCGGCGCATAGGCGTTGATCTCCATCTGGGCGCGGATGGCGTCGAAGTCGAGCTCGCCGAGGACCTCGTCGTGGAGCAGGCCGGCGTTGTTGATCAGCAGGTCGAGGGGTCGGCCATCGAGTTCGCGGGCTAGGCGGGCCACGTCCTCGGAGCGGGTCACGTCGATGCCGTCGATGACCCGCTCGGCGACCTCGGCGAGCTCGGCGGACGCCTTCCGGCAGACGCCGATGACGCGCCGGCCCTCGCCGGCATAGTGACGGGCCAGGGCCAGGCCGACGCCGCGGTTGGCGCCGGTGATCAGCACGGTGGATGACATCGTGTTCTCCTCTGACGGGGAATGCTCGGGTCCGGGAGCCATTCTAGCGGCCGGCGGCGCCCGACGGCAGCTCCGCCGCGTCCGCATCGCGTCCCAGCCGGGCGCGCAGCCGCTCCAGGTAGCTCAGCAGCACCGGGATCACCGCCAGCACCAGCAGGGTCGAGAGCCCCAGGCCGAAGGCGATGGACACCGCCATGGGAATCAGGAACTGGGCCTGCAGGGAGGTCTCGAACAGCAGCGGCGTGAGGCCGCCGATGGTGGTCAGGGAGGTCAGCAGCACGGCGCGCACCCGCTGCACCACCGCCTCGTTGAGGGCGGCGTCGATGGCCAGCCCGCGGCGGCGCTGCTGGCGGTAGAAGGTCACCAGGATGATGGCGTTGTTGACCACGATGCCGGAGAGCCCGAACAGCCCGAACAGCGACAGCATGGTAAGGTCGAGCCCCATCAGCCAGTGCCCCAGCAGGGCGCCCACCAGGGCCAGCGGGATGGTGGCCATGACGATCAGCGGCAGGCTCCAGGAGGCGAACACCCAGGCCAGCACCATGTACATCAGGCCGAGTCCGACCGCCAGGCCGGTGCGCATGTCGGCGAAGGTCTCGCGCTGGTCGGCGGCGCGCCCCTCGAAGCTGTAGTGCACGCCGTGGGCGCGGGCCAGCGCCGGCAGGGTCTCGGCCTCCAGGCCGGCGAGGATGCGATCCGGGGTGGTGACCTCGGCATCCACCGCGGCGGTGACCTCCACCGCCAGGCGCCCGTCGGCGTGGCGCAGGGCCTCGAAGCCCTGGCGATGGTCCAGGGTCATGACCTGGCCCAGGGGCACGAAGCGGCCGTCCGCGGTGCGCACGCCGAGCCGCGACAGGGTCGCCAGGCGCTCGCGCTGATCCCGGGGCAGCATCACCCGCACCTCGATCTCGTCGGCGCCGTCCTGGTAGATCTGCACCAGGCGACCGTCGAAGGCATCGCGCAGCTGGCGCCCCAGCTCGCGGGTGGTCAGCCCCAGGGCTTCTCCCCGGGGGTTGACCCGGTAGAGCAGCTGCTCGCGCCCCCAGGGCATGTCGTCCTCGGTGTCGAGGACCCCGGGCAGCTCGTCCAGGGCCACCGTCAGGGCCTCGGCGGCGCGCTTCAGCGCGACCGGCGTCTCGCCGGTGAGACGCACGTTGACGTCCTTGCCCGGGGGGCCGGCGCTGCGCTCGGTGATGGTCAGGGTCTCCAGGCCCGGCGGCGGCGGCAGCCGCTCTCGCCAGGCCCGGATGAAGGTCGCGTTGCGCACCGTGCGGTCGTCCGAGGGCACCAGCTCCACCATGATCGAGCCGAGGTTGTCGCCGCTGCGCGAGGCCCGGCCATCGGCGATCACCGCGCCATGGCGGGTCACCGCCTGGGTCACCAGGCCGCCGCCCAGCTCGGCGTCGGTGGCCGCCAGGGCCTGCTCCATGCGGGCCAGGAAGCGGTCGACGCGTTCGCGATCGGTGCCCGCCACGAAGCCGGCATTGGCGTAGAGGACATTGGGCTCCGGGGCGGGGAAGAAGTTGAAGGCCAGGCGCCCCCCGGCCAGCAGCCCCAGGCTGACGAGCACCACGGCAACCGCCGCGGCCAGGGTCGCGCCCCGATGGCGCAGGGTCAGCGCCGAGAAGCGCCGGAAGGGCCCCTCGCGGAAGGCCTCGAAGGCGCCCTCGAAGCGCCCGCGGACCCGGGCCGGCAGCGAGCGGGTCGCCGTCGGCGCCGGCACGAAGGCGTTGCGCAGGTGGGCGGGCAGCACCACGAAGCATTCCATCAGCGAGGCGATCAGCACGCAGACCATCACCACCGGAATGTCGCCGAGGATGCTGCCGATCACGCCGCCGACCATCAGCAGCGGCATGAAGGCCGCCACCGTGGTCAGCGAGGACGCCAGCACCGGCCACAGCATGCGGCGCGCCGCCCCTTCCGAGGCGTGCCGCGCCGGCTCGCCCTGGCGGGCATGGGCGTCGGCGTCCTCGCCGACCACGATGGCGTCGTCGACGATCACCCCCAGGGCCATGATCAGCGCGAACAGCGAGATCATGTTGATCGAGCCGCCGATCAGCCAGAACACCGCCATGGCGCCGAGGAAGGCGGTGGGAATGCCGACCGCCACCCAGAAGGCCACCCGCCCCGGCAGGAAGAGGTAGAGCAGCCCCAGCACCAGCAGCAGCCCCCCCAGGCCATTGCCGACGAGCAGCCCGATGCGCTCGGCGATCAGCCGCCAGGTCTGGTCGTGGACCTCCAGGGTCACCGCTGGCGGCAGGCTCGGCCGGCGCGCCTCGAGCCAGTCCTCCAGGACGCCGGCGGCGGCCAGGGCATTGCCGTCCTCGGTGCGCTGCAGCAGCAGCTCGACCGCGGGGCGACCGTCGCGACTCAGGGTCACCTGGCCGTCGCGGGGCTCCTGGCGCACGGTGGCGATATCGCCCAGGCGGATCCGCACCCGGTCGCTGCCGAGGATCGGCAGCTCGGCGAACCCGGCCGGCGAGCGCCGCTGCTCCACGGCGCGCAGCTCGCGCGTGCTGTCGCGCTGTCCCAGCTGGCCCGCCGGCAGGTCGCGGGACAGCCGGTCGATGCGCTCGGCGATGTCGCCGATGTCCAGCGCCAGCCCCTGCAGGCGGGCCGCCGGCACCTCGATGCTGATCTGCTGTTCCGGGAGCCCCTGGGTCTCGATGCGATCGATGCCGGCGTCCAGCAGCTCGTCCTCGAGCCGGTTGGCCAGCGCCCGGAGCTCCCGCCGGGAGCTCGGCCCGTGCACCAGCAGCCGGGCCACCGGCTCGTAGCGGGCCACGCGATTGACCCGCGGCGTCTCGGCGTCCGCCGGCAGGTTGGTGAACTCGTCGACCCGCTGGCGCACGTCGTCCAGCGCCAGCACCGGGTCGCTGCCCTCGCGGAACTCCAGGGTCAGGCTGGAGACGCCCTGGGCGGAGGTCGAGGTCATGCGCTTGAGGCCGTCCAGGCTGCGCAGCCGCTGCTCCAGGGGCACGGTGATGCCCTGCTCCACGTCCTCCGCGGCGGCGCCGCTCCACAGGGTGCGCACGGTGACCACGTCCAGGGCGAAATCGGGGAAGAACTGGATGTTCATGCGCGACAGGCCCAGGGCCCCGCCCAGCAGCATGAGCAGCATCACCAGGTTGGCGGCCACCCGGTGGTGGACGAAGAAGCCCAGCGGCCCGCGACGCCGGCTCATGGCGCCGCCCCGTCGGCTGCCTCGACCCGCAAGCCCTCGAGGGCGTTGGGCAGGTGGGTGACGATGACCGACTGGCCGTCGGCCAGGGCCTCGCCACTGACCAGCACCCAGCTGTCGCCGTCGGGCCCGGGGACCGGGCCGTGGCGGGTCACCGCCACCCGCCGCATGCGGCCGTCGGCATCGCGCAGGTAGAGATCGCCCTCGCCGTAGAGGGCGCTGGCCGGCACGGCCAGGCTGTCGGCCACCGGGGGGCGCCGCAGGCGGACGTCCACCAGGCTGCCGGGCCTCAGCGCCTCGCCGCCGTCCAGCAGGCGCAGGATGGCCTGGGTGCCGCCGGGCTCGCTGCGGCCGCTGAAACCGGTCAGCGCGAAGCGCGCGTCCTCGCCGATGGCGATCGGCCGCCGCCCTTCCGCCAGGGCGGCCTGCAGCTCGGCCAGGTAGGGGGCGGGCACCAGGGCCCGCAGCTCCAGGCCATCCCGGGGATACAGCGACAGCAGCTCGGCCCCCTCGACCACCCGCTCCCCCGGCGCGGCGCTCACCTCGCCGACCACGCCGTCGAAGGGGGCGCTGACCCGGGCCCGGGCGGCGTCCCGTCGGGCCTCGGCGAGCCCCGCCCGGGCCTCGGCGAGGCCGGCCTCGAGCCGCGCCAGGCGGGCGGGGTGCTCGGCGATGCGGCCCTCCCGGGCCGCCACCGTGACCCGCGCCCGGGCCAGCGCATCCCGGGCGTCGTCCAGGTCGGCGGACGCGGCCAGGTCCCGGCTTGCCAGCGAGCGGATGCGCGCCAGGCGTCGGCGGGCGTTGTCGAGCAGCTCGCGCTCGCGGGCCAGGGCGTCGCGGTCGCTGGCATGACCGACCCGCTCGGCCTCGAGCTGGGCCTGCAGGTCCGCCACCCGGGCCTCGGCACGGGCCACCACCGGGGCGACGTCGGCCTGGTCCAGGGCCAGCAGCAGCTCGCCCTCGGCCACGCGCTGGCCGTCACGGACCGGCCGCTCGGCGAGACGCGCGGTGAGCGGGGCGCTGACGGTGACGGCCTCGGGCGCGGTGATCTCGCCGTACAGGGTCAGCCGCGGCGCGTGCTCGGCCAGGGTCGCCTCCAGGGTCTCGACCCGCCAGCGGCGCTCGCCGGGCGCGGCGCCCTCGGGCTCGGGGCGCGTCGCGCGCAGCGCCAGGAAGACCGCCACGCCGAGGGCCAGGATCAGCAGGGGAAGCAAGCGTCGTCGCATCGGGGCGCCCTAGTCGAGGATTCGCGAAGGCCAATATACAGGCTTGCGCCGTCCACGCGGAATCGGGTGACATCGCGCCGCGGGCGCGCATCCGGGGGGAAACTTCGGTTATCATGCCCCCCGACCTGCATCGTGGAGTCCTCATGCAAGCCGCCCTGCCCCTGCCGCTGTCCACCCCCAATCGCAACCTGGTACGCCTGACCATCGTCCGCGGCATCACCTGGACCGGCTTCCTGGCCGGCATCGTGATCGGCGTGGAGGGCCTGGGCTTCGACCTGGACCTGCCGGCGGTGATCGGCGTGATCCTGGTCATGGGGCTGATCAACGTCGCCACCTGGTGGCGGCTGGGGCGCCCGCGGGCGGTGACCCATCGCGAGTACCTGGCCCACCTGCTGGCCGACATGGCCGGGCTGACGCTGCTGTTCTACTTCACCGGCGGCTCCACCAACCCCTTCATCAACTACTACCTGGTGCCGGTGACCATCGCCGCCGCCACCCTGCCCTGGCGCCATGCCTGGGCGGTCGCGGCCGCGGGGCTGGCCGGCACCAGTTTCCTGATGGTCTTCTACCATCCCGTTCCCCAGCTCGGCATGCCCCATGCCGAGGCGGGGGTGAACCTGCATACCCTGGGCATGTGGCTGAACTTCGCCCTGTCCGCGGGCCTGGTGACCTTCTTCATCTACAAGATGGCCCGCGCCCTGCGCGGCCGCGAGCAGGCGCTGTCCCGCACCCGCGAGGCGGTGCTGCGCAACGAGCAGGTGCTGGCCGTGGCCACCCAGGCGGCGGGCACCGCCCACGAGCTGGGCACGCCGCTGTCGACCATGGCGGTGCTGCTCAAGGAGATGCGCGAGGACGCCCGCGGCCAGCCGCTGCTGGAGAAGGACATCGACCTGCTGCGCGAGCAGGTCGACACCTGCAAGTCGCGCCTGCGCCACCTGGTGGACAGCGCCGACCGGCGCCGCATGGCGCGCCCGGAGGTCCGCGACGCCCAGGAATGGCTGGCCGAGGTGGTGCAGCGCTGGCTGGTACTGCGACCGGACGTGGCCCACCGCCTGGACGTGACCGGGCGCCGCGGGAATCCCCGGGTGGCGGTGGACACCACCCTGGACCAGGCGCTGACCAACCTGCTCAACAACGCCGCGGACGCCAACCCCGACGACATCGCCATCCAGCTGGACTGGAACGACGAGGCGGTGGTGATCGACATCCGCGACCACGGCCCCGGGGTCTCGCTGTCGATCGCCGACCAGCTCGGCGAGACCTTCGTCTCCACCAAGAGCAAGGGGCTGGGCATCGGCCTGTTCCTGACCCACGCCACCATCAACCGCTTCGGCGGCGGCGTCAGCCTGTACAATCACCCCGAGGGCGGCACCCTGACCGAGGTGACCCTGCCCCGTAGCGACCCCGCGGCCTGACCCGCGCCCCGACCCTGCGAGGATGTCATGCAAGAGAGCGACCAACGGCTGCTGATCATCGACGATGACGAGATGTTCTGCCATGTGCTGCATCGCGCCCTGAGCCGGCGCGGCTATGAGGTGCTGGTGGCCCATGACGGGGCCGAGGCCCTGTCGCTGGCACGACGTCATCGGCCGCAGATGGCCACCCTGGACCTCAAGCTGGAGCAGGAGTCCGGCCTCAAGCTGCTGCCGGAGCTGCTGGAGCTGGTGCCGGACTGCCGGGTCGTGGTGCTGACGGGCTACTCGAGCATCGCCACGGCGGTGGAGGCGATCAAGCTCGGGGCGGTGAACTACCTGTGCAAGCCGGCGGACGCCGACGAGGTGCTCACCGCCCTGTCGCGGGAGGAGGGAGACCCGGAAGCGGAGGTCGCCGATCACCCGCCCTCGGTCAACCGGCTGACCTGGGAGCACATCCAGAAGGTGCTCCAGGAGCACGACGGCAACATCTCCGCCACCGCCCGGGCGCTGGGCATGCATCGGCGCACCCTGCAGCGCAAGCTGCAGAAGCGACCGGTACGGCGCTGAGGCGCCAAGAGGGAAGAGGGAAGACAGGGTATGCTCATGTCTTCCTTCTATCAGGCGCGAAGCGCCGGTCTTCCTTCTTCGAGTGGCACAGCCACGCCCTTCCCTCTTCCAGCGGCGCAGCCGCGCCTTACTGAGCCGTCCACCCCAGGTCGATGTTCCAGCTGGCGCCGGTCACCGCGCCGGCCGCGTCCGAGGCCAGGTAGCCGACCAGCGAGGCGACCTCGTCGGGATCGATCAGGCGCTTGACGGCGGCGTTCTTGAGCATGACCTCCTCCACCACCTGCTGCTCCTGCATGCCGTGCAGCCGGGCCTGGTCGGCGATCTGGTTGTCCACCAGCGGCGTCTTGACGTAGGCCGGGCAGATGGCGTTGGCGGTGATGCCCTGGCCGCCACCTTCCAGGGCCGCGGTCTTGGTCAGGCCGATCATGCCGTGCTTGGCGCTGATGTAGGCGGCCTTGCCCGGCGAGGCCACCTGGGCATGCACCGAGGCGACATTGACGATGCGTCCCCAGCCGGCCTCGCGCATCGACGGCCAGGCGGCCTGGGTCAGCAGGAAGGGCGCGGTGAGCATCAGATCGATGATCCGCCGCCACTGGTCCTCGGGGAAGTCCTCGATGGGCGAGACATGCTGGATGCCGGCGTTGTTGACGAGGATGTCGAGGCGCCCGAAGCGCGCCAGGGCATCGGCCACCGCGGCCCGGCAGGCCTCGCCGTCGGTCAGGTCGGCCTGGAAGAAGGCCGCCCCGGCGGCCTCCGCCACCTGGCGCCCGTCGGGGTTGAAGTCCACGGCCAGCACCTGGTGGCCGAGGTCGCGAAAGTGGCGAACCACGGCGGCGCCGATGCCGCTGCTGGTGCCGGTGACCAGGGCGACGCGGGGGGTGGAAGCATTGGCGGTCATGACGTCTCCTCGATGCGGGTTCCCTGAAAGGCTGCGGGGTCCAGCATAGGACGGCTTGATGCACTGCACCACCCCCGGCGCCGGGCTAGTCGCCGGACGCCGCCGGCGCCATGACCCGCTCCATCAGCCGCTGGGCCAGGCGGCTGCCTTCCTGCAGCGAATCGATGTCGGACAGGTCGTCCAGCAGCGGACAGGCCCACAGCCACTGCTCCGCGTCCAGCGCCAGCACCCGGAAGGGGTAGCGGCCGGAGGGCAGCGTCAGGACCAGCGACGCCGCCTCGGGAGGAGCCATCGGTGACTCCGGCACCAGCGCCAGCGACAGCGAGACCGGGGTGATGAGCGCGCCCAGCAGGGCCGGGCGGCCGTCGGGCAGCGCCTGCGGCTGGAAGCACAGGGCGTCGACGCCCAGCCGCGGGTTGTAGTGCGGCTCGGCCTTGGCCTCGGCGAGATGGGCCCGTGCCCAGGCGCAGGCCAGCGTGGCCAGGCGTTCGTACTGATCGGCGGTCAATGCCTGCATCCTGCCTCCGGATCGTTGGGGGTCGCCAGTATAGCGGCCGCGAACGAGGTTCGGCAGGGCCCGTCCGGACTGCTAGCCTAGAAGCGCGACATCCCGCGCCGGGGCCGTCGCGCCTCGCGCCCCCGCCACTCGCCCCAAGGAGCCCCCATGTCCCCCGAGCAGCGCCTGGAGATCGCCGTCGACATCGCCACCCACGCCGGCCGCCTGATCGTCGAGGCCCGGGACGCGGGCGGCTTCGGCCAGCGCTACAAGCACGGCCAGGAGCTGGTCACCGATACCGACGTGGAGGTGGACACCTACATCGAGGAGCGCCTCCAGGCGAGCTTCCCCGAGGAGGCGCGGCTCAGCGAGGAGCTCGCCCCGGATCGCGAGGCCCTGGAGCACCCCCGGGACCTGTGGGTGGTGGACCCCATCGACGGCACCGTGAACTTCGCCCACGGCCTGCATCACGTGGCGGTGTCGATCGGCTGGGTCAGCGGCGGTCGGCTCAGGGTCGGGGTGGTGCACGCCCCCTTCCTGGGCGAGACCTATACCGCCCTGGCCGGCCGCGGCGCCTGGTGCAACGGCGAGCCGATGCGCGTCAGCCGGACCCGCGAGCTGTCCCGGGCCCTGGTCGGCACCGGCTTCCCCTATCGCCGGGACAGCCGCCCCCCGCTGATGCGCCGGCTGATGGCCGTGCTCTCCCGCTGCCAGGACGTGCGCCGGGCCGGCTCCGCGGCCCTGGACCTGTGCGCCGTGGCCAGCGGCCGGCTGGATGCCTACTACGAAAGCATCACCCCCTGGGACCTGGCCGCCGGGCTGCTGATCGCCCGCGAGGCCGGTGCCCGCACCGGGCATCTCTACCCCGGCCCCGGCGGCATCCCCGAGGACCTCTACGGCGAGAACCTGCTGGTGGCGACCCCGGCGCTGCACGAGCCGCTGGGCGAACTGCTGCGCCACGCCGACGCCAGCGAGCTGGGCCAGCTGTAGCCGCGCCATAGGCCCCCGCAATCGGCGATACAGGCCGGGGCTATTGGCCAATGGCGCCGTCCTGGGTCACAATGGCGCCCGTTTCCGCCCCCTTTACCCGCATCCCCGATGCAAGGAGTCGTCAGCATGTTCGTCGTCATCTTCGGCCGTCCCGCCTGCCCCTTCTGCGTGCGCGCCAAGGAGCTCGCCGAGAAGCTCGAGAGCGCCGGTGCCATCCAGGGCTTCCGCTACGTGGACATCCACGAGGAAGGCATCACCAAGGCCGACATGGAGAAGACCATCGGCAAGCCGGTGGAGACCGTGCCGCAGATCTTCGTCGACCAGACCCATATCGGCGGCTTCACCGAGTTCGACCAGTACGTCCGCCAGGAGGCGCTGCTGCCGGCCGCGACCGCCGACTGACACGGGCTTCGCGCCCCGCATCGCGAAAACCGCCCTCGCCGGCGGTTTTCGCGTTTCCGGCCCTCGTTGAATCCGCCCACACTCCCGCGGCTTACACTGCCCCCAGGGCACAGGCTTCCGCAGACGAGGGCAAGGCAGCATGCAACGGGAAGAGTTCGTCCAGCAGCTATGGCTGGACTATGTCCACCAGCACCCGGACATCGGCGGGCTGCGACTCTGGCCGGTGTCGATCCCGCCGGAATACCTGACGCTGCTGACGCTCAATCACGGCCCCTGGTCCATGGAGGCCCTGCTGCCGTCCCTGATGCGCTTCGGCTACCGCCCGGCGTATCGCTACGCGATGCCCGACCGCGGCCTGCTGGCCACCCTGCTGGCCGCCCCCGACGACGGCGCCTGGCTGGTCCTGGCCGAACTGCAGCTGGGGACCCTGTCCCGGGAACCGCGCTCGGCGCTGCAGCGACTGGTGGAACGGGCCCCGCCCGGGGAACGCCACGGCCAGGCGCTGCTGTGCCACGGCCGGCCCTGGCCGATGCCGGACCGGGCCAGCTACCTGGCGCTCGCCGCCGCCCACCCGCTGGCCGGCTGGCTGGCGATCATGGGGCCCCGCCTGCACCACCCCGGCTTCGACTGCACGCGCCTCGGCCGCGACATCGCCGACCTGGACGGCGCCCTGGAACAGGCCGGCCTGCCCGGTCGCGCCGACCGCCATCACGGCCTGCTGCCCATCTCGCCACTGCTCGAGTACCGCTTCCACCCGGCCCCGGCCCGCCGGCTGTGCTTCGCCGACGGCGACGAGTACCGGGTCGGCGGCGGCGGCCTGGCGCTGGTCCAGAAGCAGGTCGCCGCCAACCAGGAAAGGGCCGCCGCCCTGCTGCTCCCCCACCACACCCGTTGCGAGCTCGACTGAGCCCGTCCACAGTTTCTGTGGATAACGCTGTGCATCGCCCCGGCACAGGCCGCCGCAGGCCCCACGACGCCGCCGGCGACCTCGGAATGGTCATTTTTTCGGCATCCCGCGCCCGGGCCGGGCCCGAAAGCAGGCGGCCCGGGCGAAAGCCCGGGCCGCGCGACCGGCAGGGTCGTGACGAGGGATCAGTCGGCGAAGACCATTTCCGGCACGTGATCCGGGACGATCAGCTTGCCCGCCGTCTTTTCCTGGATCTCCTCCACCGACACGCCCGGGGCCCGCTCCTTGAGCACGAAGGCGCCGTCCTCGATCTCCAGATAGGCCAGGTCGGTCAGCACGCGGTTGATGCAGCCGGCGCCGGTCAGCGGCAGGTTGCAGGACGCCAGCAGCTTGGACTCGCCATGCTTGGAGGCGTGAGTCATGGTGCAGATGATGTTCTCGGCGCCGGCCACCAGGTCCATGGCGCCGCCCATGCCCTTGATCAGCTTGCCGGGGATCATCCAGGAGGCGATGTTGCCGTTCTGGTCGACCTCGAAGGCGCCGAGCACGGTCAGGTCGACGTGGCCGCCGCGGATCATGGCGAAGGATTCCGCGGAGGAGAAGATCGCCGCGCCGGGACGGGCGGTGACGGTCTGCTTGCCGGCATTGATCATGTCCGGATCCACTTCCTCCTCGGTGGGGAAGCGGCCCATGCCCAACAGGCCGTTCTCGGACTGCAGCATGACGTCGATGTCGTCCGGGACATAGTTGGCCACCAGGGTGGGGATGCCGATGCCCAGGTTGACGTAGAAGCCGTCCTCGAGTTCGCGCGCCACGCGCATTGCCATCTGTTCGCGAGTCAGTGCCATCTTGATGCCTCTTGTGTCTTGTGAGAGATAAACGTCATCTGAGAGCGCAGTTCCCCGACCTCGGCCAGGATGAGTGCCGGGGACAAGGCGGAGCGAGGGTCCTTTGCCAT
Organism: Halomonas koreensis; assembly: GCF_031451675.1. Classification (NCBI taxonomy): domain Bacteria; kingdom Pseudomonadati; phylum Pseudomonadota; class Gammaproteobacteria; order Oceanospirillales; family Halomonadaceae; genus Halomonas; species Halomonas koreensis. The sequence continues at coordinate 152,370 of NZ_JARWAK010000002.1, read as the reverse complement.
GGAGGGCTAATTGACAGCGCCCTCGCGGTGACCCGGCACTCCGGGGCTTGTCGCCGGAAAAGCTCGTCTCTCGACGGGTCGTGAAAGGGCTCTTAGCCCTGGTGCACGGTGCGCTTCTCGATGCGCTTCTCGAAGCTGCCCTGGATGAGGCGATCCACGTAGATGCCCGGGGTGTGGATCTGGTCGGGCGCCAGCTCGCCGGGCTCGACGATCTCCTCGACCTCGACCACGGTGATCTTGCCGGCGGTGGCGGCCAGGGGATTGAAGTTCTGGGCGGTGTCGCGATAGACGACGTTGCCGTAGCGGTCGGCCTTCCAGCCCTTGACGATGGCGAAGTCGCCGACCACCGACTCCTCGAGGATGTAGTGGCGGCCGCCGAACTCGCGGACCTCCTTGCCCTCGCCGATCGGGGTGCCGTAGCCGGTGGCGGTGTAGAAGGCGGGGATACCCGCACCGCCGGCGCGCATCTTCTCGGCCAGGGTGCCCTGGGGAGTCAGCACCACCTCGATCTCGCCTTCCAGCATCTGCTGCTCGAACAGCGCGTTCTCGCCCACGTAGGAGGCGTGGATCTCGCGGATCTGCTTGTCCTCCAGCAGCAGGCCCAGGCCGAAGCCGTCGACGCCGCAGTTGTTGGAGTACACGGTCAGGTCCTTGACGCCCCGGCGCTGGATCTCGGCGATCAGGTTCTCGGGAATGCCGCACAGCCCGAAGCCGCCGGCGATCACGGTCATCCCGCTCTCCAGACCGGCCATGGCTTCTTCGTAGGAGCCCACTCGCTTGTCGAATCCGGCCATATCGATGCCTCGCATGGTTGGAAGGTTGTTGTGACGGATGCAAGCAGTGTCGCGGGGGACTATATATTTGTTAAGTTTGTTTTTTTTATTGATTATTTTGCCTACCCAATAAATGGGGCCGTCATGACCGTCAAGCAGCTTCGCGCCTTCCTGGCCGTGGCCCAGACCCTGAGCTTCACCCAGGCCTGCCAGCGGCTCCACCTCTCCCAGCCGGCGCTCAGCCTCACCATCAAGGGGCTCGAGGAGTCCCTGGGCGGCCGGCTGCTGACCCGCAGCACCCGCCGGGTGCGCCTGACCCCGGAGGGCGAATCCCTGGTGCCGCTGGCCAAGCGCCTGCTGGCCGACTGGGACAACACCGAGGAGCTGCTGCGCCAGCGCTTCACCCTGCGCCTCGGCCGGGTGGCCCTGGCCGCCATGCCCTCCCTGGCGGGCAACCAGCTGCCCGGCGTGCTGATGGCCTTCCGCGAGCGCTACCCGCAGATCCGCGTCACCGTCCATGACGTCATCAACGAGCAGGTCATCGACATGGTGCGTCAGGGACGGGTCGAGCTGGGCATCGCCTTCGCTCCCGAGGCCGCCGACGCCCTGGAGTTCACCCCGCTGTTCGAGGATCGCTTCGTGGCGGTGGTGCCGGCGGACTCGCCGCTGGCAGGGCGCGCCAGCATCGACTGGCCGACGCTGCTGACCCGGGACTTCATCACCCTGCAGCGCCCCTCCATGGTGCGCCTGATGCTGGAGCAGCAGCTGCAGGCTCGGGGCATCGCGCCGCGGGTGGCCTTCGAGAGCCACCAGCTCACCACCGTGGGCCGCATGGTCGCCGAGGGGCTCGGCGTCAGTGCGGTGCCCTCGCTGTGCATCGACCAGATGCACGAGCTCGGCGCCCGCTGCCTGGCCCTGGAGGCGCCGGTGATCCGCCGCGCCGTGGGCGTGCTCTCGCCCCGCGGCGACGCCCTCTCGGTGGCCGCCCAGGCGCTGCGCGAGGTCATCCAGGAGACCCTCACCGCGCCGGTGCTAAGCTCGGAATAGGCCATCGCCACGAGGGGGGAGCGCCCATGACCCAGCCGATCTGGCAGCCGTCGCCCGAGGCCGTCGAGGCCACGCGGATGACCGCGCTGATGCGCCGCATCGAGCGCGAGCACGGGGTCACCCTCGACGACTACGCGGCCCTGCACGCCTGGAGCCTGGCGCACCCGGCGCGCTTCTGGGCCCTGCTCTGGGACGCCTTCGGCATCGTCGCCGAGACCCGCGGCGAGCGGGTGCTCGAGCGCCCCGACGCCATGCCCGGCGCTCGCTGGTTTCCCGACGCCCGCCTCAACGTCGTCGCCAACCTGCTGTCGCGCCGCGACGACCATCCGGCGCTGATCGCCCGGGACGAGCGGGGCCGGCGCCGCGAGCTCGACTACGCGACCCTGCATCGCCGGGTCGCGAGCCTGGCCGGGGTGCTGCGCGAGGCCGGCGTGGTCCCGGGGGACCGGGTCGCCGGGGTCGTGCCCAACAGCGAGCACGCCGTCATCGCCATGCTCGCCGCCGCCAGCCTCGGCGCGGTGTGGTCGTCCTGCTCGCCGGACTTCGGCGTCCAGGGCGTGCTCGACCGCTTCGGTCAGATCGCCCCCCGGGTGCTGATCGCCGCCGACGGCTACACCTGGAACGGCAAGGGCATCGATATCCGCGAGCGCCTGGCGGCCATCGTCGCCGGCCTCGAGGGCCTGGCGCGGGTGGTGGTCTTCCCCTTCCTCGACGACCGCCCGAACCTCTCGGGCATCCCCGGCGCCGTGGCCTGGGACGATGTCCTGGCCCGGGACGCCGGAGCGCTCGAGGTGACCGCGCTGCCCTTCGACCATCCGCTCTACATCCTCTACTCGTCGGGCACCACCGGCACGCCCAAGTGCATCGTCCACGGCGCCGGCGGCACCCTGCTCCAGCACCTCAAGGAGCACCGCCTGCATACCGACATCGGCCCCGACGACGTGCTCTTCTACTACACCACCTGCGGCTGGATGATGTGGAACTGGCTGGTCTCGGGGCTCGCCAGCGGCGCCACCCTGGTGCTGTTCGACGGCGCCCCCTTCGCCCCCTCGCCGGACGCGCTCTGGGCGATGGCCGAGGGCGAAGGCGTCAGCGTCTTCGGCACCAGCGCCCGCTACCTGGGCGCCTGCGAGAAGCAAGGGCTGCGGCCCGACCGCGATCACGACCTCTCGGCGCTGCGGGCCCTGCTGTCCACCGGCTCCGCCCTGCCCCACGAGTCCTTCGACTACGTCTACCGCGACATCAAGGCCGACCTGCTGCTGGCCTCGATCTCCGGGGGCACCGACATCGTCTCCTGCTTCGCCCTGGGCTGCCCGATCCGCCCCGTCTACCGCGGCCAGCTGCAGTGCCGGGGGCTGGGCATGGCGGTGGAGGTGTTCGACGACGACGGCCGCCCGCTGCGCGGCGAGAAGGGCGAGCTGGTCTGCACCCGGCCCTTCCCCGCCATGCCGCTGGGCTTCTGGAACGACCCGGACGGCGAGCGCTACCACGACGCCTACTTCGCCACCTTCCCCGGGGTCTGGGCCCACGGCGACTACGCCGAGATCACCGCGGAGGACGGCCTGGTCATCCACGGCCGTTCCGACGCGGTGCTCAATCCGGGCGGCGTGCGCATCGGCACCGCCGAGATCTATCGCCAGGTCGAGAAGGTCGAGGAGGTCCTGGAGTCGCTGTGCATCGGCCAGGACTGGGGCGACGACACCCGGGTGGTGCTCTTCGTGCGCCTGCGCGAGGGACAGGTCCTGGACGAGGCCCTGCGCCGGCGGATCCGCGACACCATCCGCGCCAATGCCACCCCGCGCCACGTGCCGGCGAGGATCCTCCAGGTCGCGGACCTGCCGCGCACCCGCTCGGGCAAGCTGGTCGAGCTGGCGGTGCGCAACGTGGTCCACGGCCGGCCGGTCAAGAATCGCGAGGCGCTGGCCAACCCCGAGGCCCTGGCGCTGTTCGAGGACCTCCCCGAGTTGCGCGAATGACCCGACGACGTTGACCGGGCCGCTGGGCACCCCCGCCGGGATCCATTAGCATTGTCGATTTCGTCACGCACCAAGGAGATCGGCATGTCCACCCTCAGGGGGATCGTCAGCCTGACGGTCATGGCCCTCAACACCCTGATCTGGGCCGTGCCGCTGATCGCGCTGACCCTGATCAAGCTGGTCACCCCGGGGCGGCCGCTGCGCCGGCGGGTGCTCCGCGCGCTGAATGCCGTGGCCCTGGGCTGGATCGACGTCAACCTGTGGTGGATTCGTCGCGGCATCCGGCCCGACCTGCGCCTGGACCTGCCCGAGGACCTCACCGCCGACGACTGGTGGCTGGTGATCGCCAACCATCGCAGCTGGACCGACATCTTCGCCCTCTTCCTGGCCCTGCACCGGCGCATCCCCATGCCGCACTTCTTCGTCAAGCGCCAGCTGATCTGGATCCCGGTCGTGGGGCTGGCCTTCTGGGCCATGGAGTTCCCCATGCTGCGCCGCCTGACCCGCGAGCAGCGCGAGCGCCACCCGCACCTGGCCCGCCGCGACCGCGAGGCCACCGAACGCATGTGCCGGCACGCCCGGGAGCGGCCCATCGCCATCTACAACTTCGTCGAGGGCACGCGCTTCACCCCGGCCAAGCACGCCGCCCGCCACAGCCCCTACCGGCACCTGCTGCCGCCCCGCGCCGGCGGCATCGCCCAGGTGATCGGATTGCTCGGCGACCGGCTCGGCGGCATCCTCGACGTGACCCTGCGCTACGAGCGCCCCACGCCCCGCTTCTGGGACTTCCTCTGCGGCCGCGAGGGCGCCATCCACCTCGAGGCTCGCCGCCTGGCGGTGCCCGACTGGATGGCGCGGGGCGACTACCACCAGGACCCGCACTACAAGGAACGCTTCCAGTCATGGCTCAACGCCCTGTGGCAGGCCAAGGACGCCCGCCTCGACTCGCCCTGATCCTGCTGCTGGCCCTGCTGGCCGGCTGCGCCGGACACTCGCCGACGCTGCGCTCGCCCGCCGGCAACTGGGTGACCATCCAGCGCGGCGACACCCTCGGCGCGATCGCCCGCCGCGCCGACATCCCGCTGGTGCGGCTGCGCCGCTTCAACCCCGGCGTGGATCCCCGCGGCCTGGCCGTCGGCCAGCGCATCCTGGTGCCCTCGCGGCGGGAGCGCGCCCCGTCCGGCGGCCCCTATCGCTACCAGGTGCGCCCCGGCGACACCTACAGCGGCATCGCCCGGCGCTTCGGCACCACCGCCGGGCGGATCGCCGCGGCCAACCCCGATACCCCGGCCAACGCGCTGCGGGTCGGCCAGCTGGTGCGGGTGCCGCTGAACGGCGGCCGTGCCCCGACCACGGGCGGCGCCTCCGCCGACGCCGCCCCGCGCCGCCTCCCCGACCCCGGCCCGGTGCCGGGCGGGGCCCGGGACTGGCCCTGGCCGCTGGCGGACTACCGGGTCGCCCGCCGCTTCGGCAAGGACGACCGGGGCACCCTGCAGCCGATGCTGCTGGCCACCGAGTCGGGCGCCAGGGCCCGGGCGGTGGCCGACGGCGAGGTGCGCTTCGCCGACAGCATGCGCCAGCTCGGCCGGGTGGTGATCGTGCACCATGCCGACAACCTGCAGAGCGTCTATGCGCTGTGCGACGCCCTGCTGGTGGACGGCGGCCAGCGGGTCGCCGCCGGCACCCCGCTGTGCGAGGTCGGCCGGCACGCGGCCACCGGTCGCTTCGACCTGCTGTTCGACCTGCGCCATGGCGGCAAGCCCATCGACCCCGAGACGGTGCTGCGCTGAGCGCGGTCATCGCGCCGTCATGCCGGTGTCGCCGGGCTGTCACGCCCGCCGACCATGCTGTAGGCGATGGGGCCCGGACGGGCCGCCGACGGCACGAGGACGGCGATGCGCATCTGCCTGGTCAGCGAAACCTGGACACCGGATATCAACGGCGTGGCCCATACCCTGGGCCGGCTCGGCGCGGAGCTCCGCCGCCGCGGCCATGAACTGCAGCTGATCCGCCCACGCCCGGCCGCGGGCCCGCACCGCGCCGAGGGCATGAGCCGAGAGCTGCAGGTCCGCGGCCTGAGCGTGCCGGGCTATCGCGAGGTGCGGCTGGGCCTGCCCGCGGGCGGCGGCATCCGGCGCCTCTGGGAGGCCGAGCGCCCGGACGCCGTCTACCTCGCCACCGAGGGCCCGCTGGGCTGGTCGGCGCTGCGGGTCGCCGAGTCGCTGGGGCTGCCGGTGGTGGGCGGCTGGCACACCAACTTCGATCACTACTGCGACGATTACGGCATCGGCTGGCTGCGCCCCCTGGTGCTGCGCCGGCTGCGCCACTTCCACAACCGCTGCGCGGCGACCCTGGTGCCCACCCGAGCCCAGGCCGACGAGCTCGGCGCTCGGGGCTTCCAGCGGGTCCGGGTGATGGCGCGCGGCATCGAGGGCGAGCGCTTCTCGCCGGCCCGGCGCGACCCGGCCCTGCGCGAGGCCTGGGGCAGCGACGCCCACCGGCCGGTGGCGCTCTACGTGGGCCGGCTGGCCCCGGAGAAGAACCTGGACCTGCTGCGCGACACCTTCGCCGCCATGCTCGCGGCCCGTCCCGACATGACCCTGGTGGTGGTCGGCGACGGCCCCGGCCGGGCCGCCCTGGAGAAGGCCCTGCCCCAGGTGCGCTTCACCGGCTTCGTGCCGCCCGAGGCGCTGGCCCGCCACTACGCCAGCGCCGACCTCTTCATCTTTCCGTCGATCTCCGAGACCTGGGGCAACGTGGTCCTCGAGGCCATGGCCAGCGGCCTGGCGGTGGTCGCCTTCCGGCATGCCGCCGGCGCCGAGCTGATCGACGACGATGCCAACGGCATCAGCCGCGCGGTCGGTGACGCCGCCGGCTTCCGCGAGGCCGCCATCACGCTGTGCCAGCAGCCCGCCCGCTACGCCCGTCTCGGCCGGGCCGCCCGGGAGCGCGCCCTCCGCTACCGCTGGCCGGCCATCGCCGACGACTTCCTCGCCGCCCTGCACTTCGCCCGGGAGATGTCCGATGAAACCGCGCGCCCCTGTGGTATTTGAACGCCTGGACCTCATCGAGTGGCCGATCTGCCAGCGGCTGGCCGGGTTCAGCATCCACCGTCCCTGGCTGATGACGCTGCGCCTGGCCAGCAAGGCCGGCGACTGGCCGCTGTGGGTGGCCCTGATCGCGGCCCAGCCCTGGCTGTCTCCCCGGGACGGCTGGCACCTGGCGCTGCAGTATGCGCTGACCGCGCTGGTCGCCGTGGCCCTCTATCGGCTGGTCAAGACCCGCCTGTGCCGGGAACGGCCCTTCATCACCTTCGCCGGCATCGCCTGCCGGGAGCCGGCGCGGGATCGCTACAGCTTTCCCAGCGGGCATACCATGCACGCGGTGATGTTCGGCACCCTGGTGGCCGTACACAGCCCCTGGCTGCTGCCGGCCCTGGTGCCGGTGATCGCGCTGATCGCGGTGTCCCGGGTGGGCCTGGGCCTGCACTACCTCAGCGACGTGGCCGCCGGCGCGGCCATCGGCCACCTGATGGCCCTGGCGAGCCTGGCGCTGGCCTCCTGAGCCGCCGACTGGCACCCTGCGCACATGCCCCATGACGCCCGCGCCGGCGGCGAGCGCCTGCTGGCCTCGCCGCCGCTGATCCGCTTCCCGACCCTGCTCGGGCCGCCCGCCGACCGGGCCCTGGCCGCCCTCGACCGGGATCTGGACTGGCAGCGCCCCCGCCTGCGCCTGTTCGGCCGCGACCACCCCATCCCCCGACGCCAGGTGTGGATGGGCGACGCCGTCTACCGCTACTCGGGCCGCGACTTCGCCCCCATCCCCTGGCACCCCGTCGCCCGGGCGATCCGCGACGCCGTGGTGGCCCGGCTGGCCGAGGCCGGCATCGACGCCGACTTCAACGCCGTGCTGCTCAACCGCTACGCCGACGGCGGCGAGCGCATGGGCTGGCACTGCGACGACGAGCCGGAGCTCGGCCCGGCGCCGGTGATCGCCGCGGTCAGCCTGGGGGCCGATCGCCCCCTGCGCTTCCGCTGGAAGGATCGCCGCGCCCCGGCCTTCAACGTCGACCAGCCCCACGACAGCCTGCTGGTGATGGGCCCCGGCATCCAGGCCGAGCTCGAGCATGCCCTGCTGCCGCGCCGCGCTCCCGGCCTGCGCATCAGCCTGACCTTTCGCCGGGTGCGGGACGGCTGACCGCCCCGCTGCTCACTCCCTCGCCCCTCGCCCCTCACTCCTAACGCCTCACCCCATACGCGCACGAAAAAAACGGCCACCCCGTTCGGGATGGCCGTCGCGTTGCAAGATAACGGTATACGTCAGCCGCGATAGTAGCCCGGCGTGACGAAGGGCATCTTGCTGACCGTCATCGGCAGCCGCTTGCCGCGCACCTCGGCCTGCACGGTGGTGCCGACCTCGGCCTGGTCGATGGTCACGTAGCCCATGGCCACCGGCTTGCCGACGCTGGGGCCGAAGCCGCCGGAGGTCACCACGCCGATGCGGTTGCCCTCGGCGTCGAACAGCTCGGCGCCTTCGCGCACCGGCGCCCGGCCCTCGCCGAGCAGCCCCACCCGCTTGCGCCGGTGATCCTTCTCGGCCACCTGGTGGAGGATCAGATCGGCCCCGGGGAAGCCGCCGGGGCGCTCGCCGCCGCGGCGACGGGGCTTGCCGATCGCCCAGATCAGCCCGCCCTCCACCGGCGTGGTGCCGGTGTCGATGTCGTGGCCGTAGAGGCACAGCCCGGCCTCCAGGCGCAGCGAGTCACGGGCACCCAGGCCGATGGCCTCGACCTCGGCCTCGGCCAGCAGGCGCCGGGCCAGGGCCTCGGTCTGCTCGGCGGGTACCGAGATCTCGAAGCCGTCCTCGCCGGTGTAGCCGCTGCGGCTGATCCACACATCGATCCCCTCGATGGTGAACCTGCCGTGCTGCATAAAGACCATCTCGCAGGCCTCGGGACACAGCCGGCCCATCACCTCGGCGGTCTTCGGCCCCTGCAGGGCCAGCAGGCCGCGATCCAGGACCTCGACCTCATGCTCCGGCAGGCCACGGCGCAGGTGGGCGATATCCTGCTCCTTGCAGGCCGCGTTGACCACCAGGTAGAGGTGATCCCCGGCGTTGACGATCATCAGGTCGTCGAGGATGCCGCCGTCCTCGCCGGTGAACAGGCCGTAGCGCTGCATGCCCTCGGCCAGGCCCACCAGGTCGGCGGGCACCAGGGACTCCAGGGCCTCGGCGGGCGACTCGCCCTTCACCAGCACCTGGCCCATGTGCGAGACGTCGAACAGCCCGCAGGCGGTCCGGGTGTGCTCGTGCTCCTTCTTGACGCCGAGGGCGTACTGCACCGGCATGCTGTAGCCGGCGAAGGGCACCATCTTGCCGCCGAGTTCGAGGTGCAGGTCGTGAAGCGGGGTCTTGCGTTGTTCGGTCATCGGTTCGTATCACCCTTGCCGTGAGATGGGGCGACGGCGGCCGGGCCGGCCGCCGGTCGCCTTACTGGTTGAGGTCCTCGCCCGGCAGGATCTCCTTGCCGTCGAAGTAGTCCTTGGTGAGCTTGAACACCACCGGCGAGAGCAGCGCCAGGGCGATCAGGTTGGGGATGGCCATCATGGCGTTGAAGACGCTGGCCAGCAGCCACACGAAGCCGAGCGGCAGCACCGAGCCGACGAAGATCGCCAGGATGTAGACCACCCGATAGAACTTGATGGAGGCCACACCGAACAGGTACTCGAAGCACTTCTCGCCGTAGAAGGCCCAGCCCAGGATGGTGGTGAACGCGAACACCGCCAGGGCGAAGGACACCACGTACTGGCCGACGCCCGGCAGGGCCTCGTTGAAGGACAGCGCGGTCAAGGAGGCGCCGGTCTCACCGGAGGTCCAGGCGGTGGTCAGGATCGCCAGGGCGGTGATGGTGCAGACCACGATGGTGTCGATGAAGGTGCCGAGCATGGCGATCAGGCCCTGGCGCACCGGATTCTTGGTCTGGGCGGCGGCGTGGGCGATGGGTGCGCTGCCCAGGCCCGCCTCGTTGGAGAACACGCCACGGGCCACGCCGAACTGGATGGCCTTGGCCACCGCCGCGCCGGCGAAACCGCCCGCCGCCGAGATCGGCGTGAAGGCATGGCCGAAGATCATGCCCAGGGCCGCACCGACCTGGTCGGCGTTGATGATCAGCACCAGCAGGCCGCAGAGGATGTAGGCCACGGCCATGATCGGCACCAGCTTGCCGGCCACCTTGGCGATGCGCTTGATGCCGCCCAGGATCACGGCGCCGGCCAGCACCATGATCACCAGGCCGGTGATCCAGTGCGGCAGGCCGAGGGACTGCCCCAGGCCGTCGGCCACGGAGTTGGACTGCACGGTGTTGCCGATGCCAAAGGCGGCCACGGCGCCGAACAGCGCGAAGGCGCCGCCCAGCCAGCCCCACTTGCGGCCCAGGCCGTTGCGGATGTAGTACATCGGCCCGCCGACGTGATCGCCGGCCTCGTCCACCTGACGGTAGCGCACCGCCAGCACCGCCTCGGCAAACTTGGTGGCCATGCCGACCAGGGCGGTGATCCACATCCAGAACACCGCGCCGGGGCCACCGAGGAAGATGGCGGTGGCCACCCCGGCGATGTTGCCGGTACCGATGGTGGCCGACAGCGACGTCATCAGGGCGTTGAAGGGCGACACCTCGCCTTCGCCTTCATCCCCCTTCTCGGTGCTGCGCCCCTGCCACAGCAGCTTGAAGCCCATGCCCAGCTTGCGAATGGGCATCACCTTGAGGCCGGCCTGCAGATACAGGCCCACCCCGAGCAGCAGCACCAGCATCAGGGGGCCCCACACGACCCCCTCGATGGCTGTCAGAACATTGGTCAAAGTTTCCACGTCTCGTCTCCCTAAGCTTGTTGTTATGCACCAACGTGCACGACTCACGGGTGGGTGACACCCCGATGATTGCGAACCCGCGTACCATAGCGGATCCTTCCGTTGGCGCTCCAGTCTCCTATAGGAAAATCTGGCCGGTGGCGCCTCCCGCAGGATAAAGCGTAGCCCAATCGCCGGCGCTGCCGCGGCGCCGCGCGGCCCGGGCCGCCGCCGACGAGAAACTTGTTTCCTATAGGAAACAGCGGCTACTCTAGCGAGGTGGCGCCGTCGGAGCAAGCCGCCCCCACGGCCACCACACGGCGCCATGGCCCCGGCGCCGGCGGGCGTCACGGGTCGGGAAATGGGCAAGCGGCCTCGCGGCGCCTAAGCTGGAGGAGCACGCGACCGAAGTCCCGTCCCCGGGACTCGCCAAACGGCGTCGGGGGCGTTACGATGCCCCCGTTTCAGAAAACCTTTTTCGTATAGGAAATCGTCATGAGCGCTATCCCCGCCAACCTGCGTTACGCCGAAAGCCACGAGTGGGTCCAGGACAACGGCGACGGCACGGTGACCATCGGCATCACCGACCATGCCCAGCAGTCCCTGGGCGACGTGGTCTTCGTGGAACTCCCCGAGGTGGGCGCCAACCTGTCCAAGGGCGACGAGTTCGGCGTGGTCGAGTCCGTGAAGGCCGCCTCCGACCTCTATGCCCCCCTCGCCGGCGAGGTGGTCGCGGTCAACGAGGAGCTGGAAGACGCTCCCGAGACCCTCAACGAGGCCCCCTACGAGGGCGGCTGGATCATGAAGCTGCGCCTCGAGGACGCCGCGGCCCTGGACGCGCTGCTCGACGCCGACGCCTACCAGGCCCTGGCCGACGCCGAGGACTGATCCCGGCGACCGGGAAACGCCATCGCCGCGTGGGCGCCCGGGGCGCCGGCGACGGGGCATGGAGCCGGCGACGCCCGGCCGTCCCGTCGCCGGCCCGGCCCGGAGCCACCAGGCCGTGAGGCCCGTCCCAGGCCCGATTTCCCCGCTTCCCTGCCCGTCTTCGGGTGACGACATCGCAATAGGGTATTCCATGGCTACCGAACAACGCCGCCTGGCCGAGCTGGCCAATCACGATGCTTTCCTCCGTCGCCACAACGGCCCCGGCGCCGACGACGTGGCTTCCATGCTCGACGCCCTGGGCATGGACAGCCTCGACGGCCTGCTCGAGCGCACCGTGCCGTCCGCCATCCGGCTCGGCCGCGAGCTCGACCTGGATCCGCCGCGCAGCGAGGCCGAGGCCCTGGACTACCTGTATCGCCTGGCGCGCCAGAACCGGGTGGCCCGCAGCTACATCGGCCAGGGCTACTACGACACCCACCTGCCGGCGGTCATCCAGCGCAACGTGCTGGAGAACCCGGGCTGGTACACCGCCTACACCCCCTACCAGCCGGAGATCTCCCAGGGCCGGCTCGAGGGCCTGCTGAACTTCCAGCAGATGGTCATGGACCTCACCGGCATGAGCCTGGCCAACGCCTCGCTGCTCGACGAGGGCACCGCCGCGGCCGAGGCCATGGCCCTGTGCCGCCGGGCCAACAAGAAGGCCAAGACCAACGCCTTCTTCGTCGCCGACGACGTCTTCCCCCAGACCCTGGACGTGGTGCGCACCCGCGCCCACTACTTCGACTTCGAGCTGATCGTCGCCCCGGCCGAGGAGCTGGCCGAGCACGACGTCTTCGGCGCCCTGCTGCAGTATCCGGGCGAGAGCGGCCGGGTCCACGACCTGGCGCCGCTGCTGGAAGCCGCCAAGGCCAAGGGCGTCATGACCTGCGTGGCCGCCGACATCATGGCCCTGGTGCTGGTCAAGGAGCCCGGCGCCCTGGGCGCCGACATGGTGGTGGGCTCGGCCCAGCGCTTCGGCGTGCCCATGGGCTTCGGCGGCCCCCATGCCGCCTTCTTCGCCACCACCGACAAGCTCAAGCGCTCGATCCCGGGCCGCATCATCGGCGTCTCGAAGGACAGCCGCGGCGAGACCGCCCTGCGCATGGCCATGCAGACCCGCGAGCAGCACATCCGCCGCGAGAAGGCCACCTCCAACATCTGCACCGCCCAGGCGCTGCTGGCCAACATCGCCGGCTTCTACGCCGTCTACCACGGCGCCGAGGGCCTGCGCACCATCGCCGGGCGCATCCATCGCCTGACCACCATCCTCGCCGAGGGCCTGAGCCGCAGCGGCGTCGCCCTGGCCCACGACAGCTGGTTCGACACCCTGCGCCTGACCGGTGTCGACGCGCGCAAGATCCACGGCCGCGCCATGGCCCATGACGTCAACCTGCGCTACTTCGCCAATGGCGACGTCGGCCTGAGCCTGGACGAGACCACCACCGCCCACGACCTGGACCTGCTGTTCGACATCCTGCTGGACGAGGAGCACGGCCTGTCGGTGGCGGCCCTGGACGCCGAGATCGTCGAGGCCGGCAAGAGCGGCATCCCGGCACCCAGCCGTCGCGAGTCCGACTTCCTGAGCCATCCGACCTTCCGCCGCTACCGCAGCGAGACGGAGATGCTGCGCTACCTCAAGCGGCTGGAGAACAAGGACCTGTCGCTGGCCCACGCGATGATCCCGCTGGGCTCGTGCACCATGAAGCTCAACGCCACCAGCGAGATGATCCCCATCACCTGGCCGGAACTGGCGCGCATCCATCCCTTCGCGCCCAAGGATCAGGTAGCCGGCTACCAGCAGATCATCGACGAGCTGGCCGACTTCCTGGTGGAGATCACCGGCTACGACCATATCTCCATGCAGCCCAACTCCGGCGCCCAGGGCGAGTACGCCGGCCTGGTGGCGATCCGCCGCTACCAGCAGGCCCAGGGCCAGGGGCACCGCGACGTCTGCCTGATCCCCAGCTCCGCCCACGGCACCAACCCGGCCTCGGCGGCCATGGCCCACATGAAGGTCGTGGTGGTGGAGTGCGACGAGGACGGCAACATCGACCTGGCCGACCTGCGCGCCAAGGCCGAGCAGCATGCCGAGGCCCTGTCGGCGATCATGCTCACCTACCCCTCCACCCACGGGGTCTTCGAGGAAGGCGTGCGCGAGGCCTGCGAGATCGTCCACCGGCACGGCGGGCAGGTCTACATCGACGGCGCCAACATGAACGCCCAGGTGGGCCTGGCCCGCCCCGGCGACTTCGGCGGCGACGTCAGCCACCTCAACCTGCACAAGACCTTCTGCATCCCCCACGGCGGCGGCGGCCCGGGCATGGGGCCGATCGGCGTCAAGGCGCACCTGGCCCCCTACGTGTCCAACCACGTGGTGCGCCCGCTGGAGGGCGTCGAGGCGGACTGCGGCGCGGTCTCGGCCGCCCCCTTCGGCAGCGCCTCGATCCTGCCGATCTCCTGGGCCTACATCAAGATGATGGGCGCCCGGGGCCTGCGCGAGGCCACCGAGCTGGCGATCCTCGGCGCCAACTACATCGCCGCCCGCCTCGGCGAGCACTACCCGGTGCTCTACAAGGGCGAGAACGGCACCGTGGCTCACGAGTGCATCATCGACATCCGCCCGCTCAAGGCCGACTCCGGCATCAGCGAGGAGGATATCGCCAAGCGCCTGATGGACTACGGCTTCCACGCGCCGACCATGTCCTTCCCGGTGCCCGGCACCCTGATGATCGAGCCCACCGAGTCCGAGTCGCTGTTCGAGCTGGACCGCTTCTGCGACGCCATGATCGCCATCCGCGGGGAAGTGGCCCGGGTCGAGGCCGGCGACTGGCCGGCGGACGACAACCCGCTGGTCAACGCCCCGCACACCATGGCCGACCTGATGGATGCCGACTGGGCGCGGCCCTACTCCCGCGAGCTCGGCGCCTTCCCCTCCGAGGCGGTCAAGGCGGCCAAGTACTGGCCGGCGGTGAACCGGGTCGACAACGTGCTGGGCGACCGCCAGCTGATCTGCTCCTGTCCGAGCATCGACGCCTACCGGGAATGATCCCGGCCGGCCGAACGCAAGCGCCCCGCCGAATGGCGGGGCGCTTGCGTTACGGGCCCGGCGGCAGGCGGCGCGTCAGGACGCCCCCTCGGCGTCGGCCAGGCCCGGCTCGCCGTGGCCGTAGCGCTCGTGGCGGCGATGCTCGCGGAAGGCCTCGAGCAGGCGGGTGTAGCGCCGGGGCATGCGCATGCCCCGGCGACTGACCAGGTACAGGGTCTCCTGGACCGGGTGCGGCAGGGGCAGCTCCTTGACCTGGCGCTGCCAGGGGGAAGTCTCGAGCACCAGCCGGGACACCACGGTGAAGCCCAGCCCGCGGGCCACCGCATCCAGCACCATGCTCACCTCGTTGGTGAACCCCTGGCGGGGAAAATGGCTCATCGAGCGGAACTCGGCGGGAAAGTTGTGGCGCAGCAGCCCGCCGGCGTGATTGACGCCCTCGGAGTAGCTGATGAAGCCCAGGGCCATCAGGTCGGCCAGCCCGGTGCCGGCGAAGTCCGCCGGCACGACCAGGCACAACGGCTCCTGGTGCCAGGCCTCGCAGTCGATCTCGGGGTGGCGCACCGCCTCGGTGACGATCCCCAGGTCGTGGCGCCCGGCCAGCACGTCGGTGACGATCTCGTGGTTGAAGGCGAAGCTGTAGCTGACCGTCAGCCCGGTGTGCATCTGCTGCTGGCCGAGGATGAAGGGATAGAACATCAGCCCCACGCTGCCCGGGGAGGCGATCCGGCACTCCCCGCTGTCCAGGCTCTCGTCGTCCAGGGAGTGGCGGAACTGCTCGTGCTCGGCGAACAGCTTCAGGGCGTAGTCGTAGGCGCGGCGGCCGGCCTCGGTGAGCACGAAGCGCCGTCCCTGCCGGTCGAGCAGCGACTTGCCCAGGTAGCGCTCCAGCTTGCGGATATGCTGGCTGACGCCGGGCTGGGTCATCTCCAGGCGCTGCGCCGTCCGGGTGAAGCTGCCGGTCTCGACGAGGGTGATGAAGGTGCGGAAGTACTGGGCATTGAACATGGCGGGTCGCATCGTGAGGGGGACCGGGGCGCGTCCATTCTACCAGCTCGCCCCACCGCCCGCAGCGCTGCGCCCGGGCCGGCGCCGTGATAGCATCGCCCAAGGCGTCGCCCGACGACGCCCTTTCCTTCTCCAGTGACACGGACGCGCTGCATGGCCGACACCATCTCCAGTACCATCTCGCCGGAAGGCAGCCTCGAGATCCTCTCCCAGCACGAGGTCAACCGCCTCCACGACACCTCGCGCCGCGGGCTCCACGACCTGCTGCGCAGCTGCGCCCTGGCGGTGCTCAACTCGGGCAACCCGACCGACGACGGCCTGGCCCTGATGGAGACCTACCCGGACTTCGACATCGAAGTCATCCAGCAGGACCGGGGCGTGCGGCTCAAGCTGACCAACGCCCCGGCGGAGGCCTTCGTCGACGGCAAGATGATCCGCGGCATCCGCGAGCACCTGTCCTCGGTGCTGCGCGACATCGTCTATGTCTACAACGAGATCCAGACGCACCACCGCTTCGACCTGGAGACCGCCGAGGGCACCACCAACGCGGTCTTCCACATCCTGCGCAAGGCCGGCACCCTCAAGCCCAGCCGCGACCCAAGCATGGTGGTCTGCTGGGGCGGCCACTCGATCTCCCGAGAGGAGTACGACTACACCAAGCACGTCGGCTATCACCTGGGCCTGCGCGAGCTGGACATCTGCACCGGCTGCGGCCCCGGAGCCATGAAGGGCCCCATGAAGGGCGCCAACGTGGCTCACGCCAAGCAGCGCCGCCACGAGGGCCGCTACCTGGGGGTCTCGGAGCCCGGCATCATCGCCGCCGAGGCACCCAATCCCATCGTCAACGAGCTGGTGGTGATGCCCGACATCGAGAAGCGCCTGGAGGCCTTCGTGCGGCTGGGCCACGGCATCATCGTCTTCCCCGGGGGCGTCGGCACCGCCGAGGAGATCCTCTACCTGCTGGGCATCCTGCTGCACCCGGACAACGCCGACATGGAGCTCCCGGTGATCCTCACCGGCCCGGCGAATTCCGCGGACTACTTCCGGCGCATCGACGAGTTCCTGGTCTATGCCCTCGGCGAGTCGGTGCGGCGCCGCTACCGGATCATCATCGACGACCCGGTGGAGGTGGCCCGCGCCATGCGCAAGGGCATCGACGGGGTGACCGAGTACCGCCGCCAGCGCCAGGACGCCTTCTACTACAACTGGCGGCTGACCGTGGCCCGGGACTTCCAGGAGCCCTTCGAGCCGACCCACGCGTCGATGGCCGCGCTGGCCCTGCACCGCAACCAGCCGGTCCACGAGCTCGCCGCCCACCTGCGCCGGGCCTTCTCCGGCATCGTCGCCGGCAACGTCAAGGAGCGCGGCATCCGCCTGATCGAGGCGCACGGCCCCTTCCGGCTCAGCGCCGAGCCCGACCTGATGGCGCGGCTGGACGAGCTGCTCGACTCCTTCGTCGCCCAGGGGCGCATGAAGCTCGCCGGCGAGTACGAGCCCTGCTACACGCTGGGCTGAGCCAAGGGACGAGGGACAGGTTCAGGCCCGGAGCCGGGAAGGGCAAGGGCCACCACACCTCGCACCTCGCACCTCGCACCTCGCACCTCGCACCTGCGATGCTAGCGCTCGGCCACCGGCCTGAACCAGATGCCCATGGCGTGCAACAGCACGCCCAGGGTGGTGCCGTGGGAGGCCAGCAGCGCCCCGCCCTGCCAGCCGGCGACCAGCCCCTGCCAGGCCGCCATCGCCGCCAGGCCCGCCACCAGGCAGGCCGCCAGACGGCGCAGCAGCGCCGGCAGGCGCCTTCGGGCCTCGGCGGCCAGCAGCCGCCACTGGGCCAGCGCCACGCCGAGCACCGCGAGGATCGCCACCGCCAGCAGGATCAGGCGCGTCTGGTGATCGCCGATCAGGTAGCGCGGCAGGGTCGCCGCCATCATCACCGCCAGGCCCAGCAGCAGGCTGAGCCGCTCCGGGCTCGAGGTCGCGCCCATCTCAGGCCACCTTGAGCCGCTGGGTGGCGATCCACTCCTCGACCCAGGGCAGCGCGGCGTCGTCGGCCATGAAGGTCTCCATGGCGTCGATCTCCAGGCGCTCGCCCAGGCGGGTGGCGCCCTGCCCCTGCAGCAGCTCATCCAGGGCGCGGCCGGCGCCGCAGAAGGAATCGACATAGGAGCTGTCGCCCAGCGCGATCAGGCCGTAGCGCAGGTCGACCAGGCCGGGGCTCTGGGCTTCCAGCTCGCGCACGAAGGCCGTCATGTTGCCGGGGATGTCGCCGCTGCCGGTGGTGGAGACGCAGAACAGCGCCAGGTCGGTGGGCGAGCCGATCAGGTCGTCCAGGGTCGGCTGGTCGAAGATCTCGACCCGGTAGCCGGCCTCCTCGAACAGCGGCTGGACCTGCTCCGCCACGTCCAGGGCGCCGCCGTACATGGTTCCTACGAAGATCTTGAGCATGGGCATGAAGGCACTTACCTGAGAATTTCGGTCGGATACTAACACGGCGCGGGCGCCGCCGGCACCCGCGCCCGGGACGAAACGCCGCAGGGCCGCCCCTGCGCGGCGCGCCAAGACCGAGTACAATGCTCGGGCTTACTTCCCCCCTGACGCGCTCGGAGGCGACATGGCGCATACCTTCGAAACCTGGGTCACGCCGCTGATGATCGGCGGTTTGATGCTGTTCATGAGTTTCATCATCTGGGATCTGGCCAAGCAGTCCCGGGCCGGCCGCTTCGGCACCCTGATGCTGTTCGTGGTGCTCGGCGCCGGCATGCTCGGCTACCTGTTCAAGGTGGTGATCACCTGGGCCCTGGAGAACGGCCTGGTCTGACCGCCCGCTCCCCCCAGGCCGGAACGACGACGCCACCCCGAGGGGTGGCGTCGTCGTTCGTCGGCGGGACGGGGAATCAGCCCTCGCCGGGCCGGTAGTCCTCGACCTGGGTCTTCAGCTTCTGGCCCGGCCGGAAGGTCACCACCCGACGGGCCGAGATCGGGATCTCCTCTCCGGTCTTGGGATTGCGCCCCGGCCGCTCGCGCTTGTCGCGCAGATCGAAGTTCCCGAAGCCCGACAGCTTGACCTGCTCGTTCTCCCGCAGGCAGGCGCGAATCTCCTCGAAGAAGGCTTCCACCATGGACTTGGCCTCGCGCTTGGAGAGGCCGAGTTCGGCGTGCAGGTGTTCGGCCAGCTCGGCCTTGGTCAACGCCCCCATGTCGCATTCCCCTCGCTGCTGGTCGAGCCCCGGTTCGGTCACGCGCGGAGCTCGGCGCCCAGATGCAGCCGCGACTCCTCGACGATGGCATCGACCAAGTGGTTGATTTCCTCGTCATTTAGCGTGCGCGAAGGATGCTGCCAGGTCAAGCCCAGGGCCACGCTCTTGCGGCCCTCGGCCACGCCCTTGCCTTGATAGACGTCGAACAGCCGCGCCTCCACCAGCCACTCGCCGGCCTGGGCGTGCACGGTGTCGAGCAGCGCCTGCACCGGGCAGTCGGCATCGACCAGGAAGGCCAGGTCGCGGCGCACCTCCGGGAAGCGCGACAGCGGCGTGAAGGCCGGCACCCGGCCGCGGGTCAGCGCCTCGAGGCGCACCTCGCACAGCACCGCATCCACCTTGAGGCCCAGCTTGGCGCGCACCGCCGGGTGCAGGGTGCCGATCCAGCCGGCCTCCTCGCCGCGATGCAGGATCCGCGCGCACTGGCCCGGATGCAGGGCCGGATGCTCGGCGGGCTCGAAGCGCCACGCCTCGGGCTCGCCGCCCAGGGCCAGCAGGGTCTCCAGGTCGCCCTTGAGGTCGAAGAAGTCGACGCTGTCCTTGCCGCCGTTCCAGCCCTCGGGATCCCGGGCGCCGCAGGCCAGGGCGCCGAGCATCGGCACCTGGTGCAGGTCGTCCAGCTCGCCACGGAACACCAGCCCGGTCTCGAACAGCCGCACCCGGCTCTGCTGGCGGTTGAGGTTGTGCTGGAGCGCCCGCACCAGCCCCGGGAACAGGCTCGCCCGCATCACCGAGAGGTCGCTGGAGATGGGGTTGGCCAGCGCCGGCGAGACCGCCTCGGGCAGCAGCGCCGCCTGCAGCTCCGGGGCGACGAAGCTGTAGGTCACCGCCTCGAAGTAGCCGCGGGCCACCATCTGGCCACGCAGCCGGGACAGCGGCGTGCGCGCCTCCTGGTCGGGCCGGAGCGCCATGCGCGCCGCCGGACGGCGCACCGGCAGGCGGTTGTAGCCATGGATGCGCGCCACCTCCTCGATCAGGTCCTCCTCGATGGCCAGATCGAAGCGCCAGCTGGGGATGCGCGCCTGCCAGCCCGCCTCGACGGCCTCCACGGCCAGGCCGAGCCGCTCGAGGATCTCGGCGACCTCGTCGCCCGGCAGCGCCTTGTCCAGGGCCTGATCGAGCCGGGCCCGGCGCAGCAGCACCGCGCGCTCGCCGGGCAGGTGCGCCGGATCGGCGACCTCCACCAGCGGGCCGGGCTCGCCACCGACGATGTCCAGCAGCAGCGCCGTGGCGCGCTCGGCGGCCTCCCGGGCCAGGGCCGGATCGACGCCGCGCTCGAAGCGGTGGGAGGCATCGGTGTGCAGCCCGTAGGAGCGCGCCTGGCCGGCCACCGCCAGCGGCGAGAAGTGGGCCGCCTCGAGGAAGATGTCCCGGGTCTCGGCGCTCACGCCGGAGTGTTCGCCGCCCATGACCCCGGCGATCGCCAGCGGGCCGCGCTCGTCGGCGATGACCAGGGTGGCGGCGCTCAGGGTGATCTCCTGGCCGTCGAGCAGCACCAGGCGCTCGCCCTCCCGGGCCCGGCGCACCACCACGCCTTCGTGGAGGTTGGCGCGATCGAAGGCGTGCAGGGGCTGGCCCAGCTCGAGCATCACGTAGTTGGTGACGTCGACCACCGGATCGATGGCGCGGATCCCGCCGCGGCGCAGCCGCTCGACCATCCACAGCGGCGTCTCGGCGGTGACGTCGACGCCGCGGATGACCCGCCCCAGGTAGCGCGGGCAGCCCTCGGCATCCTCGACGCGCACCGGGAAGGTCTCGTCGTGGGCGGCGGCCACCGGGGCGATCGCCGGCCCCTCGACGGGCAGGCGGTTGAGCACGCCCACCTCACGAGCCAGCCCCTTGAGGCTCAGGCAGTCGCCGCGATTGGGGGTCAGGTCGACCTCGATGGCATGGTCGTCGAGCTCCAGGTAGCCGCGCACGCCCTCGCCCACCGGGGCGTCGGCGGGCAGCACCAGGATGCCGGAGGAGGCCTCCTCCGCCAGGCCCAGCTCGGAGGCGGCGCAGATCATGCCCCGGGACTCGACGCCCCGCAGCTTGGCCCGCTTGATCTTGAAGTCGCCGGGCAGCACCGCGCCGACCCGGGCGAAGGGCACCTTCTGGCCCTCGGCGACGTTGGGGGCGCCGCAGACCACCTGCACGCGCTCGCCACTGCCGTCCTCGACCTGGCAGACGTTGAGCTTGTCGGCGTCGGGATGCGGCTGCCTGGCCACGACCTCGGCCACCACCACCTCGCTGAACTCGGCGGCCACCGGCTCGATGGCGTCCACCTCCAGGCCGGCCATGGTGATCTGGTCGGCCAGCGCCTGGGTCCCCAGCGCCGGGGAGACCCACTCACGCAGCCACTGTTCGGAAAATTTCATGACTCATCCTATCGCTGTGGTCTCAGGGCTCTCGGCGCTCGGCGGAGCGGGTTGGCGACAGATCCCGGTGTGCCGGACCATCGAGGGGCGCCGCCCCTTCCCTGGGCGCTCCCGACGCCATCCCTGGCGTCGCCCCTCCTTGACCTGTCCCCGGCGTTCCCGACAGCCCCGCGACGATTACCCTGGCTGTGTTCTGGAGACGTTCAGGCGAACTGCTTGAGGAAACGCAGGTCGTTGTCGAAGAACAGCCGCAGATCGTTGACGCCGTAGCGCAACATGGCCAGACGCTCGGCCCCCATGCCGAAGGCGAAGCCGGTGTAGCGCTCGGTGTCGATCCCGGAGTGACGGAACACCTCCGGATGCACCATGCCGCAGCCCATGACCTCGAGCCAGCCGCTGTGGGAGCAGACACGGCAGCCGTCGCCGCCGCACATCACGCACTGGATGTCGACCTCCGCCGAGGGCTCGGTGAAGGGGAAGTAGGACGGCCGGAAGCGCACCGAGAGATCCTCGCGCTCGAAGAAGGCGTGCAGGAAGTCCTCGATGGTCCCCTTGAGGTCGGCGAAGCTGACGTCCTCGTCGACCAGCAGCCCCTCCACCTGGTGGAACATGGGGGTGTGGGTCAGGTCGGAGTCGCTGCGGTAGACGCGCCCCGGGCAGACGATGCGGATCGGCGGCTCGGCCTCCTTCATGGTCCGCACCTGAACCGGCGAGGTATGGGTGCGCAGCAGCCGGGTGGCGTCGAAGTAGAAGGTGTCGGCCATGCCCCGCGCCGGATGGTGGGCGGGAATGTTGAGCGCCTCGAAGTTGTGGTAGTCGTCCTCGATCTCCGGGCCCACCGCCACGTCGTAGCCGATGCGGGTGAACAGCCCCTCGATGCGCTCCAGGGTGCGGGTCACCGGGTGACGGCCGCCGCTGGGCTGGCCGCGCCCCGGCAGGGTCACGTCGAGGCGCTCGGCGGCCAGCCGGGCCTCCAGGGCGGCCTTCTCCAGGGCCTGGCGGCGGGCGTCGATGTCGGCGGACAGCGCCTGCTTGGCCTGATTGATGCGCTCGCCGGCGGCCGGACGCTCCTCGGCAGGCAGCTTGCCGAGCCCCTTGAGCAACGCGGTGATTTCGCCCTTCTTGCCGAGGTAGCGGACGCGCAGCTCGTCCAGGGCGGCCATGCTCTCGGCGGCCTGGACGGCCTCGCGGGCTTCGGCGACCAGAGTGGGAAGGTGGTCCATCCGTTGTGCTCCGAAATCTTGATCAGGGTGTCGCATGCGAAAAAAACAGGGGAAGAGCGGCTGCTCTTCCCCTGCGACGATCAGCGGGACGGCGCGCGCGGTCGCGTGCGACATCCCGTTATCGAGACCACTTACTGGGCAGCCTTGGCCTTCTCGACGATGGCGGCGAAGGCAGCCTTCTCGTTGACGGCCAGGTCGGCCAGCACCTTGCGGTCGATCTCGACACCGGCCTTCTTCAGGCCGCCGACGAAGCGGCTGTAGGACAGGCCGTGCTGGCGGGCACCGGCGTTGATGCGCTGGATCCACAGGGCGCGGAACTGGCGCTTGCGCTGGCGACGGTCACGATAGGCGTACTGGCCGGCCTTGATGACCGCCTGCTTGGCGACGCGGAAGACGCGAGAACGGGCACCGTAGTAGCCCTTGGCTTGCTTGAGGATCTTCTTGTGACGACGACGGGCGACGACACCACGCTTGACGCGAGTCATGGCTTACTCCTGACGATTAAAAGTTGGCAACCAAGGGGTTACAGGTTCGGCAGCATGCGCCGCACGAGCTGCTTGTCGGCGTCGTGGATCTGCTGCATGCCGCGCAGCTGACGCTTCCGCTTGGGGCTCTTCTTGGTCAGGATGTGGCTCCGGAACGACTGCTTGTGCTTGAAGCCGTTGGCCGTCTTCTTGAAGCGCTTGGCAGCGCCGCTGTTGCTCTTGATTTTCGGCATGAGATGAACTCCGCACGAGATTGTTGAGAAAACCCGGGGCCGGCGGCGGGGCATCGCCCCGCCGCCCGTTGAACCGGCCGTCGGATCACTTCTTCTTGGGGGCAATGATCATGATCATCTGCCGTCCTTCCATCTTGGGGAAGGACTCCACGGTGCCGATCTCCTCGAGATCGGCGGCGATCCGCTCCATCAGCTTGCGACCGATGTCCTGATGGGCCATCTCGCGTCCGCGGAAGCGCAGGGTGACCTTGCCCTTGTCGCCACCTTCGAGGAAGCGCGTCAGGTTCTTCATCTTGACCTGATAGTCGCCCTCGTCGGTGCCAGGCCGGAACTTGACTTCCTTGACCTGGATCTGCTTCTGCTTCTTCTTCTGAGCCGCCTTCTGCTTCTTCTGCTCGAAGACGAACTTGCCGTAATCCATGATCTTGCAGACGATCGGATCGGCATTGGAAATCTGGACGAGGTCCATACCGGCGGCTTCGGCGCGTTCCAGCGCCTCGCGGGTGGGCACGATGCCCAGCTGCTCGCCGTCGTTGTCGATCAGGCGAACCTGCTCTTCGGTAATGCGCTCGTTCATCGGGGGCCGCTTGTCCTGCGGACGCCCTCTGGGGTTGCTTCGCTTGATGGTTCCGTCTCCACTTTAGCCTTGGAAGATGTCGTTATAACCGCTCGGCCTGGACCCTGTCGATGAAAGAATCCACCGTCAGGGTGCCGAGATCCTCGCCGCCACGCGTGCGAACGGCCACCGAGTCGGCCTCGACTTCCTTATCTCCCACCACCAGGAGATAGGGGACCTTCTGCAACGTATGCTCGCGGATTTTAAAGCCGATCTTCTCGTTCCTCAAGTCCGCCTTGACGCGCAAGCCGATTTTTTGCAGGCGACGCTCGAGTTCCTGCACGTAATCGCGCTGCGAATCGGTGATATTGAGGATCACCGCCTGCTGGGGGGCCAGCCACAGCGGCATGGCGCCGGCATGGTGCTCGATCAGGATGCCCAGGAAGCGCTCGAAGGAGCCGAGGATGGCGCGATGCAGCATGACCGGGGTCTTGCGCTCGCCGTCCTCGTCGACGAACTGGGCGCCGAGCCGGCCCGGCAGGTTGAAGTCGAGCTGCAGGGTGCCGCACTGCCAGACGCGGTTGAGGCAGTCGCGCAGCGAGAACTCGATCTTGGGCCCGTAGAAGGCCCCCTCGCCCGGCTGCAGCTCCCAGTCCAGGTCGGTGGCGTTCAGCGCCGCCTCCAGGCCGGCCTCGGCGCGATCCCACAGGGCGGCCTCGCCCATGAAGTCGTCCGGCCGGGTCGACAGCTTGAGTTCCACGTCCTCGAAGCCCAGGTCCTTGTAGACCTTGAGGGTCAGGGCGATGAAGGCCTCGGCCTCGGCCTGGATCTGGCTCTCGGTGCAGAAGATATGGGCATCATCCTGGGTGAAGCCGCGCACCCGCATCAGGCCGTGCAGCGAGCCGGAGGGCTCGTTGCGGTGACAGCTGCCGAACTCGGCCAGGCGCAGCGGCAGGTCACGGTAGCTCTTCAGCCCCTGGTTGAACACCTGCACGTGGCACGGGCAGTTCATCGGCTTGACCGCGTACTCGCGCTTCTCCGACTCGGTGGTGAACATCAGGTCACTGTAGTGGCCCCAATGGCCGGAGGCCTTCCACAGCGACAGATCCACCACCTGGGGCGTCTTGATCTCCTGGTAGCCGTTCTCGATCTGCACCCGGCGCATGTACTGCTCGAGGGCCTGGTAGATGGTCCAGCCGTTGGGATGCCAGAACACCATGCCCGGCGCCTCCTCCTGGAGGTGGAAGAGGTCCAGCTTGCGGGCCAGCTTGCGGTGGTCGCGCTTCTCGGCCTCCTCGAGGCGCTTGAGGTAGGCCTTGAGCTGCTTCTTGTCGCCCCAGGCGGTGCCGTAGATGCGGGTCAGCATCGGCCGCTCGGCGTCGCCACGCCAGTAGGCGCCGGCCAGCTTGGTCAGCTTGAAGGCCTTCAGGTGCCGGGTGTTGGGCACGTGGGGCCCCCGACACATGTCGGTGTATTCCTCGTGATGGTAGAGCCGGATCGTCTCGCCCTCGGGAATCTCGCGGACGATCTCCTGCTTGTACGGCTCGTCGCGATGCAGGAAGGTCAGCATCGCCTGGTCGCGGTCGACGTACTCGCGGACCACGTCATAGCCGGTGTCGATCAGCGCCTTCATGCGCTGCTCGATGGCCTCGAGATCCTCCGGGGTCGCGGCGCGGCCGAAGTCGATGTCGTAGTAGAAGCCGTCCTCGATCACCGGCCCGATGGCCATCTTGGCGTCGGGGTAGAGCTGCTTGACCGCGTGGCCGATCAGGTGGGCGCAGGAGTGGCGGATGATCTCCAGGCCGGCCTCGTCGCGGGCGGTGATGATGGCCACCTCGGCGTCGTGATCGATGACGTCCGCGGCGTCCACCAGCTCGCCGTCGATACGCCCGGCCACGCAGGCCTTGGCCAGGCCCGTGCCGATACTCTCGGCCAGTTGCATCACGGTGAGCGGTTCGTCGAAGGATCTCTGGCTGCCGTCCGGCAGGGTCACGATGGGCATGGTATAGGGGTTCCTTGTGCGCAGTGGTGATCCATACCAGGGATCACGTGTCGCCAGAAGCATGTCGGGGGTGATCAAAAAAAACGCGCCCTAGCCTAGCAGACGCCGCCGCCGGGGCGCCACGGCCGGGCACGAAAAGAGGCGCCCGCGGGCGCCTCCTTCGGCTGTCGACGGGCCCCGCCGAGGGGGCCCGGGCTCAGGAGGGGATCATTCCCACTCGCCGAGCTCGACGCGACGGTTCTCGGCACGGCCGGCGTCGGTCTCGTTGGTGGCCACCGGCTGGGACTCGCCGTAGCCGACGGTGCGCATGCGATCGGCGTCGATGCCCTGGCCGGCCAGGTAGTCGGCCACGGAATCGGCGCGGCGCTGGGACAGGTCCTGATTGTAGGACGCGGGACCCACGGCGTCGGTATGGCCCTCGATGCGCACGCGGACGCTCTCGTTGGCGGCCAGCTTCTCGGCCACGCCGTCGAGGATGCGCTCGGCGCCCATGGTCAGGGTGGCGGAGTCGAACTCGAAGTTGACGTCCTGCAGCACCAGGTCTTCCACGCAGCCCAGGGCGTTGACCTCGGCACCGGCCGGGGTGCCCGGGCACTGATCCTGGTAATCCGGCACGCCGTCAGCGTCGCTGTCCAGCGGGCAGCCCACCGCATCCACGGCCACGCCAGCCGGGGTGCCCGGGCACTGGTCGTTGGCGTCGATCACGCCGTCGCCGTCGGTGTCCCGGGGCGCGGGCGCCGGCTCGTTGGGCTCGGCGCACAGCAGGGCGCCGATGGTTGCCCCGGCGGTGCCGCCGACGGCCGCGCCGGTGTCCTCGTCGGAATCACTGCTGGAGGCGTAGCCGATGCCGCCGCCGATCAGGCCGCCGGCCAGCCCGCAGACCGCCGGGTGCTGGTACCAGGCGCGATCGGAGGAGGCGCTGTCCCCCATGCCGGAAGATTGGGAGGCCGAGCTGGCACAGCCGGAGAGGCCGACGACCAGGGCGGAACCGAGCAGCAAGCCAGTCGTAGACTTTTTCATGTAAGACTCCTTCTTGACACAAATCTGGCATGGGCATCGTGGAGAAGCCATCCAGGGGGGGACCGATGGTATGGCCAACGGGACGAACAGCGTTCGCCTACACCGACCAAGAAAGCACGAAAATGCCATCTCGGCCAGTGCCGGCCGCAGGATGACCACCGAATCCTTAGCACATTAGCCATCTGCGGCACGCGGCCAAGCTTGCCGAAGCCGGGCAGGAGATGCAATCGGCCGGCTGTAGGAAATCGCCGACAGGCGCCCGTCGCTGGCGGGCGACGTCAGTGCAGCGAGCCGGGCCAGTCGCGGCGGAAGCGCAGCACGGCGGCGGCGGCCTCCAGCACCGCCTCGCGCATCTCGTCCTCCACGCCGAGGCGCTCGCGGTCCTCGCGGAAGCGCTCCTTGGGCGTCAGGGCCTGGCGGGCGGAGTGAGTATGCAGGTGGCGGGTACGCCCGTGCACCTCGCCGAAGGCCTGGAACTCCGGCCGCTCGACCAGGCTCGGATCGAGGATGTCGAGCAGCGTCTTGCAGCGCCAGGCCCCTTCGGTGATGTCGACCTGCTGCTGCATCAGGGCCGAGGCCACCAGCTCCAGGTTCTCGAGGCAGTTCTCGTGGGCGCGGCGCAGCTCTTCCTCGCGGAAGGCCCGGCGGCGACGCACCTCGCGCCAGAGGGTCGCGGCATAGGCGCCGAGACCGGCGACGATGGCCAGGCCGATGGCGAGCAGGATCAGGGCGGCGGTGTGGGACATGCGGGCTCCCGGGCATCGAGGGATGGAGCCGGGCATTTTATACTGCTCGCCACCCGGCCCCAAACCCCGCGGGTCGAACGCAGCAAGGCAAGGAGCCACGATGTCCGACGACGCCCCCTCCCCGTCCCCCGCCGCCCGGATCGGCCTGGTGTTGGGCCCCCTCTGGGTACTGCTGAGCCTCGTCGCCCCGCCCCCGGCGGGCATGAGCGAGGCCGCCTGGGCCTGCACCGGCCTGGCGCTGCTGATGGCCACCTGGTGGTCCACCGAGGCCATCCCCATCCCGGCGACGTCGCTGCTGCCGCTGGTCCTGGTCCCCGCCCTGGGCATCGCCCCCCTGCGGCCCACCGCGGCCAGCTACGCTCACCCGATCATCTATCTCTTCCTGGGCGGCTTCCTGCTGGGCATCGGCATGCAGCGCTGGCACCTGCACCGGCGCATCGCGCTGCAGGTGCTGCGCCTGGTGGGCCACCGGCCTCGCCGGCAGATCGGCGGGTTCATGCTGGCCACCGGCTTCCTGAGCATGTGGGTGTCCAACACCGCGACCACCATCATGATGCTGCCCATCGGCATGTCGGTGATCGGCCTGCTCGGCGACCGCGATCCCGAGGAGCTGGGCCGCTACGCCACCGCCCTGCTGCTGGCGATCGCCTATTCGGCCAGCATCGGCGGCATCGCCACCCTGATCGGCACCCCGCCCAACGCCCTGCTGGCCGGGTATCTGGCCGACAGCCGCGGCATCGACCTGGGCTTCGCCCAGTGGATGCTGGTGGGGCTGCCGATCAGCCTGGTGATGATGGCCTGCGCCTGGTGGTGGCTGACCAGGCGGGACTTCCGCCTCGGGGGCGGCGACAAGAGCGCCGAGATGGTCCATCGCGAGCTGGCGCGCCTGGGCCCCACGACCCCCGCCGAGCGCCGGGTCGGCCTGACCTTCCTGGTGGCCGCCCTGGCCTGGATCGGCCGGCCGCTGCTCAACCAGTCGGGCCTCGACTGGTTGTCGGACACCGGCATCGCCATCGCCGCGGGCATCGCACTGTTCCTGATCCCCGCCGGGGACGGCCGCGGCAACCGGCTGCTGAGCTGGGACGACGCCCGGGACCTGCCCTGGGGCATCCTGCTGCTGTTCGGCGGCGGCCTGGCGCTGGCCGGCGTGATCACCCGCTCGGGCCTGGCCGAGTGGATCGCCCGTCACCTGGAGGTGTTCGGCGCCTTCCCGCTGCTGCTGCTGATCGGGGTGGTGGTGATGGTGATCATCTTCCTCACCGAGATCACCTCCAATACCGCCACCGCGGCGGCCTTCCTGCCGCTGCTCGGCGCCCTGGCGCTGTCGCTGGACATCTCGCCGCTGCTGATCACCGTGCCGGCGGCCATCGCCGCCAGCTGCGCCTTCATGATGCCGGTGGCCACGCCGCCCAATGCCATCGTCTTCGCCAGCGGGCACCTGCGCATCGGGGCGATGATCCGCGCCGGGGTGGCGCTGAACCTGATCGGCACCCTGCTGGTGACGCTGCTGGCCTACCCGCTGCTGCGCCTGTTCTGGTGACCCTCAGCCGCCGAGCGGCCAGCTCGACAGGTAGTGATCCGCCAGCAGCACGCCGAACACGCCCAGGATGTAGTGGATCGAGAAGCGGAAGGCCGCCAGGGGCGCGCGCGGGTCGCGGCCCCGCCAGACCCGGGCGTTCCACAGCATGAAGCGGGCGTTCAGGGCCATCACCCCGACCAGGTAGAGCGCCCCGCTCATGCCGATGACGAACGGCAGCAGGCTGACCGCCACGGTCAGCCAGCCATAGAGCCAGACCTGCAGCCGGGTGAAGGCCGGCCCGTGGGTCACCGGCAGCATCGGCACCCCGGCCCGGGCGTACTCGTCGCGCTTGTGCAGCGCCAGCGCCCAGAAATGCGGCGGCGTCCAGGCGAAGACGATCAGCATCAGCAGCAGCGGCTCGGGCCCCAGCTGGCCGGTCACCGCGGTCCAGCCGAGCATCGGCGGCGCCGCCCCGGCCACCCCGCCGATGACGATGTTCTGGGGCGTGGCGCGCTTGAGGAAGGCGGTATAGACCAGCGCATAGCCCAGCAGCGAGGCCAGGGTCAGCCAGGCGGTCAGGGCGTTGACGCGCCAGAACAGCAGGCCGATGCCCGCCACCGACAGCAGGGTCGCCCAGCCCAGCGCCAACGGGGTCGGCAGCCGGCGGCTGGCCAGGGGGCGGCGAGCCGTGCGCCGCATCAACGCGTCCAGGCGCCGGTCCAGCACGTGATTGAAGGCCGCCGCGCCGCCGGCGGCCAGGGCGATGCCCAGCAGGCCGAACCCGATCGCCGCGGGCGCGGGCAGCGGCCGGGCCAGCAGCATGCCGACCAGGGCGCAGACCAGCATCACGGCCACCACCCGCGGCTTGCACAGCGTCCACAGATCGCGCCAGGTCCGGCGCGGGCCCGCCGCGGCGAGCGAGGACGGCATCACGACACCTTCAGGCATGGATCCACTCCTTGCGCGGCTCGGGAAGGGAAACGGCCGCCGGCGCCCAGCGGCGGTGCCAGACGGCCAGCGTCATCGCCGCCACCAGCAGCACGGCCCCGGCGGTGTGCAGCAGTGCCAGCCCCAGGGGCAGCCAGAGCAGCACGTTGGCCACCCCCAGGCCGGCCTGGGCCAGGCTCACGCCCAGGGCCAGCCACACCCAGGGCCGCAGCCGCCGGTCGCGCCGGTGGCGCAGGCCCAGCAGCAGCAGGCTGGCCAGCAGCGCCGCCGCCCCCAGCCGATGGGCGACCTGGATGGCGCTGCGAGCCTCGGCGTGAAGCTGGCCGTGGAGATAGTTGGGCCCCACCGTCTGGGTCAGGTGGAAGCCCTCGCCCCAGTCCAGGGCGGCCGTCCAGGCGCCGTTGCAGGTCGGGAAGCCCTGGCAGGCGATGCCGGCATAGTTGCTCGAGGTCCAGCCGCCCAGCGCCAGCTGCAGCACCAGCAGGGCCACCGCCACGGCCCAGGGCGCGCTCAGCCGCCGGGGACGCCCCTGGGGCGCGGCCCCGGCGGCCAGGCGCCGCAGCCGCAGGGTCAGCCACAGGAACAGCGCCATGATGGTGAGCCCGCCCAGCAGGTGCAGGGTGACCACCTGAGGCCAGAGCTTGAAGGTCACGGTGAAGGCGCCGAAGGCCCCCTGCACCATCAGCGCGGCCAACAGCACCAGGGTCAGCCGCCAGGGATAGCCGGCGACCCGGCGGCGCAGCCAGGCCCCGGCGACGGTGAGGGCCAGCGCCAGGCCGCCCAGCGCCGCGGCCAGGTAGCGATGCAGCATCTCCAGCCAGGCCTTGGTGGCCTCCAGGGGGACCTCCGGGCTGTGGGCCGCCGCCCGGGTCGCGTCGGGCACCACCAGGGCGCCGTAGCAGCCCGGCCAGTCGGGGCAGCCCAGGCCGGCGTCCATCAGCCGGGTCCAGGCTCCGGCCAGGACCACCAGGGCACAGAAGAGCGTGCCCGCCAGGCCGACGGCCTGCCAGGGGCGCAGGTGGCGGCGCACGGTGAGGCGTCTCGACATGGGCTCCTCCTCGCTCAGTCATCCTGCATCGCCCGCGGCGGGGCGGGGTTGCGCTCGAGCAGGTGCTCGAGATCCGCCAGCACCTGGTCGGTGGCCACGTCCCGCTCGTACTGCAGCACCGGCCGACCGTCGGGATCGAGCAGCCACACCCGCCCCGGGGCTCGCCAGACCGGTGGCGCCTCCCAGCGGGCGGCCGAGGCCCCGGGCAGCGGCGCGCCGGCGCCGCCGATGCGCAGCCGGCTGACCCGGTGGGCCTCCCGCCCCAGGGCACGGTGCAGGCGCCACCAGCGATCGGCCTCGGCCGCGCAGTCCGCCGGGCAGTCGAAGACCAGCCGCCAGTCGCCGCCGGCCGCCGCCTCGCCCGCCAGGGGCCAGGCCGCCAGGGCCGGCAGCGGCGGGGCCAGGCGGCCGTGGGCGGTGCGTGCCTCGGGAATGCCGAGGCGCCACTCGACCATGCCCCAGGCCAGGGCCACGGGCAGCAGGAAGACGCCGAACAGCGCGGCCAGCTTGAGGCGCGAGGCGACGGGACTCGGGACAGGCATGGCTCACTCCTCCGGATCGGAACGGGACGCGCGGCGGTCGCGGGCCAGGCGACGCCCGCCGAGGACCATGACGACCAGCGCGGCCAGCGCCAGCCCCCACCACTGCAGGGCATAGCCCAGGTGACGCGCCGGCGGCAGCACATTGGGACGCCACCAGGGCGTCAGCCGACCGGGCCCCGCCTCCAGGTGCAGCCAGCCGGCATGCGCGAACTCGCCGAGCGGTGCCCAGGCCTCCGGCTCGATGCGCTGCAGCCGGCGACCCTCGCGGTTGGGCCCGAACAGCGGCGGCCGCTCGCCATCGGCCTGCCAGCGGCCCTCGAGCACCACCCGCCCGGACGGCGTGGCCACGCTGGGGGTGTCGCGGCGGACCCCGGTGGCCAGGAAGCCGCGCTCGATCAGCCACAGGCGGCCGTCGTCGCCCCGCAGCGGCGTCAGCACGGCCACGCCCAGGCGGCCGTCATGGGTGCGGTTGTCGAGGAACAGCGTCTCCGCGGCCAGGTACTCGCCGCTCAGCCGCAGCCGTGCGCCGGGCGGGGGTGTGGCCTGCGGCGCCTCGAGCCGCGGGGCGGCGGCGTAGGCGGCCAGCCGCTCGCGCTTGTCGGCGGCCCGCTCCCACTGCCATAGTCCGAGGGCCAGGCCGAGCCCCACCAGCAGGGTCCAGAACAGGACCCAGAGTCCCAGGCGACGGCCCGGCCTGATGGCTTTCATGGAGTCCGCGATGCTGCTCAAGACGTCGATTGCCCTCGTGTTCCTGGCCATGGTGGCGAGCCTCGCCGCCGGGGCCGGTTTCCTGATCCGCGACGGTGGGCGCTCCCGCCGGGTGCTGACCTCCCTCAAGCTGCGCGTCCTGCTGGCGGCGCTGCTGATGGCCCTGCTGGCCTACGGCTTCTACCTCGGCGACCTGGGCGCCTGAACGCCTCAGAAGACGTAGACGAAGGTGAACAGCCCGATCCACACCACGTCGACGAAGTGCCAGTACCAGGCCGCCGCCTCGAAGGCGAAGTGATCGTCCCGGGCGAAGTGGCCGCGGTGCACCCGCACCAGGATGGCGATCAGGATGATCGTGCCGATGATCACGTGCAGGCCGTGGAAGCCGGTCAGCAGGAAGAAGGTGGCGCCGTAGATGCCGGCCTGCAGGGTGATGCCGTAGTGGCTGTAGGCCTCGTAGTACTCGAACCCCTGGATGGTGATGAAGCACAGGCCCAGCAGCACCGTGCCGGCCAGCCAGTGCCGCGCGGTGCCGCGAAAGCCTTCCTTGAGGCCCTCGTGGGCCACCGTCAGGGTGATGCTCGAGCTGACCAGGATGAGGGTGTTGACCAGCGGCAGGTGCCAGGGGCTGAAGGTCGCGTGGGGCCCCTCGATGGCCGCCCCCGGCGGTTCCAGCAGCGGCCAGCTGGCGGTGAAGTCCGGCCACAGCAGCGCGGTGACGGCCTTGGCCCCCTCGCCGTCCAGCCAGGGCAGCGCGAAGGTGCGCACGTAGAACAGGGCGCCGAAGAAGGCGGCGAAGAACATCACCTCCGAGAAGATGAACCAGCCCATGCCCCAGCGGAAGGAGCGATCCATCTGGGCGTCATAGAGGCCGCTGCGGGACTCGCGGATGACGTCCCGGAACCACAGCGTCATCACCGCCAGCACGGCCAGCAGGCCGAGCGCCATCACCGGCATCCCGGCCAGGCCATGCACCAGCAGGGTGCCGGCGCCGATCATCATCGCGCCCAGCGCCAGCGAGGCCAGCACCGGCCACTTGCTGGCCTCGGGGACGTAGTAGCTGCCACCGCTCATGCTCGATCTCCTTCACCGACCGCATCCCGCTCGGCTCGCGCCCCGGACGCGGCCACGGGATAGAGGGTATAGACCAGGGTCACCGTCCGGACGTCCGCCGGCAGGTCCGGGGTGAGCTGGAAGACCAGCGGCGCCTCCAGCCGCTCACCCGCGGCCAGCCGCTGCTCCTGGAAGCAGAAGCAGCTCAGCTTGCGCAGGTGCAGGGAGGCCTCGGAGGGCGAGACGCTGGGCACCGCCCTCGCCCGGCTCGCCTCGGCGCCCTGGTTGCGAAAGCGGAAGTGCACCTCGCGGCGCTCGCCGGGGTGGACGCGCAGCTGCCGGGTGTCGGTCTCGAGCCGCCAGGGCAGCCCCGGGCTGCCGCGGGTCACGAACTGCACGGTCACGGTGCGCGAGGTGTCGACCCCGGCATGGACCAGCGACTGGGCCTGCCCCGCGGTCTTGCCGTTGAGCCCGGTGACCTGACAGAAGGCGTCGTACAGGGGCACCAGGGCGAAGGCGAACACGAACATGCCGCCCAGCACCGCCACCGTGCGGGCCACGGTGCGGCGCACGCCCTGGCGTCGTGGATCGCGCTCGAAGGGCTCGGCCATGGCGTCCTCCGCGGGTTCAGGATTCACGCGGCCGCACCTGCGGCGGCGTCTCGAAGGTGTGCAGCGGCGCCGGACTGGGCAGGCTCCACTCCAGGTCCTCGGCACCCTCCCAGGCCTTCGCCGGGGCCCGCTCGCCGCCGCGGACGCAGCGCACCACCACCACCACGAACAGCAGCTGAGAGGCGCCGAACAGGAAGCCGCCGAGGCTGGTCACCATGTTGAAGTCGGCGAACTGCAGGGCGTAGTCGGGGATCCGCCGCGGCATCCCGGCCAGCCCGGCGAAATGCATGGGGAAGAAGGTCAGGTTGACGCCGATCACCGACAGCCAGAAGTGCCACTGGGACAGGCGCAGGTGCGGGTAGTGGCCGGTCCACTTGGGCAGCCAGTAGTAGACGCCGGCCATGATGGCGAACACCGCCCCGGGCACCAGCACGTAGTGGAAGTGCGCCACCACGAAGTAGGTGTCGTGGTACTGGAAGTCCGCCGGGGCGATGGCCAGCATCAGCCCGGAGAAGCCGCCGATGGTGAACAGCACCACGAAGGCCAGGGCGAACAGCATCGGCGGCTCGAAGCTGATCGAGCCGCGGAACAGGGTGGTCACCCAGTTGAACACCTTCACCCCGGTGGGCACGGCGATCAGCATGGTGCTGTACATGAAGAACAGCTCGGCCACCAGCGGCAGCCCGACGATGAACATGTGGTGCGCCCAGACCAGGAACGACAGGATGGCGATGGAGGCGGTGGCGTAGACCATGGAGGCGTAGCCGAACAGGCGCTTGCGGGCGAAGGTGGGGATGATCACCGAGACGATGCCGAAGGCCGGGAGGATCATGATGTAGACCTCCGGATGGCCGAAGAACCAGAACAGGTGCTGGAAGAGCACCGGGTCGCCCCCGCCGGCGGCATTGAAGAAGCTGGTGCCGAAGTTGATGTCCAGCAGCATCATGGTGATGACCCCGGCCAGCACCGGCATCACGGCGATCAGCAGGAAGGCGGTGATCAGCCAGGTCCAGACGAACAGCGGCATGTCCATCATGCGCATGCCCGGAGCCCGCAGGTTGAGGATGGTGGCGATGATGTTGATCGCCCCCAGGATCGAGCTGATGCCCGCCAGGTGCAGCGAGAAGATGAAGAAGGTGGTCGACGGCGGCGCATAGGTGGTCGACAGCGGCGCGTAGAAGGTCCAGCCGAAGTCGGGCGCCCCGCCCGGCATGACCAGGGTGGCCAGGAGGATGGCGAAGGCCACCGGCAGCAGCCAGAAGCTGAAGTTGTTGAGCCGCGGCAGGGCCATGTCCGGGGCGCCGATCTGCAGCGGCACCATCCAGTTGGCGAGCCCCACGAAGGCCGGCATCACGGCGCCGAAGACCATGATCAGGCCATGCATGGTGGTCATCTGGTTGAAGAACTCGGGCCGTACCAGCTGCAGCCCGGGCTGGAAGAGCTCGGCGCGGATGACCATGGCGAAGAGCCCGCCGATGAAGAACATGCTCAGCGAGAACACCAGGTAGAGGGTGCCGATCTCCTTGTGGTTGGTGGTCAACAGCCAGCGCCGCAGCCCGCGATACGGGGCATGGGCCTCGCCGGCCAGCCCCGCGGAGGCCGGCTGGCTGTGCTGCGGCGTCGAAGTGGGTGGCAGGTGCGAAGCCATGGAACGTCCCCCCGATGGTTAGCCTCTCGATGGACCCGCGCCGCTAGTCGGCGAGCCGCTCGGCGATCGCCGAGGGCTGGACGACGTCGCCGGTGTCGTTGCCCCAGGCATTGCGCTCGTAGGTGATCACCGCGGCCAGCTCGATCGCATTGAGGGTGCCGCGGAAGGCCGGCATGGCGGACCCGGCGACCCCGTTGACCACCGTCTCGATGTGGCGCCGGCGATCGTCGATCAGGGCCTGGTTGCCGGCCAGGGCCGGGAAGGCCGGCGGGCTGCCGCTGCCGTCGGGCTGGTGGCAGGAGGCGCAGATGGTGCCGTAGACGGCCTCGCCCTTCTCCATCAGCTCGGCCATCCCCCACTCGCGGTCGAGCCCCAGGGCGGCCTCCGAGGCCGCCGCCTGGCGCTCGGCCAGCCAGGCGTCGAAGCGCTCGGGCTCCACCGCCCGGACCACCGCCGGCATGAAGCCGTGGTTGCGACCGCAGAGCTCGGCGCACTGCCCCCGGTAGACGCCGGGCTCGTCGATCTCGACCCAGTTCTCGTTGACGAACCCGGGCACGGCGTCCTGCTTCACCGCCAGGTCGGGGACCCACCAGGAATGCACCACGTCGTCGGAGGTCAGCAGCAGGCGGACCTTGCGCCCGGTCGGCAGCACCAGAGGCTCGTCGACCTCCAACAGATAATGCTCGCCCTTGGCCTGGCGGCCCTCGATGGCCTCCCGGGAGGTGGCCAGGTTCGAGAGGAAGGCGACGTCCTCGCCCAGGTACTCGTAGCGCCAGCGCCACTGCTGGCCGGTGATCATCACGTCCAGCTCGGCGTCGGAGGCGTCGTACATCGACTTGAGGGTGGCCGTGGCCGGCACCGCCATGGCCACCAGGATCAGCAGCGGGATCAGGGTCCAGACGACCTCGACCGC
Source organism: Halomonas koreensis (assembly GCF_031451675.1). Taxonomy (NCBI): domain Bacteria; kingdom Pseudomonadati; phylum Pseudomonadota; class Gammaproteobacteria; order Oceanospirillales; family Halomonadaceae; genus Halomonas; species Halomonas koreensis. The sequence continues at coordinate 115,875 of NZ_JARWAK010000002.1, read as the reverse complement.
GGTGTGCTCGTGGAAGTGCGCGGCCTTGTGGCCGCGGGAGTGGCGATAGCGGAACAGCGAGAAGAAGATCGCCCCGAAGACGATCACCCCGATCACCACGCAGATCCAGAAGATGGTCATGTGCAGGGAGTGGATCTCGCGGCTGACGTCGGTGACGCCGACCGGCATGTTCCAGCCATTGGCCAGGACCATGGGAGCCAGCCCCGCCAGGGCCGCTCCGCTCGCCGTCCATACGAGCCGTCGCATCGCCCCCTCCTGAACGTCGTTGTTGTCATGATCGTGCCTGGCTGGAGTATAGAAGCCCCGCGGCGGCCCGGGCGCGGCCGGCCAACGGGCGTATCAACGGTCGTGGCCAGCCGCGCTCAGCGGGCGGCCAGCGACGCCACCAGGGCGATCAGGATCACCAGGGCGAGCCCCATGACCAGGCCCGCCGCGATGAAGGGGCCGGCACGGCCCCGCGTGAAGTCCTCGCGCCGGCGCGCCTCCTTCTGGACCCCGAAGAAGGCCGCCAGCACCGACTTGATCACCTGCCACATGGCCGCTCCTCCGTATCGCCTTCCCTGACCCTAGACCACGCCGGCGGCGCATGCGCCGTCGCCTTGACCCAGATCAGCGCCGGCGGCCCGCGGCGTGACGCGATTGTCGCGGGACGACCTATACTCAAGGCGATACCCCGCCCCGGCGCGGGAATCCCCCAGTGCGACACAGGAGGCCCACGATGACCCAGCAAGACGCGGCATCCCCTTCCCCCTCCGGCGAGGCCATGCTGGCGTGGTGGAGCCAGCAGTGGCTGCAGGGCGCCACGCCCGTGGCCCGCCTGCAGCTGGCCTGGATGGAGAGCCTGGCCGAGGCCATGCAGTTCGAGGCCCAGTACCTGCGCGCCCTCGCGGAGAGCGGCGAACGCCTGGCCGGCTGCTACACCGGCGAGGCGGCCGCCGATCCCGAGGCCCTCCAACAGTGCTATCGGCGCCTGCTGGAGGATGTCACCGACGCCCACCTGAAGCGCCTGCACAAGGTGGCCGAACTCTCCCAGGACTTCCGCACGCGGGTCTGGGAAGAAATCTGAGCCGGCGCCCCGCCTAGAGCCCCAGCAGGTGGGTGATCAGCGGCAGCAGGAAGGCCGTGAGCAGCCCCGTCAGCCCCATTGACAGGCCGGAAAAGGCCCCGGCCACGGCGCCCAGCCGCGCGAAGGCATGGGCGGTGCCGAACCCGTGCGCCGCCAGCCCCAGGGTGAAGCCCTGGACGGCCGGATCCTCGATCCTCAACCAGCGGAACAACCAGGGCCCCAGGGCGCAGCCGATGGCGCCGGTCAGCAGCACCAGCCCCGCCGCCAGGGAGGGAATCCCGCCGATCTGCTCGGCGATCCCCATGGCGATGGGGGACGTCACCGAGCGCGGCGCCAGCGACATCAGGGTCTCGTGGCGCGCCCCGAGCAACAGCGCCAGGCCCAGGGTGCTGGCCACCGCGGTAACGATGCCGGTGACGCAGGCCGCCAGCAGGGGCACCAGCAGCCGGCGAACCCGCTCGCGGTGATCGTAGAGCGGGATGGCGAGCGCCACCGTGGCCGGGCCCAGCAGGAAATGGATGAACTGGGCACCCTCGAGATAGGTGGCATAGTCCATGTCGACCAGCACCAGGCAGCCGATCAGCAGCGCGATGGCCAGCATGACCGGATGCAGCAGCGGCGTGCCGCCCAGGGCGCGATTGACGCGCACCGCCAGGATGAAGGCCAGCAGGGTCATCAGCAGCGACAGCAGCGGGTTGCCGGACAGATAGACCCACAGCTGATCGAGGGCCGCGACCCTCATGCCCGCCCCCGCCGGCCGAGGCGCGCCTGCAGGCGGACCAGCACCCAGGCGGTCACGGCCAGGGTGATGGCGGTGGAGCCCACCAGGGTCACCAGGATCGGCAGCACGTCGCGACCGATCAGGGCGCCATGCACCATCAGCCCCACCCCGGCCGGCACGAACAGCAGGGTGAGATAGCGCAGCAGCCCCTCGCCGGTCATCCGCAGGCTGGCGGGGACCCTACCGCGCACCAACAGCGCCCCGAGCAGGATCACCATCCCGATCACCGGCCCGGGGATCGGCAGGGTCAGCCCCATGGCCACCAGTTCGCCGAGCATCTGACAGCCCAGCAACATGCTCATTCCCATGATCAACGGCATCGTCGTTCTCCCTTGGCGTACGGGCCTTCATTCTCGCAGAGCCAGGCGCTCGGCGGCATCCATGGCGACGGCGTGCCAAGTTTCTGAAACGAAAGCGCAAAAAGGGGTTTTCATTTGCCGAGGAACGCGCTAGTATACGCCTCGTTCTCGGGGGCAACGCCGGACGGCAAGGCCCGCCACAGAGAACGTCGGAGCGTGGCGCAGCTTGGTAGCGCGTTGCAATGGGGTTGCAAAGGTCGCTGGTTCGAATCCAGTCGCTCCGACCATCAAACATCAAGAGAAACCGCCACTTACGGGTCATGCCGGGTGGCGGTTTTTCTTTGCGCTCAAAATTTTGTCAAAACCACATCAAAACTCTTTGTTCAAGCCAAAACACAGAGGCTCGGTACGTTACCGGTCCTCGGGGGATCGCAGTGATCTGGCCCACCTCGCGAGAATCTGGTACATGAGTTCAAGCGATATGTGCGAACCCCAACCCCCACACGGAGGTAACATGAGCAAAGCACCAAAAGCACGGAGAGAGATAGAAGCCGCTTACGAACACATTTCAAACATGGAAAGCGCAGAAACTCTCGAAGAATTCCAAAAAAATTGGGAGCATTTCCTTAATGACATATCGAGAGCATGGGACAAGACGACGAGCTACTTCAAGCATAAAAAAGAATGGAACAAAATTAATTCAAAATACAAAAGCATATTGAAAAACGACCCGCTATTGAAATATCTAAAGATCGCGCGAAACATCGAATATCACGGAATCAAGGAGATTACAGAACACCAGCCAGCGACAACCACAATCTCCTCCACACCACCGAAACCAGGATTCAAACAACCTGATGGCTCAACAGTCATCCCAGCCCAAGAACTACTAAAAATCAGACTGGACGGACCCAGAGTAAAACTAATATCACTAGAAGACCGGGGAAAGACGTTTCATCCACCAACTACTCACAGGGGAAAACCCATTGATCAAAACAACATCATCGAAGTAGCAAAAAAAGCGGCAGATTTTTATCAAGAGGTACTTCAAGCTGCCCAGACTGAAATTAACACAGACTGAACAAGGTGCAATAGATACTTACAAGGAGCGAAGGATGAACGACAAAAGGGACTCAGGTGATGACCACCAACGAAAAGCCAAGTATAAGAAGTCATCGCTGTACGGCTTCAATTTCGAGCTATTAGCTGATCAAGCTGAAAAGGCTTTCCAGTCATACCTCGACTCGGGAAAGACCGACATTGGATACTTGGCTACCGCTGCTCTGCACTCACTTCATTCGCTCGAATATATCTTACCCCCCTTAACTGTTAGGGCTGCTGCAAGATTTCACAATCCTTCGGCAACCGAATCTCTAGAAAGCAGTGAGAGCAAGCACGCCAAGGACACACTCAAGGAAAAGTCTAGGCTGGCTAAAATCAACGCTCGCGTAAACAACTGGATCAACCGAATTCCTTACGAAAATGGAGACATCAATCCACCTTCACCGTATGACAACCTTGTAAATGAGTTAATTGACCAAGCTCCAATGCTTTTCGCCATCGAGAACTTGGCCAACCACTTCAAGCACTCAGAGGCGCGCACAGACTCCCTGATTAGAGTAGAGAGGGTAAAAGGATTCCAAGCGGGATTTGCAAGAGCTGGAGATACACTCGGCATGGTGACATTCAAGGCCGCCACAAGCCGCTCCGCGGTCAGGGTAGATGACGCCGTACAAAGCATTTTAGGAATTATCCGTCGCCACCAAACTGGCAAGGCCTTCCATGAGATCATTGAAGAAGAGCTGAAGAAAGAAGCAGCGAAAGAGAATAATAGAATTTCGTGAGAAGCCCCCAGTGCCTGTCGAGAGGCAGCCGATCTGCTCGAGGAGATGCAGGCAACCGAAAGGAGCGCCACCAAGACGCCCCCTGCTGGCCATCAGGATTGGCTCAGTCGAAGCTGAACTCGCTGCGGTTGTTAGCTGCCGAGCTCTCCATCTGAACGCAGGACTCCAGCATGGTGTAACTGCCGGGGCCGCCGAAGCCGGCCACCTGCTCGCAATGGTCTTAGATCCTGGACGAAAGGTTGGCCCACTGTCCCTTCAGGTTGTTGTAGGCGCCCTGCTCCTGGTCGATGCAGCTGTTGTACATGGTGCTGCTGTAATCTCCCTCGAAGCCTGCCACTTGCTCGCAGTGGGTCTCCACGTCGAAGCGCGAGATCTGGTCGGCCTGTGTAATGACCCCCTGGTTTCTGCACACCCTACGCGGCTAATGCTGGGTGTGCTCGGGGTGCCACATAGTCCAGAGACTGATGTGGCCGCTCGTCGTTGTAGTACCGGATCCAGCGATCGATCACGACCCTGGCTTGCCCCAGCGACTCGAAGCGATGGAGCCAGATGCATTCTTCCTTCAAGGAGCGGAAGAAGCGTTCCACGAGCCCGTTCTGTTCCGGTGTATACGGCGTCGTGAATTCCTGGGTCAGGCCATAGGCCTTCACCGTGCCCGTGTAGTGCCGGCTGCTGAAGACCAGGCCGTTGTCGGAGCGTAGTGCCAGCGGTTGCTGAACGCGTCCCAGCGCTCCCAACCGATAGATCAGCGCCTCCTCCAGGGCAGCCTCCGCTGTCTTGCTGCTGCCATTGTCCGATAATCGCCAGCCGAGGATCTCTCGCGTACAGCAGTCGATGATCACCGCCAGGCTGGCCCGCCGATCCTTGCCGCACCACACGTGCGTGAGATCCGTCGCCCAGCGCTCGTCAGGCCTTGAGGCGACCGACGGCAAGTTCCTGGCACGGGGTCGGAAGCCTTGTGGCCGCTTGCGCACCTGCCAGCCTTTCACTTGCAGGATGCGCTGTATTGGCTTGCGGTTCTCCCCCAGGACGCACGCCAGGCGCCGATAGCCGTAGGTGGGGAACCGCTCCAGGGCCAGTTTCACTCGCGCCGCCAGATCGACATTGATGACACGCTGCCGCGCCTTGGGCCGGTAGTACAGGCTTCGCCGGGGGAATCCCAGCCAACGACAGAGTTTGACGAGCGATACCACATGGCCTTCCTCGGCCAGTTGCGCCTGCAGCGACCTTACGAGTTCTCGTCCTCGTCGAGCAGGCGGCGCCACTTTTTTAGCGCATAGATCTGCAGATGGGCCTCGCCCAGTGCCTCCTTGGTCTCCCGGAGCTCAGACTCGTACTGCTCACGGATGTCCTTGGGGCGGGCCTTGAACCCGTTTTCCATGCTGCGCTGGGCCTCATCGATCCAGCCCTCGACCTCGGAGACGGTGAGGTCGTGCTGGCGGGCCACCTCAGCGGCCGTGGTCTTGCCCTTGAAAATGTCCATGACCACGGCCGCCTTGCGCTTGGCGGTCCATCGCTTGATCGGGTTGTCGTCGCTCATCCTGTCCTCCTGATGGCTGCACTATACCCTGTGCAGCTATGGAGGGGGTCACTTCACCTGAGCGGTGGCGAGGGGCAGGATGGCCAAGGCGGCGGTGATGAGTGCTTTCATGCGATCTTCCTTGTGCGATGAGTGCCACACCAGCCTAGCAACATTAGCTATCGTCGCCAGGCAGCTCCCCCTTCACCAAGCTGGAGAAGCCGCTGGCATCGAGGCGGTGCTGTACCTCGGTGATCAGCCATTCGCCGTCGGCGCCCTCACGGAAGCCGGAGAGCGACAGCCGACCCTCGGCCATCAGGGCGGTGTTGCCCGGCAGGGTCAGCTCGAGAGCTTGCTCGCCCCGCTGCCCTCGGCGCAGGGCTGCCCGGGCCGCCGAGCGGGCAGCGGCCTCGTCCGGGTAGATCGTCTGGAGGCGCTGCACCGGCTCCCCCTTCCCTTCGGTGATCTCGAGGCTGGCCGCGGCCTCGGTGTCTCGCCAGCGTGCCACGACGCTGCCGGCGGCGCCGCGCTTGGCCAGCTTCATGCGCCCCCGGCTCTCCATGTCCGGGGTGATGACCACCGTCGGTAGCGTCTGGCCTCCACCCTCGCCCCCTGCACTCTGCGAGGCGGCGCGCTGCGCCAGCAGCAGCCTGCCGCCGCCCGGCTTGATGATGCCGTCGTACTGATGCGCCAGCCGCGTCAGCAGGCTCGTGTCGGATTCGTCGGTCTGATCGATATGCGAGAGGCCGATGCCGTCCATGGCGTCCTGGACGGCCGGCTCGAGGCCATGCTCGCCGGCGATGGTGCGCACCATGTCGCCGAGGGTGGTTCCGGCCTCCCAGCTGCGGGTCTTCTTGGTCTGGAGCATGGACCGCTGGCTGCACTCCCCTGGCCAGCTCATCTCGAGCATCAGAAAAACAAGCCGCCATCCCCGGCCGAGCCGTCAGGGACGACGCTCGCCGAGAAAAGGCCACCGGCGCGGCGGCCCTTGGCGTCGCGCCCCGGGCCGGGAGCTATCGCTCAGCGCCGGGCGATGATCCAGACGGCGTGGACGATCCCCGGGATGTAGCCGAGCAGGGTCAGCAGGATATTCAGCCAGAACTGCAGGCCGAGGCCGACCTGGAGGAAGACGCCGACCGGCGGCAGCAGGATCGCGAAGAGGATGCGGATCACGTCCATGAGCGGACTCCTTGTCGTTGGACCATGCCTCCCCACTGACCGCAACGCCGGCGAGGCGTTCGCCGGGGCCGCAAACGACCGCGCCCGGGGGCGGTCGACCCCCGGGCGCGGTGACGCCTCCGTGACGGCGATCAGCCGATGTAGCGGGCGATCGCCTCCTCGGCCTGCCGGCGGGCGACGGCGATGGCGTTCCAGTGGGCGAGCACTTCACAGGTCAGGGACGGGGTCATGGCGGGTCCTCGTTCGTACGCTTATATTATCGTTCGCAAGCATACCGTTTCGCCGGTCGCGGCGCCACTCGCCATTCGACGCACGCCTTGCGATACTGAGCGAAAGCCCCGAACCGGGAGGACGCCGTGCGCCGCCACGAGAGGACCCACATCGCCTTCGACGAGCAGGGCAACGAGTACGTCATCGACGAGTTCCACGACGGCGCCGGCCCGGAGGCTCCCCACCCGGGCCAGCCCCGCTTTCGCACCCGCGACGGCCACGAGGTCGAATGCCTGTCGCCCGGCGCCTTCGCGGTGCGCATTCCCGGCGAGGAAAAGGGCATCCCGGTCTGGACCCACGACGCCACCCATGTCTGATAGGCTGGCGCCGATTCCCAGCCGCAGGAGCCCCGGATGCGCCTCGCCCTCCTCGCCGCCCTCTGCCTGACGCTGCTCGCCGGATGCACCACCTATCGATGGCCGGACGGCCACCGGGAGACCGTCTGGGGCGTGCCGGCCCAGGACGATACCCGGACCCGCCACCAGCGCCGGGTGGAAGGGATCCAGTACCGAGGTCCCGGAACCCTGCCGCCGTGATGCCGTCCTAGCGGCGCTGCCAGATGACCGTCAGGTTGTTGGCGGGCATCGCCACCACCCGCTCCCGCACCAGCCCGTGGCGCTCGGCGATCGCCGAGATCGCGTCCAGGTCGCGCAGCCCCCAGCGTGGATCGCGCTCGCGCAGATCGGCGTCGAAGGCCAGATTGCTCTCGGCGGTCGGCCGCCCCGCCTGGAGGAAGGGGCCATAGACCACCAGCCGGCCACCCGAGGCGAGCCGCTCCCCCGCCCCCGCCATCAGCGCCTCGCTGACCGCCCAGGGGGAGATATGCAGCAGGTTGATGGCCACCACCGCCTCGAAGGGCCCGGCGGGCCAGTCGCCGGTGGCGTCGAGGGCCAGCGGCGGCGCCAGGTTGTCGAGCCCGGCATGGGCGCGCCAGGCGGCGATCGAGTCGCGGGCCCGCGGCGTCGGATCGCTGGGCTGCCACTGCCAATCCGGGCGGGCGGCGGCGAAATGCAGGGCATGCTCGCCGCTCCCCGAGGCCAGCTCCAGCACCCGGGCCGGCCCCGGCAGGGCGTCGTTCAACACTTCGAGAAGGGGAGCACGATTGCGTGCCGCGGCGGGACTCTGCAGACGGGCATCGGTCATCGGGGGCCTCGGGATGACGGGATCGGCCCACAGCATAAGGGGACCGGAGGCCCGACGAAAGCGCCCGTCGCGAGGATGCCTCGCGGCTCGCGCCCGGGTAGACTGTCCCGATCACCGCAGACCCACCAGTGAAGGATTCACGGCCGACCATGGGCAGCACTCTCCCGCTCTACCTGAAGATCCAGCAGCACCTGCTCGAGAAGATTCACGGCGGCGACTGGCCTCCCCATCACCAGATCCCCCCCGAGGAGCAGCTGGCCCGGGACTTCGGCGTCAGCCGCATGACCGCGAACAAGGCCATCCGCGACCTGGTGCAGCAGGGCTACCTGACCCGGCAACCGGGCGTCGGCACCTTCGTCACCGACCACAAGGCGGAGTCCTCGCTGGTCGAGGTGCACAATATCGCCGCCGAGGTCGCGGGCCGCGGCCATGCCTACGACAGCCAGGTGCTGGCCGCCGAGGCCCTGGACGCCAACGACGAGGTCTCCATGCGTCTGGGGGTGCGCCTCGGCACCCGGGTCTTCCACACGCTGATCGTCCACCGCGAGGACGGCGTGCCCATCCAGCTGGAGGATCGCTACGTCAATCCCCGCGAGGTGCCCCACTACCTGGCCACCGACTTCAGCCGCCAGACTCCCAACGAGGTGCTGGAGGCGGCCTGCCCGATCAGCGACGTGGAACACGTGGTCGAGGCGGTGCTCGTCGACCCGACCACCGCCGAGCGACTCGAGATGGCCGCCGACCAGCCCTGCCTGCGCATGATCCGGCGCACCTGGTCCGGCGACCACCTGGTCAGCTACGCGCGACTGCTGCACCCCGGCGACCGCTACAAGCTGCGCTCCTCGCTGCATACCGCCTGACCGCCCCGCCCGACGCGACGAGGCCGGTGGCGTGTCGCCACCGGCCTCGTCGCTCGTCCATGTCGTGGGCGTGGGCCGACGCCGCCGCGGGTCAGCCGCCCAGGCCCTGGACCAGATAGCCGGTGGGCACCGCCAGCAGCAGGCTCAGCGCCACCCGCAGGAACCACACCACCACGATCCGCCCCACCGACAGCGGGATGCTGGTGGACAGGATGCAGGGAATCGAGGCGGAGAAGAACAGCACCGCGGATACCGACACCACGCCGGTGGCGAAGCGCGCCACGAAGCCGGCCTCGCCCATCAGCAGCGCCGGCAGGAACATCTCGGCCAGCCCCGCCGCCGCGGCTTGAGCCAGCTCCGCCGCCTCCGGGATGCCCCAGACGGCGACGAAGGGATAGAACAGCCAGCCCAGCCATTCGAAGACCGGTGTGTACTTGGCCAGCAGCAGCCCGGCCAGGCCCACCGACATGATCGACGGCAGGATGCTGATGGCCATCACCAGCCCCTCGCGGAAATTCAGCGCCACGCTGGCCGGCAGGCTCGGCGCCCTGGCGGCCACGTCCAGGCCGGTGCGCCAGGCCGTGGACAAGCGCTCGCCGCGCCGAGCCTCGGGCTCGGGATCGGTCTTGGTGTCGTCCATGCCGGCCAGCGGCGGGATGCGCACGGTGATGGCGGTGACCAGGAAGGTGATGGCCAGGGTCAGCCAGAAGTAGGCGTTCCAGGCGCTCATCAGGTCCAGGGTCTTGGCGACGATGATCATGAAGGTCGCCGAGACCGTGGAGAAGCCGGTGGCGATGATCGCCGCCTCCCGCGCCGAATACTCGCCCGCCCGGTAGACCCGGTTGGTGATCAGCAGGCCGATGGAATAGCTGCCCACGAAGGAGGCCACGGCGTCGATGGCGCTGCGCCCCGGGGTGCGCCAGATCGGCCGCATCACCGGCTGCACCAGCACGCCGATCAGCTCGAGCAGCCCGTAGCTGATCAGCAGGGCCAGGAAGACCGCGCCGATCGGCACGATCAGCCCCACCGGGATCACCAGCTTGTCGAACAGGAAGGGCAGCATGTCCGGGGTGTGCAGGAAGGCCGGCCCCCAGCCGGTGAGCGCCAGCACCGCCGTGGCAATGCCGGCGAACTTCAGCAGCGTGAAGATCAGGTCGGTCGGCGTGCGCCGCCAGCTACCCTTGTAGAGGGGATAGAGGGCGCCGGCCACGATCAGCGCCAGGGCATAGAGGCCGCTGGCCTCGCCCAGCAGGGCCCGGGCGCCGGTGACCATGTGATCCAGGGGAATGGTGGTCTTGCCCCCCAGGGTCAGGGGCACGAAGAAGATCAGCACGCCCAGCAGGCTGGGCAGCAGGAGTTTCAGCACGACGGCCGGCGAGGGTCGCCGCGACGACGTCGAGACCGGGGTACGGGTGGACATGAGGCTCTCCAGGGTTGTCGTTGTGATGCCGGCGCCGGCCGGCCTTAATGTATATACATTATCCGGCCAGTCGACGCCAACGGCGCCCCGCCGCTCGCCCTTATACTTTGGTATAAGCGCCGCGCCGCGATCCTGCCTCGTCCGGCCTTTTACGATATAAGCACTTGTTTTTATTGATCTTTAATAGGGTCGCCAGGCTCCGAAAGCGATCGCTCACCGGGGGTGACGGCGTCGCGAGGATCGGCTAGCATTTGTATATACATTGCCCTGCCGGAGAGCCACCATGACCCAGACCTCACCGCAACGCCTGCTATGGCGCGACGTCACCGTCTTCGATGGTCTCGACAGCGGCGCCGAGCCCATGGCCGTGATCGTCGAGGACGGCGTCATCGCCAGCCTGACCCCGATGCGGGACTTCGACGAACGCCGGGCCGACGGCTGCCGCGACATGGGGCGCGGCGGCGTGATGACCCCCGGCCTGGTGGACTGTCACACCCATATCGTCTTCGGCGGCGGTCGCGCCGACGAGTTCGAGGCGCGCCTCGAGGGCGTGAGCTACGAGGAGATCGCCCGCCGCGGCGGCGGCATCCTGAGCACCGTCAACGCCACCCGCGAGGCCGACGAGGCCACCCTCTTCGCCGCCGCCCTGCCCCGCCTCGACGCCATGATCGCCGATGGCGCCACCACGGTGGAGATCAAGTCGGGCTATGGCCTGAGCGTCGCCGACGAGCTGAAGATGCTGCGCGTCGCCCGCCGACTGGGCGAGGCGCGCCCGGTGCGCATCGTCACCACCCTGCTCGGCGCCCACGCCCTGCCGCCGGAGTACCGGGACGACAGCGACGCCTATGTCGACCTGGTCTGCGAGGAGATGATCCCGGCGGCGGCCGCCGAGGGCCTGGCCGACGCCGTCGACGTCTTCTGCGAGAAGATCGCCTTCTCGGTGGCCCAGTGCGAGCGCATCTTCCGCGCCGCCGAGGCGCACGGGCTGCCGATCAAGGCTCACGCCGAACAGCTCTCCAACCTCGGCGGCAGCGCCCTGGCCGCCCGCCACGGGGCGCTGTCCGCCGACCACATCGAATACCTGGACCAGGCCGGCATCGACGCCATGCGCGAGGCCGGCACGGTCGCCGTCATCCTGCCCGGCGCCTTCCACACCCTGCGCGAGACCCAGCAGCCGCCCATCGAGGCCCTGCGCCGCGCCGGCGTGCCGATGGCCGTGGCCACCGACGCCAACCCCGGCAGCTCGCCGCTGTTCATGCCCAGCCTGATGCTCAACCTGGCCTGCACCCTCTTCCGCCTCACGCCCCGGGAGGCCCTGGCCGGCATGACCGCCCACGGTGCCGCCGCCCTGGGCCTGGGCGAGCTGGGTCGCCTGCGCGAGGGCGCCCCCGCCGACCTCTGCGTCTGGAACCTCGACTCGCCCGCCGAGCTGGCCTACGCCGTGCAGCCGGGCCGCCTGCGCCATCGCGTCTTCCAGGGAGCCGTCAGCCATGCCCACTGAAACCGCCAAGCCCGTGGAGATCGACATGACCCCCTGGCAAGGCCGCACCGACCCGGAGCCGGACAGCGAGCGCTGGCACCAGCGGATCCGGCCCCTGACGGCGGACGCCGAGCGCGGCAGCGTGCTGGTCGGCTTCGCCAGCGACGCCGGGGTGGCGCGCAACCAGGGCCGCACCGGCGCCGCCGCGGGCCCCGCCGCGATCCGCCGGGCCCTGGCCCCGCTGGCCTGGCACCGGGAAGGCCCCGCCTTCGACGCCGGCGACGTGCGCTGCCAGGGCGATGCCCTCGAGGCCGCCCAGGACGCCCTGGCCGGCCGCCTGGCCCCGCTGCTTGACGCCGGCCACCTGCCGATCGTGCTGGGCGGCGGCCACGAGGTGGCCTACGCCAGCTGGTCGGGCCTGGCCCGCCATCTCGAGGCGCGGGAGGCCGCGCCGCGCATCGGCATCATCAACTTCGATGCCCACTTCGACCTGCGCGACCCGGCCCATGTGCGCTCCTCCGGGACGCCCTTCGCCCAGATCGCCGAGCAGAGCCGGGATCGCGGCTGGCCCTTCCGCTACGCCTGCCTGGGCGTCAGCCGGGCCGCCAACACCCGCGCGCTGTTCGCCCGCGCCGAGGCCCTCGACGTGCTGGTCCGCGAGGATCGCGAGTTCGACGCCCGGCGTCTCGACGCCCTGCGCCGTGACCTCGAGCGCTTCATCGCCCGCTGCGATCACGTCTACCTGACCATCGACCTGGACGTGCTGCCCGCCGCCGAGGCCCCGGGAGTCAGCGCCCCCGCCGCCCGGGGGGTATCCCTGGCCCTGCTCGAGCCGCTGCTCGAGGCGATCCGCGACAGCGGCAAGCTGCGCCTGGCCGACCTGGCCGAGCTGAATCCCGATTTCGACCTGGACGCCCGCACCGCCAAGGCGGCGGCCCGGCTCGTCCATCTCCTGACCCTGAACGGCTGAATCGGCATCCGGCCGTCAGCCCCCTTACCGCGAGACCCAGCGAGGAATCCGAGCATGTCCCATACCGACAAGCGCCACGACCCCAGCCGCCAGATCGCCGCCCCCACCGGGCCCGAGCTGTCCTGCAAGAGCTGGCTCACCGAAGCGCCGCTGCGCATGCTGATGAACAACCTGCACCCGGACGTCGCCGAGCGCCCCGAGGACCTGGTGGTCTACGGCGGCATCGGCCGCGCCGCCCGGGACTGGGAGTGCTTCGACAAGATCGTCGAGACCCTGCAGCGCCTGGAGGACCACCAGTCCCTGCTCATCCAGTCCGGCAAGCCCGTGGCCGTCTTCGAGACCCACAAGGACGCCCCCCGGGTGCTGATCGCCAACTCCAACCTGGTGCCGGCCTGGGCCAACTGGGAGCACTTCAACGAGCTGGATCGCAAGGGCCTGATGATGTACGGCCAGATGACCGCCGGCTCCTGGATCTACATCGGCTCCCAGGGCATCGTCCAGGGCACCTACGAGACCTTCGTCGAGGCCGGCCGCCAGCATTACGACGGCGACCTCAAGGGCCGCTGGATCCTCACCGCCGGCCTCGGCGGCATGGGCGGCGCCCAGCCGCTGGCCGCCACCCTGGCCGGCGCCTGCTCACTGAACATCGAGTGCCAGCAATCCAGCCTCGACTTCCGCCTGCGCACCCGCTACCTGGACGAGCAGGCCGAGGACCTGGACGACGCCCTGGCCCGCCTCGAGCGCTACACCGCCGAGGGCAAGGCCATCTCCATCGGCCTGTGCGCCAACGCCGCCGACATCCTGCCGGAACTCGTGCGCCGCGGGGTTCGGCCGGACATGGTCACCGACCAGACCAGCGCCCACGACCCGCTGCACGGCTACCTGCCGTCCGGCTGGACCTGGGACGACTACGTGGCCCGCGGCAAGGCCGAGCCCGAGGCCACCGTCAAGGCCGCCAAGCGGTCCATGGCGGTGCACGTGCGCGCCATGCTCGACTTCCAGAAGATGGGCATCCCGACCTTCGACTACGGCAACAACATCCGCCAGATGGCCCAGGAAGAGGGCGTCGACAACGCCTTCGACTTCCCCGGCTTCGTGCCGGCCTACATCCGGCCGCTGTTCTGCCAGGGCATCGGCCCCTTCCGCTGGGCCGCGCTGTCCGGCGACCCCGAGGACATCTACAAGACCGACGCCAAGGTCAAGGAGCTGATCCCGGACGACGCCCACCTGCACAACTGGCTGGACATGGCCCGCGAGCGGATCGCCTTCCAGGGCCTGCCGGCGCGCATCTGCTGGGTCGGCCTCAAGGACCGCGCCCGCCTCGGCCAGGCCTTCAACGAGATGTACCGCAACGGCGAGCTCAAGGCGCCGGTGGTGATCGGCCGCGACCACCTGGACTCCGGCTCGGTGGCCAGCCCCAACCGCGAGACCGAGGCGATGATGGACGGCTCCGACGCCGTCTCCGACTGGCCGCTGCTCAACGCCCTGCTCAACACCGCCGGCGGCGCCACCTGGGTGTCGCTGCACCACGGCGGCGGCGTGGGCATGGGCTACTCCCAGCACGCCGGGGTGGTGATCGTCGCCGACGGCACCGACGACGCCCACGCCCGCCTGGGCCGGGTGCTGCGCAACGATCCGGGCACCGGCGTGATGCGCCACGCCGATGCCGGCTACGACATCGCCAAGCGCTGCGCCGCGGAGAACGGCCTCGACCTGCCGATGGTCGACGCCACCCAGCGCTGAGCCCGACCCGGCCCGCGACCGTCGCCCGCCGGCGGCGGTCGCGCCCCTTCCACACGACTGCGAGTGACACCGCCATGTCCCATATCCAGATCCAGCCCGGCCAGATGACCCTGGCCCAGGCCCGCCAGGCCTTCCAGGCCCCGGTCACGGTCGACCTGCCCGCCGGCGCCGACGCCGACATCCAGAAGGCCGTCGACTGCGTCGACCGGGTGATCGCCGAGGACCGCACCGTCTACGGCATCAACACCGGCTTCGGCCTGCTGGCCCAGACCCGCATCGAGCAGGACCAGCTCGAGAACCTGCAGCGCTCCCTGGTGCTCTCCCACGCCACCGGCGTCGGCGAGGCCATGGACGACGACCTGGTGCGCCTGATCATGGTGCTCAAGGTCAACAGCCTGGCGCGCGGCTTCTCCGGCATCCGCCGCGAGGTGCTGGACGCCCTGGTGGCGCTGATCAACGCCGGGATCTACCCGCATATCCCGCTCAAGGGCTCGGTCGGCGCCTCCGGTGACCTGGCGCCGCTGGCCCATATGAGCGTGGTGCTGCTCGGCGAGGGCAAGGCCCGCCATCAAGGCGAATGGCTGCCGGCCATTGATGCGCTGGCGATCGCCGGCCTCGAGCCGCTGGCCCTGGCGCCCAAGGAGGGCCTGGCCCTGCTCAACGGCACCCAGGTCTCCACCGCCTACACCCTCAAGGGGCTGTTCGAGGCCGAGGACCTGTTCGCCGCGGCCACCGTCTGCGGCTCGCTCACCGTGGAGGCGACCCTGAGCTCGCGCTCGCCCTTCGACGCCCGCATCCACGAGGTGCGCGGCCAGCGCGGCCAGATCGACGCCGCCGGCGCCTACCGCCACCTGCTGGGCAGCCGCAGCGAGGTCAGCGACTCCCACGCCAACTGCGGCAAGGTCCAGGACCCCTACTCCCTGCGCTGCCAGCCCCAGGTGATGGGCGCCGCCCTGACCCAGATCCGCCAGGCCGCCGAGGTGCTGGGCATCGAGATCAACGCGGTGTCCGACAACCCGCTGGTGTTCGCCGCCGAGGGCGACGTCATCTCCGGCGGCAACTTCCACGCCGAGCCGGTGGCCATGGCCGCCGACAACCTGGCGCTGGCCATCGCCGAGATCGGCTCGCTCACCGAGCGCCGGGTCTCGCTGATGATGGACAAGCACATGTCCCAGCTGCCGCCCTTCCTGGTGGAGAACGGCGGGGTCAACTCCGGCTTCATGATCGCCCAGGTCACCGCCGCGGCCCTGGCCAGCGAGAACAAGGCGCTGGCCCATCCGCACAGCGTCGACAGCCTGCCCACCTCGGCCAACCAGGAGGATCACGTCTCCATGGCGCCGGCCGCCGGCAAGCGCCTGTGGGAGATGGCCGACAACGTGCGCGGCATCCTCGCCATCGAGTGGCTGGCCGCCTGCCAGGGCCTCGACTTCCGCGACGGCCTGGCCACCACCGAGCCGCTGGAGCAGGCCCGCCGGACCCTGCGCGAGCGCGTCGCCTACTACGACAAGGACCGCTTCTTCGGCCCGGACCTCGAGGCCGCCGGCGAGCTGCTGAAGACCCGCCCCCTCAGCCGCCTGGTGCCCGCCGAGCTGCTGCCCAGCCACTGATGCCACGCCCTGCCGTCCACCCCTCGCGGTGGACGGCTCCTACGCCTTTCCAATAACAAGCATCGATTCTCGAGGGATATCAACAACATGAATGCAGTCGTCCTGGCCATCCTGGTGATGGTCGTGCTAAGTCTCGCCCGGGTGTCCGTGGTCTTCGCCCTGATCGCCGCCACCCTGGTGGGCGGCCTCTATGCCGGCATGCCGGTCAGCGAGATCATGAACGCCTTCAACGACGGCCTCGGCAATGGCGCCACCGTGGCCATCTCCTATGCGGTGCTCGGCGCCTTCGCCGTGGCGCTGTCCCGCTCCGGCATCACCCAGATGCTGTCCCAGAAGGCCATCGCCAAGCTGCATCTCGATGAGGGCATCCCCCATCGCAAGACGATCGTCTTCGCCCTGCTCGGGATCCTGCTGGCTGCCTCGGTGAGCTCCCAGAACCTGATCCCGGTGCACATCGCCTTCATCCCGGTGCTGGTGCCGCCGCTGCTCAAGCTGATGAACCACCTCAAGCTCGACCGCCGCGCGGTGGCCTGCGTGATCACCTTCGGCATCACCGCCCCCTACATGCTGCTGCCGGTGGGCTTCGGCTCGATCTTCCTCAACGACATCCTGCTGGCCAACCTCAACGAGGCCGGCGCCGCCCTGGGCCTCACGGTCACCGCCGACATGGTGCCGATGGCCATGATCGTGCCCATCGGCGGCATGCTCCTGGGGCTGCTGGTCGCCACCGGGTTCAGCTATCGCGGCAAGCGCGAGTACCAGGACCTGGACCTGTCCCATGGCGACGAGACCCCGGCCCAGGCCGCCGGCCACCTCAAGCCCTGGCAACTCGGCGTCCTGGCGATCGCCCTGGGCGGCACCGTCGCCACCCAGCTGATCACCGGCTCCATGGTGCTCGGCGGCATCTTCGGCTTCGCCCTGCTGTCGGTGAGCCGCGTCTTCCACTGGCACGAGCAGGACGGCATCTTCACCGAGGGCATGCGCATGATGGCCCTGGTCGGCTTCATCATGATCTCGGCGGCCGGCTTCGCCAGCGTCATGGAGGCCAGCGGCGAGGTCGAGGCCCTGGTGGAGAGCTCCGCCGCCCTGATCGGCGACAACAAGGGCCTGGCCGCGCTGATCATGCTGCTGGTGGGGCTGTTCATCACCATGGGCATCGGCTCGTCGTTCTCGACCATTCCGATCATCGCCTCGCTGTACGTGCCGCTGGCCATCAACTTCGGCTTCTCGCCGATGGCCACCGTGGCCCTGGTGGGCACCGCCGCCGCCCTGGGCGACGCCGGCTCGCCGGCCTCGGACTCCACCCTCGGGCCCACCGCCGGCCTCAACGCCGACGGCCAGCACGACCACATCTGGGACAGCGTGGTGCCGACCTTCCTGCACTACAACATCCCGCTGATCGCCTTCGGCTGGCTCGCCGCCATGACCCTGTGAGCCCCGCACCGGCCCGCCCCGGGCCGGTGCCCCTCCCTCCGCGTTCCGGCAGGGCAATCGCAGTTGGGTCCAACGAGGGCGCCGGGGACAGGTCGAAGAGGGGGTCCTACGCCATGGATGGCGTCGGTAGCGCCCATGGAGGGGTTCACAGCGCCCCCTCGCAGACCTGTCGACGAATCAGCCCCGAGCGATAACGCTAACTGCGATAGCCCTGCCCGTTCCGGCGCTTCCCTGGCGTCGCGGGCCCAGATGGCTACAATGGGCGCTTCGCCCGCCATCCGACGTCGCCTGCAAGGAACGCTCATGAATGCCATCGTGCTCGCCATCCTGGTCATGGTCACCCTCAGCCTGATGCGGGTGTCCGTGGTCTTCGCGCTCATCGCCGCCACCCTGGTCGGCGGCCTCTACGCCGGCATGCCGATCGGCGCGATCATGGACGCCTTCAACGACGGCCTCGGCAATGGCGCCACCGTGGCCATCTCCTACGCCGTGCTCGGCGCCTTCGCGGTGGCCCTGTCACGCTCCGGCATCACCCAGCTGCTGTCCCAGAAGGCCATCGCCGGCCTGCACCTGGACGAGGGCATCCCCCGCCGCGGGGCGATCGTCTTCGCCCTGCTCGGCGTGCTGCTGGCCTTCTCGATCAGCTCCCAGAACCTGATCCCGGTGCACATCGCCTTCATCCCGGTGCTGGTGCCGCCGCTGCTCAAGCTGATGAACCACCTCAAGCTCGACCGTCGCGCCGTGGCCTGCGTGATCACCTTCGGCATCACCGCCCCCTACATGCTGCTGCCGGTGGGCTTCGGCTCGATCTTCCTGCACGACATCCTGCTGACCAACCTCAACGACAACGGCCTGGACGTCGCCGCGGGTATGGTGCCCACGGCGATGATCGTGCCCATCGGCGGCATGGCCCTGGGCCTGGCCGTGGCCGTGCTGCTGAGCTATCGCGGCAAGCGGGACTACCAGGACCGCGACCTGGCCCACGGCGACGAGACGCCCGCCGAGGCCGCGAGCCACCTCAAGCCCTGGCAGATGGGCGTGCTGGCCCTGGCCCTGGTGGGCACCGTGGCCGTGCAGCTGATGAGCGGCTCCATGGTGCTCGGCGGGCTGTTCGGCTTCGCCCTGCTGTCGGTGAGCGGCGTCTTCCACTGGCACGAGCAGGACGACATCTTCACCGAGGGCATGCGCATGATGGCCCTGGTCGGCTTCATCATGATCGCCGCGGCCGGCTTCGCCAGCGTCATGCAGGCCAGCGGCGAGGTCGAGACCCTGGTGGCCAGCTCCACCGCGCTGATCGGCGACAACAAGGGCCTGGCCGCGCTGATCATGCTGCTGGTGGGGCTGTTCATCACCATGGGCATCGGCTCGTCCTTCTCGACCATTCCGATCATCGCCTCGCTGTACGTGCCTCTGGCCATCAACTTCGGCTTCTCGCCGATGGCCACCATCGCCCTGGTGGGCACCGCCGCCGCCCTGGGCGACGCCGGCTCGCCGGCCTCGGACTCCACCCTCGGCCCCACCGCCGGCCTCAACGCCGACGGCCAGCACGACCACATCTGGGACAGCGTGGTGCCCACCTTCCTGCACTACAACGTCCCGCTGATCGCCTTCGGCTGGCTCGCCGCCATGACGCTCTAGCCCGGGCGTCGCCCGGGAGCCGGAAGCGGTAAGCCTGAAGCTGTAAGACAAGACTCCCCCGCTGCGCTGGGTGAACTGCTCCGAACACCGGGGCAGTTCATTTAACCGACAGGGCCGCTTGCCTCCAACCTTGGGGAACTAGCCTGTCACGCAGCAGGCCTTGCCCTTATTCCCGCTGCCGCAGGGGCAGGGAGCGTTGCGGCCAGGCTTAAGCCGCGTCACCGAGGGCGTACCGTCCAGGTAGACCCAGCGGCCCGCCTCGCGACGAAAGCGGGAGATCTCCTCCAGCACGCCCCAGCGGCGCCCCTCTCGGAAGGTGGCGCGAAAGTGCACCCGGCCCTCGTCCCCGGTCTCCCGATGATCGAGGATTTGCAGGCGCACCCACTGGGTCGGGTCATCGTCCGGCAGGGCCGCCGGCCGGGTCTCGAGCGCCCAGCTTTGCAGCAGGTAGTCGGTCAGGCCCAGGGCGAAGGCGCTATAGCGCGAGCGCATCAACGCCTCGGGCGTGGGCGCCGGCTCGCCATCGTGGTAACGGCCGCAGCAGGCGGCGAGCGGCCGGCCGCTGCCGCAGGGGCAGTCGTTGGAAGTCGTCATCGGGGGTATCCGTCGTGAAAACGTACTTGGCGAAACGCGCTCAGGCGCCCCGCCGCTTGGTGCGCGCGGTGGCCTCGGCGGACCAGGGGTCTTCCGGCCAGGGGTGCTTGGGGTAGCGGCCGCGCATGTCCTTGCGCACCTCCGGGTAGCCGTTGGCCCAGAAGCTCGCCAGGTCCGCCGTGACCTGCAACGGGCGACGGGCCGGCGACAGCAGGTGCAGCAGCGGCGCCACCCGGCCGTCGACCAGCCGCGGCGCCTCCCGCCAGCCGAACACCTCCTGGAGCTTGACCGCCAGCACCGGCGTCCCGTCCCGGTAGTCCAGGCGGATCCGCGAGCCGCTGGGCACCCTCAGGTGGGTCGGCGTCAACTCGTCGAGGCGGGTCCGCGATCGCCAGTCCAGGCGGTCCAGAAGGATCCGTGAGAACGGCAGCCGCTCGACCTCGTCGAGCCGGCTCAGCCCCTGGAGATAGGGCCCGAGCCAGGCCTCCAGGTCGTCGAGCAGCGCCTGATCGGACCAGTCCGGCCAGGTCTCGCCCAGTTCGTGGCGCAGCAGCGCCACCCGGGCGCGCAGCTGCTCGGCCTGCTCGTCGAATGCCAGGCCGCGGCGCCGCACCGCCTCGAGCAGGGCTCGGCGCACCGCCTCGGGGTCCGGCGCCGGCAACGGCCGGCGTTCCAGCACCACCGCCCCCAGGCCCCGGCGTCGCTCGCCGACCAGCCGGCCGCGCTCCTCGGACCATTCCAGGTGCTCCCGCCACTCGCCGGCCTCGGGATGCAGCGCCGGCAGGCGATCGGGGTCCAGGGCCGCGGCGCGGAAGATGCGCCCGCCCCCGCCCTCGCCGTCCAGGGCCACCGCCACCAGCAGCTCGGCATGGGCCAGGGGGTGGGCCTCGGGCAGCGTGGCCTGTCCCCCGCCGGCCAGGCGGAAGCGTCCCGGGGCGAGGCGCTGGGCGATACGCTCCGGCCAGGCCAGGGCCAGCAGCTCGCCCAGGGGCGCCAGGCTCGGCGCCGCCAGGCGGCGGCCCATCCGGCGCGCCAGGCGCTCGGCGTCGCGCCGCCAGGCGCGATCCTCGCCGGGCGCGGCGAAACGCCGCTCCAGGGCGGCGGCCAGGTCCCGCTCGTCGTCGCCGTCGCGCCCCTCGAGCAGCGCCGCCAGGCCGCAGGCCAGGCTCTCGGCGTCGAGCTCGGCGGCCCGCTCCAGCATCACCGCCAGGCGCGGATGCACCGGCCAGCGGCCGCAGGCGCGGCCGAGCGGCGTCAGGCGGTGCGCGGCGTCCAGCACGCCGAGGCGGATCAGCAGCTCGCGCCCCGCCGCCAGGGCGCCCGACGGCGGCAGGGTGATCCAGGTCAGGGCATCGGGGTCGGCGATGCCCCAGCGGGCCAGCTCGAAGGCCAGCGGCGCCAGGTCGGCCTGGCGAATCTCCGGCTCCCGGTCCGGGGCCAGGGGCTGCTCCTCGGCCCACAGCCGGTAGCAGACCCCGGGGCCCTGGCGTCCGGCGCGGCCACGGCGCTGGTCGGCGCTGGCGCGGTTGACCCGCCGGGTCTCGAGGCGCGTGAGACCGGTGCGCGGCTGGAAGACCGGAAGGCGCTCGCGGCCGGCGTCGATCACCAGGCGCACCCCGGGCACGGTGACGCTGGACTCGGCGATGGCGGTGGCCAGCACCACCCGGCGGCGGCCCTCGGAATCCGCGGCCAGGGCGCGGCGCTGGGCGTCCAGCGGCAGCCGCCCATGGAGTTCGCGGATCGCCACCTCCGGCAGCCGCTCGGCCAGGCGGCTCGCCAGGCGGCGGATCTCGCCGACCCCGGGCAGGATCACCAGGGCATCGCCGGCGTCGGCGGCCAGGGCCTCGGCGACCACCGCCGCCTGGTGGCGGGCCGCCTCGTCCCGGGCCCGGGGCGGCCGGTGGCGGGTCTCGACGGGGTACTGGCGGCCGGGGCAATCGATCACCGGCGTGGCCTCGCCGAGCGCCGCGGTCAGCCCGGCGACGTCCAGGGTCGCCGACATCACCAGCAGGCGCAGGTCGTCGCGCGCCGAGCGGGCGTCCAGGGTCAGCGCCAGGCCGAGATCGGCTTCCAGGCTGCGCTCGTGGAACTCGTCGAAGATCACCCCGGCCACGCCCTCGAGCAGGGGATCGTCCTGGAGCATCCGGGTCAGCACCCCCTGGGTCACCACCTCGAGCCGGGTGCCCGGCCCCACCCGGGACTCCCCGCGCATCCGGTAGCCCACGGTCTCGCCGACCCCTTCACCCAGGGCCTCGGCCATGTGGCCGGCGGCCAGCCGCGCGGCCACCCGGCGCGGCTCCAGCAGCAGCAGCCGCCGCCCGCGACACCAGTCGGCGTCGAGCAGCGCCAGGGGCACCCGGGTGGTCTTGCCGGCGCCGGGCTCGGCGACCAGCAGGGCCAGGCCCGAGGCCGCCAGGGCCTCCTTCACCGCCGGCAGGCGATGCTCGATCGGCAGTTCTGCAAGACCTGGCTGGTCAACGCTTCGCTTCATGCGCTCCTTCTCTCCTCGTCCGCGGCATGGCGCCGCTCGCGACGCCCCGCGGGCCTACTGGCTTCGTTGAATGCCGATACAAGGCGGCCGCTTGCCCGGCCTCTCCGCCGTGACTAGCCTTGGCTTCGATCATCTTGACCGATAGGTCAGGAAATGACACCTTCCACCTACCGCCCACAACAACAACAGGGTTCAACCATGCAAGAGACAACCACCCGCACCGCCGGGGAGCTCCGCTCGGACACCCCTCGCCAGGAGGGCCTGCCGCGCCTCGACCAATGGTTCGGCGTCAGCCGCCGCGGCTCGTCGCTGAAGACCGAGATCCTGGCCGGCATCGCCACCTTCCTGGCCGGGATGTACATCATCGTGGTCAACCCCGCCGTGCTCTCCGACGCCGGCATCCCCTTCTCCGCGGCCCTCTCGGCCACGGTGCTGATCAGCTTCATGAGCAGCCTGGCCATGGGCCTCTACGCCCGCAACCCCATCCTGGTGGCGCCGGGCATGGGCATGAACGCGCTCTTCACCTACACCCTGGTGCTCGGCGCCGGCCTGACCTGGGAGGTCGCCCTGGGCTGCGTGTTCTGGTCCGGGGTGATGTTCGCCGTGCTGGCGGTGTTCAACGTGCGCCGGGCGATCATCGAGGCCATCCCGCTGTCGCTGCGCTACGCCATCACCTGCGGCATCGGCCTGTTCATCACCTTCATCGGCCTGCAGAACGCCGGCTTCATCGTCGGCAGCGACGCCACCCTGGTGTCGCTGGGGGCCATGGACGCCAGCCTCGCCACCTTCTTCATCGGCCTGGTGGCCACCGCGGTGTTCGTGATCCTGCGCTTCAACGGCGCCCTGATCATGGGCATCGCCCTGACCACCCTGCTGGCCGCGCCCATGGGCCGGCTGTGGGGCGAGGAGGTGATGGTCGCCTGGAACGGCCTGGCCGCCTGGCCCGACTTCGGGGCCGTCATGAAGGTGGACATCCTCGGCGCCCTGGAGGTGGCCTACCTGCCGTTCATCTTCGTGATGCTGTTCACCAACTTCTTCGACGCCCTGTCCTGCTTCATGGCGCTGTCGGAGTCCGCGAACCTGAAGGACGAGGACGGCAATCCGCGCAACCTGAAGCGCTCGATGACGGTGGACGCCTTCGCCTCGATGATCGCCGCCCCGCTCGGCACCAGCGCCGCCCAGACCTTCATCGAGTCCGGCGCCGGCGTCGCCCAGGGCGGCCGCACCGGCCTGGTGGCGGTGGTCATCGCCCTGCTGTTCCTGCCCTTCCTGTTCCTGTCGCCGCTGCTGTCGCTGGTGCCGGGCATCGCCACCGCGCCCGCGCTGGTGCTGGTCGGGCTGTTCATGATGGCGCCCATCGGCAAGATCGACTGGCAGCACTTCGACCAGGCGTTCCCGGCCTTCCTGGCGATCATCCTGATGCCGCTGACCTACTCCATCACCCTGGGGATCGCCTTCGGCTTCATCAGCTTCGTGCTGATCAAGGCGCTGACCGGCCGCCTGAGCGAGATCAAGCCGGCCATGTGGGTCAGTGCCGCGCTGTCGGTGCTGATGCTGCTCACCGCTCAGTGAGGGTCGCCGGATCCTCGACGCGGCCTGCGGGGTGCTTCACCCCGCAGCCCTTGATCACCACCCGGGTCAGGAACTCGGTGATCTCCTCCAGGTCGTCGTCGCCGAGCGCGTCGCGCCCGGTGATGCCCAGCACCTGGGCCTCGAAGTCGGCGTAGTGCTGGGTCGAGGACCAGATCAAGAAGATCAGCCACACCGGGTCGATCGGGTCCATCAGCCCCCGCTCGGCCCATTCCCGGAACACCGCCGCGCGGCTCTGCACCCAGTCGCGCAGCTCGCCCTTCAGGTACTCCTGGAGGAAGGGGGCGCCGCCCAGGATCTCACTGGCGAACAGCCGCGATCCCTCGGGATGCCGGCGCGAGATCTGCATCTTGGAACGGATGAAGGCCGACAGCACCTCGGCCGGATCATCCTCCGGCGAGATGTCGTCGAGCATGGCGTTCCAGCGCTCCATCATCCGCTCCAGCAGGCGCACGTAGAGCTTGCGCTTGCTGCCCATGTAGTAGAGGACGTTGGACTTGGGCAGGCCCGCCTGCTCGGCGATCTCCTGCAGGCTGGCGCCGCGGTAGCCGTGGCGGGCGAACACCCGCTCCGCCGCCGCCAGGATCGCCCGCTCGTTGCGCCGGCGGATGGCGCCTCCCTCCGTGTCGTTGCCGTGTCGTGCCTTGGCCATGGGCCCTCGCTGTTCGAATCGTGATGGGGCGAAAGCTTGCCTGAGAGGCGGGAGCCAAGCAATTCGACAGGGGACGACGAAAAAAGTGGCGACGAAAACTTGTCAAAGCTGACCATATGGTCAAGAATCAGGACATCCCTTGCCAATCGGCTTACACAACCACAATCGGAGCCGGCCCATGATCGACTTCTATCTCAACGGCAGGCGTCAGCGCTGCCAGGACGTGACCGCCGACACCAGCATCCTCGAGCTGCTGCGCACCGGCCTCGGCCAGACCGGGACCAAGGAAGGCTGCGCCTCCGGCGACTGCGGCGCCTGCACCGTGGCCATCGGCGAGCCGGATGCCGACGGCGAGCTGGTCTACCACAACGCCAACGCCTGCATCACCCCGGCCCACCAGCTGGACGGCTGCCACCTGGTCACGGTCGAGGGCCTGGCCGACGGCGACACCCTGCACCCCGCCCAGGCGGCCATGGTCGACTGCCACGGCAGCCAGTGCGGCTTCTGCACCCCGGGCATCGTGATGTCGCTGTTCACCCTCTACGAGAACCAGCGTCGCCAACCCGCGCCGCTGACCCAGTCGCGCCTGGAGGAGGCCCTGGGCGGCAACCTGTGTCGCTGCACCGGCTACCGGCCGATCCGCGAGGCCGCCCTGGCGATGGGCGACTACCCCGCCGCCGACCCCGCCTGGGCCGAGGACGACCAGCTCGCCGGCAACGTCGCCTGGCTGCGCCGTCCGCGCAACGGCGCGCCCGCCGCCGAGGGGCACTACGTGGCCCCCCAGGACCTGGCCGCGCTGCGCGCCCTCAAGGGCCGGCGTCCCGGGGCCCGGCTGGTGGCCGGCGGCACCGATCTCTGGCTCGAGACCACCCAGCAGCTCAAGCCCCTCGACGACGTCATCGACGTGCGCCAGGTGGAGGAGCTGGGCGCCATCGAGGAGACCGCCGAGGGCTGGTGGATCGGTGCCGCCGTGACCCTGGCCCGGCTCACGCCGCTGCTCGCCGAGCCCTACCCGGCCTTCGAGCACCTGATGCACCGCTTCGCCTCCTCACAGATCCGCAACCGCGCGACCCTGGGCGGCAACATCGCCAACGCCTCGCCGATCGGCGACACCCCGCCGGTGCTGCTGGCCCTCGACGCCCGGCTGCGCCTGGACGGCCCCCGGGGCGAGCGGGAACTGCCCCTGGCGGACTTCTTCCTGGACTACAAGCAGACGGCGCTGGCCGAGGACGAGTTCATCGCCGCGATCTTCCTGCCGCGCCCGGCCGACGAGCAGAATCTCAAGGTCTGGAAGCTGTCCAAGCGACGTGAGGACGATATCTCCGCGGTGCTGGGCGCCTTCGCCTGGCGACTCGAGGAGGGCGTGATGCGCGACGTCCACCTGGCCTTCGGCGGCATGGCGGCGATTCCCCGCCGGGCCCCGGCGGCGGAGGCCGCCCTGGAGGGCCAGGCCCCCGACGCCGCCGCCTTCGACGCGGCCCGCGCCGCGCTGGCCGAGGAGCTGACGCCGATGAGCGACGTGCGCGGAAGCGCCGACTACCGCCGCGTCGCCGCCGGCAACCTGCTGGAGCGGCTGCGCCTGATGCTCGACGGCCCGACCGCCACCGACGCCGACAACAACAACCCTGCGACCAAGGTGACCCTCGATGCGTACGCTCACTGACATTGCCCAAGACACCTCCCGTCGCAACCAGGGCGACGCCCCCCTGGCTCGGGAGACCGTCGATCCCCGGGGCGGTGCCGGCAGCGCCCGGGCCCACGAGAGCGCCGTCAAGCACGTGACCGGGCGCGCCGCCTACATCGACGACATCCCCAGCCCCGCCGGCACCCTGCACCTGGCGCTGGGGCTGTCGCCGGTGGCCCACGGCCGGCTGACCCGCCTGGACCTGGAGAAGGTCAAGGCGGCCCCGGGCGTGGTGGACGTCATCACCCTGGCCGACGTGCCCGGCCACACCGACATCGGCCCGGTCTTCCCGGGCGACCCGATCTTCGCCGACGACGAGATCAGCTACGTCGGCCAGTGCCTGTTCGCCGTGGCCGCCGAGAGCCACAAGGCCGCCCGCCTGGCCGTCCGGGAGGCGGTGGTCGAGATCGACGAGCAACCGGCGTCCCTGGACCCGGTGGCCGCCGCCGAGCGCGAGGACTTCGTGCGGCCCACCCACGTCCACGAGCGCGGCGACTGGCGGCAGGCGCTGAGCGAGGCGCCCCACGTGATCGAGGGCGAGCAGTTCGTCGGCGGCCAGGAGCACTTCTACCTGGAGGGCCAGGCCTGCCTGGTCCAGCCCACCGAGGACGAGGGGGTGATGGTCTACACCTCCAACCAGCACCCCAGCGAGACCCAGAAGCTGGTCGCCGAGGTGCTGGGCATCCCCTTCCACGCGGTGACCATGGAGATGCGCCGCATGGGCGGCGGCTTCGGCGGCAAGGAGACCCAGGCCTCACCCTGGGCCTGCATCGCGGCCCTGATCGCCAGGCGCACCGGCCGGGCCGCCAAGATCCGCCTGCCCCGGGCCGAGGACAGTCGCGCCACCGGCAAGCGCCATCCCTTCCATAACCGTTATCGGCTGGGCTTCGACGACCGGGGCGTGCTGGCCGGCGGCGAGATCACCGTGATCGGCGACTGCGGCTATTCCCCGGACCTGTCCGACGCCATCGTCGACCGGGCCATGTTCCACGCCGACAACGCCTACTCGCTGGGCGACGCCCGGGTCACCGGCCAGCGCGCCAAGACCCACAAGGCCTCCAACACCGCCTTCCGCGGCTTCGGCGGCCCCCAGGGCATGATGATCATCGAGCGCGCCATGGACGACATCGCCCGCCACCTGGGCGAGGATCCGCTGACCGTGCGCAAGCGCAACCTCTACCGCGCCCAGGACCCGGACGGCAAGCCAAGGGACGTGACCCACTACGGTCAGCGGGTCGAGCAGCTGGGCCTGCTCCACGACCTGGTCGACCAGCTCGAGGCCAGCAGCGACTACTGGGCCCGTCGCCGGGAGATCGCCGCCTTCAACGCCAAGAGCCCGATCGTCAAGAAGGGCCTGGCGCTGACCCCGGTGAAGTTCGGCATCTCCTTCACCGTCCAGCACCTCAACCAGGCCGGCGCCCTGCTGCTGGTCTACACCGACGGCAGCGTGATGATCAACCACGGCGGCACCGAGATGGGCCAGGGCCTGCACACCAAGGTCTGCCAGGTGGTGGCCCGGGAGCTGGGCCTGGACCTGGAGCGGGTGCGCATCAGCGCCACCCGCACCGACAAGGTGCCCAACACCTCGCCCACCGCCGCCTCCAGCGGCGCCGACCTCAACGGCCAGGCGGCCCGGGACGCGGCCAGCAAACTGCGCGAGCGGCTGTTCGACTTCGCCGCCGCCCACTTCGACCGCGAGGCCGGCGGGCTCGACCGCGAGAGCATGCGCCTGGAGGACGGCCACCTGGTGGCCGGCATCGGCGAGGCCCAGCGGCGCATTCCCTGGGGCGAGCTGGTCCAGGAGGCCTACATGGGCCGGGTGTCGCTGTCCGAGAAGGGCTTCTACGCCACCCCGCTGATCCACTACGACCGCGCCACCGGCCGCGGCCGGCCCTTCTACTACTACGCCCACGGGGCCGCCGTGGCCGAGGTCGAGGTCGACACCCTGTCCGGCGAGTATCGGGTCAGCCGCGCCGACATCCTCCACGACGTGGGCGACTCCCTGAACCCGGCCATCGACATCGGCCAGATCGAGGGCGGCTTCATCCAGGGCATGGGCTGGCTGACCAGCGAGGAACTGGTCTGGAACGACGCCGGCCGGCTGGTCTCCGACGGCCCGGCCACCTACAAGATCCCGGCCTTCGGCGACCTGCCCGAGACCTTCAACGTCGAGCTGCTGCAGGGCCACCCGAACTCCCAGGCCAGCATCTACCGCTCCAAGGCGGTGGGCGAGCCGCCCTTCATGCTGGCCATCTCGGTGTGGTCGGCGCTGCGCGACGCCCTGGCGAGCCTCGCCGACTACCGGATCAGCCCGGCGCTGGACACCCCGGCGACCCCCGAGCGGGTGCTGATGGCCGCCGAGGCCCTGCGCCGGGACGCGGCCGCCCCTGCCACGAGGCGCGACCATGCGCCGGCCTGAGCCCTGGCACGCGGCCCTGGACCGCCTGCAGCGCCAGGCCCGCCCCCACGCCCTGGCCAGCGTGGTGGGCGTGGCCGGCTCCACGC
Organism: Halomonas koreensis; assembly: GCF_031451675.1. NCBI lineage: Bacteria > Pseudomonadati > Pseudomonadota > Gammaproteobacteria > Oceanospirillales > Halomonadaceae > Halomonas > Halomonas koreensis. Next base: position 87,106 of record NZ_JARWAK010000002.1, on the reverse strand, counting down.
CCCGGGAGCCCGGCGCCAAGATGGTGATCACCGAGGACGCCGTCCACGACACCCTGGGCGGCGGCACCTTCGAATTCCAGGTGATCGAGGCGGCCCGGGACGCGCTGGCCGCGGGCCACGCCGACACCCGGCTGGAGGCCTTCCCGCTGGGCGGGCGCTCCGGCCAGTGCTGCGGCGGCTATGTCCACGTGCTGATCGAGCTGTTTCCCGGCGCCGAGATGGACGTCGCCCTGTTCGGCGCCGGCCATGTGGGTCAGGCGCTGGTCGAGGTGCTCGCCCCCCTGCCCTGGCGGGTGCTGTGGTTCGACAGCCGGGAGGACGCCTTCCCGGACGGCGGCGCCGACCGCGAGCGCCTGCACCACCGGCGCTTCGTGATGGGGCCCGAGGGCCCGGACGCGGCCGCCGCCGTGGCCTCGCTGCCGGCGGGCTGTCACGCCCTGGTGATGACCCATGACCACGCCGAGGATCGCGCCCTGGTCGACGCCCTGCTGCGGCGCGGCGACTGCGCCTCGATCGGCCTGATCGGCTCCGACAGCAAGTGGGCGAGCTTCCGCCGCCGGCTGACGGACGCCGGCCATGAGGAGGCGGCGCTGGCGACGGTGCGCTGTCCCATCGGGGTGCCCGGGGCCCACGGCAAGCGGCCCTACGAGATCGCCCTGGCGGTGGCCGCCGAACTGCTGACCCTCAAGCCCGACACCACGCGCCAGGACCGCCGCGGCGTGTCCCCCGAGACCCTGCGCGCAGGCTTTTCCCCTACACGCGACTGAGCGCCGGCCTGGCCGGTGCCCATCGGAGATTCCCATGACCGATTCCCGCACTTCCATGCGCGTCCTGCGCGGCCCCCTGCTGAGCTTCGACGGCGACCCCGGCGACGGCGACGCCCCGGCCCCGGGCAGCGTCCGTCACCTGGAGGACGGCGCCGTCTGGCTGGTCGACGGCCATGTCCGCGCCGTGGCCGACTACGCCGAGCTGGCCCCGCACCTGCCCGCCGACATCGAGGTGGTGGACTACTCGGACAAGCTGATGATGCCGGGCTTCATCGACAGCCACGTGCACTACTCCCAGCTCGACATCATGGCCTCCTACGGCCGCCAGCTGCTCGACTGGCTCAACGACTACACCTTCCCGGCGGAATGCCGCTTCGCCGAGCGCGCCCACGCCGAGTCGGTAGCCGAGGCCTTCCTAAACGAGACCCTCCGGGCGGGCACCACCACCGCCCAGGTGTTCTGCACCTCGCATCCGGGCTCGGTGGACGCCTTCTTCACCGCCGCCCGGGGCCGCGGCCTGCGCATGCTGGCCGGCAAGGTGCTGATGGATCGCCACGCCCCGGAGGCCCTGGTGGACGACACCCTGGGCGGGCTGCGCGACAGCGAACGGCTGATCGGCGACTGGCACGGCAAGGGCCGGCTGGGCTACAGCCTGACGCCGCGCTTCGCCCCCACCTCGACCCGCGAACAGCTCGAGGCCACCGGCGCGGTGCTGCGCAACGCCCCGGACCTGCACCTGCAGACCCACCTCTCCGAGAACGAGGGCGAGATCGCCTGGGTCGCCGAGCTGTTCCCGGAGTGCCAGGACTACCTGGCGGTCTACGAGCGCTACGGGCTGGTGGGGCCGCGCAGTACCTTCGCCCACGGCATCCATCTGGACCAGCCGATGCGCGAGCGCCTGGCCGGCGCCGGCGCCAGCATCGCCTTCTGCCCCACGTCCAACCTCTTCCTGGGCAGCGGGCTCTTCGACCGCCAGGCCTGTCGCGAGGCCGGCCTGGCCACCAGCCTGGCCAGCGACGTGGGGGCCGGCACCGACCTCTCGGGCCTGGCCACCCTCAAGGCCGCCTACCAGGTCGGCCAGCTGCTCGGCCAGCCGCTCACCGCCTGGCAGGGCTTCTACCGGCTGACCCTGGGCAACGCCCGGGCCCTGCACCTGGACGATCGCATCGGCCGGCTGCGCGAGGGCGGCGAGGCCGACATCGTGGTGCTCGACCCGGCGGCCACGCCGCTGCTGGCCCGGCGCACCGCGCGCTGCCAGACCCTGGCGGAGCGGCTCTTCGCGCTGATGATGCTGGGCGACGACCGGGCGGTCTACGCCACCTGGGCGGACGGACGCAAGGTTCACCAGCGGGCGGCCTGAACGCCGCCGCAACAGGCATTGGGTGTGGTACCCCTTGGGCGGCTCGCGAGAGCCGCCCCTTTTTTTGCGGTGGTCAAGGGCTGTGGGGGGCGAGGCAAGCGCCTCAACGGCAGGCGGCGAGACGCTCGCGCAACTCGCCGCGGCGGGCCTCGCTCATGAAGGCGGCGTCGATGGCATTGCCGGCCAGCTCCAGGAACACCTCCCGGGACCAGCCGAAGGCTCGCCGGCAGGCGATGAAGTTGTCCAGCATGCCGCCGCCGAAGTAGGCGGGATCGTCGGAGTTGAGGGTGATATTCAGGCCGGCGTCGAGCAGCCGCGGCAGGGGATGGTCCTCGAGGCGCTCGACCACCCGGAGCCGCAGGTTGGACAACGGGCAGACGGTCAGCACCATGGCCTCGTCGCACAGCCGCTCGACCAGGGTCGGATCCTCCAGGCAGCGCACGCCGTGATCGATGCGGCAGACGTCGAGGACGTCCAGCGCCTCGAGGATGTAGTCCGGCGGACCCTCCTCGCCGGCATGGGCGACCCGGGCCAGGCCCAGGGCCTTGGCTCGGCGGAAGACCTCGGCGAACTTGGCCGGGGGGTGGCCGACCTCGGCGCTGTCGAGGCCCACGGCATCGAGGGTCTCCCAGTAGGGGGCGGCCCGCTCCAGCAGCTCCAGGGCCTCCTCCGCGGGCCGGTCGCGGAGGAAGGCCATGATCATCGCCGAGGACAGGTCGAGCTCGCGCTCGGCGCGACGCCGGGCCCGGCCGAGCCCCTCCATGACGGTGGCCAGCTCGACGCCCCGCGCCAGGTGCGCCTGGGGGTCGACGTGCATCTCCACGTGCACCACGCCCTCGGCGGCGGCGCGGCGGAAGTAGTCCATGGCCAGGTCCTCGAAGTCCCGGGCGCTGCGCAACACGCTCATGCCCTGGAAGTAGAGGTCCAGGAAGGACTGCAGGTCGCGGAAGTCGTAGGCGGCGCGGATCGCCTCCACGGAGTCGTAGGGCAGGCGGATGCCGTTGCGCTCGGCGAGCGCCATCATCATCTCGGGCTCCAGGGTGCCCTCGATATGCAGATGCAGCTCGGCCTTGGGCAGGGCCTTGAGGAAATCCCGCATGGCGCACCTCGCGTCGATACTTTGCCCTATCGTGTCGGATTCGGCGCCGCGGCGCAAAGCCCCCCTCCCTCGTCGGCCGCCAACGCCTGCCAACGACTCACCCCCGGCAGGCCCGGCCCCGCCGCCCGCTCGTGCACCAGCAAGACCACGCTGCGCCCGGCGAGCCAGGCGTCCAGTCGGCCGGCGATGCGCCCGGCCAGGGCGTCGTCCAGCCCGGCGAAGGGCTCGTCGAGGATCACCAGCCCCGGATCGCGCAGCAGCAGCCGGGCCAAAGCCACCCGCCGGGCCTGGCCCCCGGAGAGCCGACGTCCGCCCTCGCCCACCCGGGTAGCCAGCCCCCGGGGCTGCGCCTCGGCCCAGTCGGCCAGCTCCACGGTCTCGAGCACCGCCCAGAGCCTGGCGTCGTCGGCGTCGGGCGCCGCCAGGCGCAGGTTCGCCGCCAGGCTGTCGTCGAACAGCTCGGTGAGCTGGGTCAGGCAGGCCACCCGCTCGGCGAGCGCCGCCGGGGCCAGGGCGTCCAGCGGGATGCCGCCCAGACGCAGCCCGCCGGCATCCGGCGCCAGCTGGCCGCTCAGCAGCGCCGCCAGGCTGGACTTGCCGCTGCCCGAGGCGCCGTGGAGCGCCAGGCGGTCCCCCGGCGCCAGCCGCAGGTCGAGCCCCGAGAACACCGGCGCCAGGGCCCCGGGGAAGCGCAGCGCGATCCCCGCCAGCTCGACCGACAGCGGCCCCGCGGGCAGCCGCGACCTCGCCGCGGGGGCCGGGCGGCGGGCCTCGGCCAGGGCATTGAGGCGCTCCGCGGCGGCCAGGGTGGCGCCGGCCTGGGTGAAGGCCAGCGGCAAGGCGGCCAGGGCCTCGTTCAGGGCCAGCACCGCCAACGGCATCATCACCATCACCGGCCCCGACAGGGCGCCCGCCTGCCAGCCCCGGGCGGCGCACCACAGCACCAGCAGGGCGGTCCCGCCGACGGCCAGCCCGGTCACCGCCGAGCCCAGGGCCGCGGCCCGGCCCAGCCGACGCTGATCGGCCTCCAGCCGGTCCTCGATGGCCGACAGCCGCCGCCGCTGCACGGCCAGGCTGCCGTAGGCCTCCAGCTCGGCCAGGCCCTGCAGGCGCTCCAGGACGGCGGCCCTCAGCCGCTCCAGCTCGTCGACCCGGCGACGGCTGGCGGCCAGGCCCAGCCGCGCCTGGCCCAGGGTCAGCCAGCCCCAGGCCACACCCAGCCCCAGCGCCACGGCGAGCCCCGCGGCCGGCGCCCACGGCGCCAGCAGGCCTGCCAGGCCGAGGATCGCGGCCAGCGCCACCCCGGCCGGGGCGACCAGGCGCAGGAAGAGGCTGTCGAGGGTGTCGATGTCGGCGGTCAGGCGATTCAGCCAGTCGCTGGCCCGACGACGACTCAGGGTCCGGGCGTCGAGGCCGGCCAGCACCGCGAACATTCGCCCGCGCAGGTCGGCGAGCAGGCGCAGCACGGTGTCGTGGTTGTAGAGGCGCTCCAGGTAGCGCGCCACCGTCCGGGTCAGGGCGAAGGCGCGGATGCCCCCGCCGGGCACGTAGACGTCCAGGGTCAGCGCCGCGCCGCCGGCCAACGCCATGCCGGCGAGCCCCGTCGCGGTGATAAACCAGCCGGACAGGGCCAGCAGGCCGACCGCCGCCGCCAGGGCCAGCGCCATCAGCGCGACGCCGCCCAGCAGCCGCCCGCGGCGACGCGCCAGCAGGCGCCACCAGGGCGCCAGGGTGGCCAGCGGACCGGGCGACTCAGCCATCGGACACCTCCTCGACGCGTCCCTCGCGCAGCCGCAGCCGGCGGTCGGCGAGCGCCAGGGGCGCGGCCTGATGGCTGGCGATCACCAGGGTCCGCCCCTGAGCGGCCAGCGCCCGGAGGCCCTCGAGCACCTCCGCCTCGCTGGCGGCGTCGAGGCTGGCGGTGGGCTCGTCGAGCAGCACCAGCGAGGCCGGGGACAGGAAGACCCGGGCCAGGGCCAGGCGCTGGGCCTGGCCGCCGGAGAGCCCCGCCCCCCGCTCGCCCAGGCGGGCGTCGAGGCCGTCCGGCAGGCTCGCCACCAGCGGCGCCAGCCCCGCGGCGGCGATCGCCCGGCGCAGGGCCGCCTCATCGGCGTCGGGGGCGGCCAGCCGCAGGTTGTCGGCCAGGCTGCCGTGGACCAGCAGCGGCCGCTGATCCATCCAGGCGATGTCGAGCCGGGCGCGGCGCAGCGCCCCGCCCTGGTGGTCGACGAAGCCCGCCAGCAGCTGCAGAAGGGTCGACTTGCCCGCCCCCGAGGGGCCGGCGATCGCCAGGATCTCGCCATGGCGCAGGGCCAGGTCCAGCGGGCCGAGCACCCGGCCGCGCTCGGGATGCGACACCGCGACGCCTTCCAGCTCGAGCAGCCGGTCGGCGCGACGGGGCGGATCGGCGGGGCCGGCCGGACGGCGCGGGGGCTCGTCGAGCAACGCCGCCATGCCGTCGGCGGCGCCCAGGGCGGCGGCCCGATCATGGTAGTGCTGGGCCAGGCTGCGCAGCGGCTGGAAGAACTCCGGGGCCAGCAGCAGGACCGTCAGCCCGGAGGACAGCGTGAGGGCGTCGGCGGGCCCGAAGGCGATATAGCCGAGCAGCCCGAAGCCCACGTAGATGGCCACCACGGCGATGGCCACGGCGGCGAAGAACTCGAGCACCGCCGAGGACAGGAAGGCCAGGCGCAGGGTGCGCAGGCTGCGGCGACGATAGTCGTCGGCGGCGGCGTGGACCTCGCCGGTGGCCGCGGCGGCACGCCCGAACAGCTGCAGGGTGGCGATGCCGCGCACCCGGTCGATGAAATGGCGGGAGAGCCGCGCCACGGCGTCGAACTGCTCGCGATTGAGCCGCTCGGCGCCCATGCCCACCAGGGCCATGAACAGCGGGATCAGCGGCGCCGAGAGCAGCAGGAAGAGCGCGGCCAGCCAGTCCAGCCAGGCCACCACCGCCAGCACCAGCAAGGGGATCGCCACCGCCAGCGCCTGCTGAGGCAGGAAGCGCGCCACATAGCCGTCCAGGGCCTCGACCTGGTCGACCGCCCGGTTAGCCAGGCTGGCGCTGTGGTGGCCGGTGAGGCCCACCGGGCCCAGCCGCGCCAGGTGGTCGAGCAGTTCGCCGCGGGCCCGGCGCCGCAGGCGCAGGCTGGCGGCCAGGCCCGCCGCCTCCTGGCCCCACTGGGCCAGGGCGCGGGCGGCCACCAGCGCCGCCAGGACGGCGAAGCTCGGCCACAGCGACGCCAGCGGCGGCGCCTCGACCACCAGGGTGGCGATCAGCCGGGCCAGCAGCACCAGCTGGACGATGGTCAGGACGCCGGCGACCAGGCCGCAGGCCACGGCCAGCGCGAGCCGGGGGCGTTCGGCCCGGGCCAGGCGCGCCAGCCAGGCTCGGGCATCGCGCGGTGCCGCCACGGCCTCAGTGGTACCCCTCGCCGTGGCGGACCTTGCCGCGGAACACCCAGTAGGTCCAGGCGGTGTAGGCCAGCACGATGGGGATCACGAACAGCATGCCGAGCAGCAGGAAGAGCTGCGACTCCGGCGCCGAGGCGGCCTCCCAGAGGGTGTAGTCCGGCGGCACGATCACCGGCCACTTGCTGACCACCAGGCCCAGGTAGGTGAAGGCGAACAGCCCCAGGGTGGCGATGAACGGCTGCCCTTCCCGGCGCGCCCGCACCGACTGCCACAGCCAGACGGCGCTGGCCAGCGCCAGCGCCGGGAAGACCCAGATCAGGTGCAGGTGGCCGAACCAGCGCTGGCGCACCGCGGCGTCGACGAAGGGCGTCCACAGGCTGATCGCGGCGAACACCGCCAGCACCGCCAGCAGCAGCCGGGGCGCCAGCCGGTAGGCCCAGGCCTGGGTGTGGCCCTCGGACTTCATGATCAGCCAGGTGGCGCCGAGCAGCGCATAGCCGGCCATCAGGCCCAGCCCGGTGAGCACCGTGAAGGGCGACAGCCAGTCCAGAGGGCCGCCCACGTAGACGAAGTCATCGACCGCGAAGCCCTGGATGTAGGCGCCGACCACCGCCCCCTGGGCGAAGGCGGCCACCGCCGAGCCCCAGCTGAAGGCGCGGTTCCACCAGCGGCGGTGGCGATGCGACTTGAAGCGGAACTCGAAGGCGATGCCGCGGAAGATCAGCCCGGCCAGCATCAGGAAGACGCCGATGTACAGCGCCGGCAGGAACACCGAATAGACCAGCGGGAAGGCCGCCAGCAGCCCGGCGCCGCCCAGCACCAGCCAGGTCTCGTTGCCGTCCCAGACCGGCGCCACCGAGTTCATCATCACGTCGCGGCTGCCCTCGTCCGGGGCGAAGGGGAAGAGGATCCCCACCCCCAGGTCGAAGCCATCCATCAGCACGTACATGATCACCCCGAAGCCGATGATGGCGGCCCAGATCAGCGACAGATCGAACATCTCCATGGTTCAGCTCCTTCCCGGCTGGTTGGCGGCATCGTCGAACGGCACATGGGCGGCGGACAGCGGCCGCTTGGGGCGCTCGACCTCGTCGTCGTGGGGCGGCTCGGGCAGCATGCCCTGACGCACCACCCGGGTCAGGTAGAGGATCCCGGCCCAGAACACCACGGCATAGACCAGGCCGTAGCCGATCAGGGTGAACAGCGCCATGCCCCCGGTCAGCGAGGGCGTCAGCGCCTCGGCCTGGTCCATGAGGCCGTAGACCAGCCAGGGAGCCCGCCCGGTCTCGGTGACGAACCAGCCGGCCAGCACCGCCAGGAAGGGCGTGACGGTCATCGCCCGCATCAGCTGCAGGAAGCCGCGATGCGCGTAGAGCCGGCCGCGCCAGCGCAGCCAGAGGCCGGCGACGGCCGCGGCGATCATCGCCAGCCCCATGGCGACCATGACCCGGAACGACCAGAAGACGATCCACACCGGCGGCTGTTCCGCCGGCGGCACCTCGCTGATCCCCGGCACCTCGCCGTCCAGGTGGTGGGTCAGGATCAGGCTGGCCAGGCCCGGGATGCCGACCTCGAAGCGGTTCTCCTGGGCATCCTGGTCGGGCCAGGCGAACAGCAGCAGCGGCGCACCCGGCTGGGTCTCCCAGTTGCCCTCCATGGCGGCCACCTTGGTGGGCTGGTGCTCCAGGGTGTTGAGGCCGTGGAAGTCGCCGACCACCGCCTGGGCCGGCGCCAGCACCAGCAACAGCCACAGGCACATGGAGAAGGCCTTGCGGTTGGCCTCGACGTCGCGGCCGATCAGCAGGTACCAGGCGCTGACCCCGGCCACCACGAAGCCCCCGGTGAGGAAGGACGCGAGCACCTTGTGGGCGAAGCGATAGGGGAAGGAGGGATTGAAGATCGCCGCGCTCCAGTCGGTGACGCGGAAGCGGCCGTCGATCAGCTCGAACCCGGCCGGGGTCTGCATCCAGCTGTTGGCCGCCAGGATCCAGAAGGCCGAGATGAAGGTGCCGACGGCCACCATGATCGAGGCGAAGAGATGCACGCCCTGGGGCACCTTGCCGCGGCCGAACAGCAGCACCCCCAGGAAGGCGGCCTCCAGGAAGAAGGCGGTGACCACCTCGTAGCTCAGCATCGGGCCCAGGAAGTTGGACGACGCCAGGGCGAAGTTGCTCCAGTTGGTGCCGAACTGGAAGGACATGACGATGCCCGAGACCACCCCCATGCCGAAGACCACGGCGAACACCTTGGTCCAGAACACGGCCAGGCGCTCCCAGGCGGGGTTCTCGGTGCGATAGAAGAGGCCGTTGAGCACGGCGATGTAGGACGCCAGCCCGATGGTGAACACCGGGAAGATGGCGTGGAAGGACACCACGAAGGCGAACTGCAGCCGCGATAGCAGCAGGGGATCCAGGTCCATGAGGCGCTCCTCGTTCCTGCGGGGCATGGGTACGGGATGCGTCAGGCACTGGGCGTGCTCTTGTGCGTGGGGCGCCGGGCGCCCTGCCGCATTCTTGCCTGATCGGGGATCAGCCTAGGCAATGCCTGAAAAGTGCCTGCGCTCGGCTATACGGCGTTAAAAATCGGCTCAAAGTACTCATTTACTACCCGTAAACTCCGTCTTTTCACCGATTTTTGCCTTGTCTAGCCTTCGCTCGCCGACTTCTCAGACAAATCCTAGAGGATCCGGCCCGGCCGGAGACGCGGAAGACCATACCGAGACCGAATAAGCTAATTCCCCGATTCGCTTCCCTATCCTACGCCTTCCGACCCGTCCGGGGGGAGGCGGTTCGCGCCTCGCGGCTGTGTCGCGTTGTCGCAGGCCCGTAATCAGCCCGCGGCGGCGCCGACCACCAGGGCGACCATGAAGCCGAGATAGGCCAGGTACATGACCAGCAGGGCGCCGCCCTCCAGCCGATTGACGCGCCCCTGGCGGCCCCGCCAGCCCATGGCGAAGACCACCATCAGCACGGTCATGGCGGCCATCAGGCTCCAGTCGCGCAGCAGCACCTCGCGGCCGGCGTCGATCGGCGCGATCAGTGCGGCCAGGCCCACCACCCCCAGGGTGTTGAAGAGGTTGGAGCCGACCACGTTGCCCAGCACCAGGTCATGCTCGCGGCGCCGCAGGGCGCTCAGCGAGGAGGCCAGCTCCGGCAGCGAGGTGCCCACCGCCACCACCGTCAGGCCGATCACCAGGTCGCTGACCCCGAACTGCTGGGCGATGGTCACCGCGCCCCACACCAGCAGGCGGGAGCTGGCGACCAGCAGCACCAGGCCGATCGCCGTCCAGGCCAGGGCCCCGCGCAGCGACATGGGATGGGCGGCGAGGTCGGTCTCGGTGTCCGAGGACAGCGGATCGCCGCCGGCCTTCAGCCCCTGGACCACGCTCACCACCATGAAGGCCGCCAGCACCGCCAGCAGCAGCCCGCCCTCGAGGCGGCCCACGCCGCCGCCGAGCAGCACCAGCGCCGCGAGCAGCGTCGCCCCGCCCAGCACCGGCAGCTCGCGGCGAATGACCCCGGACTGCACGGTCAGGGGCGCGACCAGCGCCACCAGCCCCAGGATCAGGCCGATGTTGGCGATGTTGGAGCCGAAGGCGTTGCCCAGCGCCAGTCCGGGATTGCCCTGGCCGGCGGCGATCGCCGAGACCACCAGCTCCGGCGCCGAGGTGCCGAAGCCGATCACCAGCATGCCGATCAGCAGCGGCGACAGGCCGAGGCGCGCGGAGGTCGCCGCCGCCCCGTCGACGAAGCGCTCGGCGCTCCAGACCAGCAGGATCAGGCCTGCCACCACCGCCAGCGCGGGAAGCATCATGGGATCTCCATCGGGACATTCAGGCCCGCATGTTTGACTATGGTGCCCCCCGCGTCAACGTGACACACTTCAGGCATTGCCGTGGACCGTCAGGAGGATGCCGCTTCGTGCCAAGGCCGGCCCTTCGCCCCGCCTCCCTGCCCCGGCGGGCCCCCTATGTCGACCGCGTGCCGCCGGAGGCGCGGACCACGCGCCGCCGCCTGCGCGCCTGCCACCAGTGCGACTGGCTGATGGCCCTGCCGCCCCTGGGCTCGGGCGAACAGGCGCTGTGCCCCCGCTGCGGCCACGCCGAGGTGCGCCGCCACCGCCACCCGGCCCAGCGCAGCCTGGCCCTGGCCCTGGCGGCCCTGGTGGCGCTGGGCCTGGCGCTGAGCTTCCCCTTCCTCGGCTTCAGTGCCCGCGGCGTCGGCCACCGCATCGAGCTGACCCAGACCGCCTCCGAACTGATCGTCCGCCACGAGCCGCTGGTGGCCCTGGCGGTGCTGCTGACCATCCTGGTGCTGCCGGCCCTCTACCTGGCCGGGGTGATCTGGCTGCAAGTGGGCCTGCTGCGCGCCCGTCCGCTGCCCGCCAGCCGGCTGCTGGCCCGCGGCCTGGCCCACGTCGAGCCCTGGATGATGGCCGACGTCTTCCTGGTCGGCGCCCTGGTCAGCCTGATCAAGATCGCCGGGCTGGCCGACATCGAGCTGGGCGCGGCCTTCTGGGCCTTCGGCGCCTTCGTGCTGCTGTTGCTGGCCACCAGCCAGTCGGTGGACCGGGACTGGCTGTGGTTCGCCCTGGCCGGGGAGCCGCCCGCCCCGGACGGCAGCCGCACCGGCCGCCCCGCCGCGCCCCAGGGACTCGCGGGCTGCCCCACCTGCGGCCTGGTCGGGCGCCTGGACGCCGCCGGCCACGGCCAGTGCCGCCGCTGCCGGGAACCCCTGCACGCCCGGCAGCCGCACAGCCTGCAGCGCACCTGGGCGCTGCTGGCCGCCGCCGCCATCCTCTACGTGCCGGCCAACGTCTACCCGATCATGACCACCACCAGCCTCGGCCACGCCAGCCCCTCGACCATCATCGGCGGGGTCGTGCAGCTGATCGAGATGGGCTCCTGGCCGGTGGCGGCGGTGATCCTGGTGGCCAGCGTGATCGTCCCGATGGGCAAGCTGATGGCCCTGGCCTGGCTGTGCCTGGTGGCGCCGCGGGATCGCCGCGACCGCTCGCTGACGCGCACCCGCATGTATCGCCTGACCGAGTTCATCGGCCGCTGGTCGATGGTCGACATCTTCGTGGTCGCCATCCTGGTGGCGCTGATCCGGGCCGGCAACCTGATGGCGGTGGCCCCCGGCCCCGCCGCCCTGGCCTTCGGCGGCGTGGTGATCCTGACCATGCTGGCCGCCATGACCTTCGACCCCCGGCTGATCTGGGACGATCCCGCCGGGCGGCTCGCTCCCGCGGACGAGGACGCCCCCGCATGACCGACACGCCCCGAGACGACGCCCAAGAGGACCGCCATCGCGCCCGCACCGGCCGCCAGGCGCCGCTGTCGCCGATCTGGATCGTGCCCATCGTGGCGCTGCTGATCGGCGCCTGGCTGGTCTACGACAGCTACCTGAGCCGCGGCCCGACGATCACCCTGACCATGGAGAGCGCCGACGGCATCGAGGCCGGCAGCACCCTGATCAAGACCCGCAACGTGGAGATCGGCCGGGTCGAGTCGGTGAACCTGGCCGAGGACCTGTCCCGGGTGGTGATCCGCGCCCGGATGCGCCCCGAGGCCACGCCCCTGCTGGTCGAGGACAGCACCTTCTGGGTAGTCAAGCCGCGCATCGGCCGCGAGGGCATCAGCGGGCTCAACACCGTGCTCTCCGGCGCCTACCTGCAGCTCGAGCCCGGCCAGAGCGACGCCGAGGCCAGGCGCTTCGCGGTCCAGGAGCAGCCCCCGGTGGCCCCGCCCGGCGCCGAGGGGCTGCGCGTCAACCTGCTCAGCCGGGTGGGCAACGCCCTGGCGGTGGGCGACCCGGTCACCTACCAGGGCTTCACCGTGGGAAGGGTCGAGGAGGCGACCTTCGACGTCGAGACCCGGCGCATGCACCACCGGGTGTTCATCGAGAGCCCCTACCATCGCCTGGTCACCGGCAACACCCGCTTCTGGACCACCAGCGGCCTCGACCTGCGGCTCGACTCCGAGGGCGTGCGGGTGCGGCTGGAATCCCTGGAGGCCGTGCTCGCCGGCGGCGTGACCTTCGGCGTCCCCGAGGATCTGCCCCGGGGAACGGCCGTCGAGCCGGACGCCACCTTCACCCTCTATCCCGACGAGGACAGCGCCCGCCAGGGCACCTTCGACCGCTACCTGGAGTATGTCCTCCTGGTCGAGGACACCGTGCGCGGGCTGAGCCGCGGCGCCCCGGTGGAGTTCCGCGGCGTGCGCCTGGGCACCGTGGCCAGCGTGCCCTGGAACTTCGCCACGCCCCGGCCGGGCCGCGACGGCGGCCTGGCGATCCCGGTGCTGGTGCGCCTGGAGCCCCAGCGCCTGGGCATCGACAGCGAGACCATGGACCTCGAGGCCTGGCGGGCCCGCTTCGAGGGGCTGTTCGAGCGCGGCCTGCGGGCCACGCTGAAGAACGGCAACCTGCTCACCGGGGCGCTGTTCGTGGACCTCACCCTGGAGGCGGAGCGCGCCGGCGACTACCGCCCCGAGACCTTCGCCGACCGCCCGGTCCTGCCCTCCACCTCCGGCGGCCTGGCCCAGATCCAGGCCCAGGTGACCGCCCTGCTCGACAAGCTGAACGCCCTCGACGTGGCCCCGCTCCTCGACGGCCTGGAGCGCAACCTGGCCAGCTCGGAGGCCATGCTGGCCGAGGTCCGCGAGCTCGCCGAAGGCGTTCGGACCCTGGTCGACGACCCCGACACCCGGGCCCTGCCGGGGGAGCTCAACGCCACCCTGGCCGAACTGCGCGAGACCCTCGAGGGCGTCGCCCCGGACGCCCCCGCCTATCGCGAGCTGACCGGCACCCTGACGCGCCTCGAGCGCCTGCTGCGCGACCTGCAGCCCGCCGCCCGGCGACTCGGCGATGCCCCGGGCGCGCTGCTGTTCGACGACCCGGACGCCGCCGACCCCGTGCCCCGCGCCCCGACGGAGAGGACCGCCCCATGACGCGCCTGCGCCTTCTGCTCCCCGCCCTGCTGCTCGGCTGGCTCGCCGGCTGCGCCTCCCTGGCCGGCCCCCCGGCGACCCGCTATGCGCTGCCCGAGCCGCCTGCCGCCGCCGCGCCGTCCGGCGCCGAGGCCCAACGGGTGCTGACCCTGCGTCCGCTGCGGCTGGCCGCCTTCCTCGACGTGGAGGGCATCGTCGTCCAGCTCGACGACATCACCGTCCACGAGGCCAGCGGCCACCGCTGGGCGGAGCCCCTGGGGCGGCAGCTGGAACGCGGCCTGCGCGACCGCCTGGCCGCCGCCCTGCCTGCCACCCGGGTGCGGCTCGCCGACGAGGACGGCGCCGCCGGCGACCTTTCGCTGCGCCTCGCGGTGGAGCGCTTCCAGGGCCGGCCGGACGGCCATGCCCTGGTCGCCGGACGCTGGCAGCTGCGGGATGCCCGGGACACGCTGCTGGCCGCCGCCCCCTTCCGGGTCGCCACGCCCCTGGCCCGGGACGGCTACCCGGCCCTGGTCCGCGCCCTGGGGCGGAGCTGGGACGCCGTGGCCCGGGAACTGGCCGAGGCCCTGCGCCGCCACGCCGAGTGAGCCGGCTGCGTCGCGGCCGGCGCTGTGGCATAATGCGCTTCCCTCGCGGCCCGGCCGCGACCCACCTCATTCCACGCCCCGCCCGTGACGCGCCTTCGGCGACGTCGGCGACCGGGGCGTCGCCTCGGAGACCGCATGACCTTTTCCGACCTCGGCCTGAGCGCCGAACTGCTGCGCGCCATCGACGCGCAGGGCTACACCACCCCGACGCCCATCCAGGCCCAGGCCATCCCGGCCGTGCTCGAGGGCGGCGACCTGCTGGGCAGCGCCCAGACCGGCACCGGCAAGACCGCCGGCTTCACCCTGCCCATGCTGCAGCGCCTGTCCGGGGGCAAGCGGCCGGCCAAGCGCGGCGTCCGCGCCCTGGTGCTGACACCGACCCGCGAGCTCGCCGCCCAGGTGGGCGAGAGCGTGCGCGACTACGGCCGCCACCTGCCGCTGACCTCGCACGTGATCTTCGGCGGCGTCGGCCAGCAGCCCCAGGTCGATGCCATCCGCCCCGGCCTGGACATCCTGGTGGCCACGCCCGGGCGACTGCTCGACCTGCACCAGCAGGGCCACGTGGATCTCTCCGGCGTGGAGATCCTGGTCCTGGACGAGGCCGACCGCATGCTCGACATGGGCTTCATCCACGATATCCGCAAGGTCCTCAAGCTGCTGCCGGCCCAGCGCCAGAACCTGCTGTTCTCGGCGACCTTCTCCAAGGAGATCCAGTCGCTGGCCAACAAGCTGCTCGACGCCCCCACCCTGATCGAGGTGGCCCGGCGCAACACCACCGCCGAGACCGTCGACCAGGCCGTGTATCGCGTCGACCGCGAGCGCAAGCGCGAGCTGCTGGCGCACCTGATCCACGATCAGCAGTGGTTCCAGGTGCTGGTCTTCACTCGCACCAAGCACGGCGCCAACCGGCTGGCCGAGCACCTGGGCAAGCGCGACATCCCGGCCATGGCCATCCACGGCAACAAGAGCCAGTCGGCGCGCACCCGGGCGCTGTCCGCCTTCAAGTCCGGCGAGCTCCAGGTGCTGGTGGCCACCGACATCGCCGCCCGCGGCCTGGACATCGACGAGCTGCCTCACGTGGTCAACTTCGAGCTGCCCAACGTGGCCGAGGACTACGTCCATCGCATCGGCCGCACCGGCCGCGCCGGCAACGACGGTCAGGCGGTGTCGCTGGTCTGCGTCGACGAGCACGGCCTGCTGGCCAATATCGAGCGGCTGATCAAGCGGGAGCTGGTCAAGCACGTGGAGCCGGGCTTCGAGCCGGACCCCAACGCCACGCCGGAACCCATCGAGAACGGCCGTGGCCGGCGTGGCGGACGCGGCCGCCAGGGACAGGGCGGCCAGCGGCAGCGCCAGGGCAACGGCGGCGGCGAGGCCCGCGCCGAGGACGGCCAGCGCCCGGCCCGCCGCCGTCGGCGCCGCGGCGGACGGAACCGCCAGCAGGCGTGAATGGTCTGACGACGGGAAGTATGCGAACCTAGCGATACGGCGGGCCCGGCCCGCCCCTTCCCTCCCTGAGCAAGGAATGCCCATGGACGCCGACACCCTCCTCGACGACTACCACCGCTGGCGGCGCTTCCAGCACCAGGCCCGGCTCGACCGCGAGCACCAGGCCGCCTGGCAGCAGCTGCAGGACGCCGGGGTTTCCGCCCAGCGCACCACCGAGGCCTATCGCAGCATGGCCGAGAAGGCCGCCGCCCAGGGGGCCTGCTATCGCACCCTCTTCCTGCGCGAGCACGCCCCGGGACAGCCCCTGGCCTGCGAGGGCTGGCTGTTCGTGCGCCGGGTGCTGGCGGATGGCGGCGCGACGAGGGTGCGCGCCACCCTGCTGCCCGCCTTCACCCTGCCGCTGGGCGCCGTGGCCCCCGGGGCCGATCGGGCCGAGGCGGTGACCCTGGAGATCTTCGACCAGCTGCTGG
Source organism: Halomonas koreensis (assembly GCF_031451675.1). Classification (NCBI taxonomy): domain Bacteria; kingdom Pseudomonadati; phylum Pseudomonadota; class Gammaproteobacteria; order Oceanospirillales; family Halomonadaceae; genus Halomonas; species Halomonas koreensis. Next base: position 71,011 of record NZ_JARWAK010000002.1, on the reverse strand, counting down.
TCGATCGGGGCCTGGCCAGCATGGCCCGGGTGGATCGCGTCGATGCGGCGGGCGACACCCGCTTCATCACCCTGATCGACAGCGTCCGGGGCGACCTGCGCCGGCACCTGGAGTAGGGCATGTGGAAGCGACTCTTCGGCCGCTCGCCGATCCGCGTCTGGGTGATCAAGCAGATCGACGACCGGCTGCTGCACCTGTGCGGCGAGGGCAGCATCGAGCCCGACGGCAAGCGCGAGACGACGCTGGAGGCCCTGCACCGCCGCGACTATCGAGGGCCGGTGCAGATGGCCGGCAGCGGCCTGGTGCTCAACGCGCGGCTGTTCGCCGCCCTGGTCCCCCATGACGGCCTCCACCTGGGCGCCGACGGCCAGGCCCACTGGCAGGGCCAGCTGTGGCGGGTCGCCCGGGTGCCCCAGCGCTGCTGGGCCTACGAGGGGCGATTGATCGCCCAGACCACCGCTCAGGGGCCTCTGGACCTGGTGAGCACCGAGGACACCTCCGGCATCCGCCGGCGCGCGCGCGCCGACGGCGATACGCGCCCGGGGGAGGTGGCCTTCCGGGCCGCCGACGAGCTCGAGCACGAGGCCGAGTTCGCCGCCCGCTGGCGCCGCGATGCCGTCAAGCCCGGCCGCGAACGAAGCCGGCGCCATGACGACGACTAGTCCCGCGGCGGCCTCGCCGGTGTCGCGCCCGCTGTTCATCGTGCTGATGGTGCTGGTGGGGCTCAACCTGCGCCCCGCCCTCTCCTCCCTGGCCCCGCTGCTGCCGCGCATCGAGGCCCAGACCGGCCTGCCGCTGCTGGCCATCGGCGCCCTGACCACCCTGCCGGTGCTCTGCCTGGGGCTGTTCGCGCCCCTGGCGCCCTGGCTGTCACGGCGCCTCGGCGTCGAGCGCAGCCTGTCGCTGGCGCTGCTGGTCCTGGCCCTGGGCCTGGGGCTGCGCGGCCTGGCCGCCCCGGCCTGGCTGTTCGCCGGCACCCTGCTGGCGGGGGCGGCCATCGGGGTCGCGGGCACCCTGCTCCCGGCCCTGGTCAAGCGCGAGCTGCCGGCCAGCGCCGACCTGATGACCGGCGTCTACACCATGGCGCTGTGCCTGGGCGGCGCCCTGGGCGCCGGCCTGGCCATTCCCCTGGCGGAGGCGCTGGGCGGCTGGGCGGCATCCCTGACCGGCTGGGCGGGGCTGGCGGTGCTGGGCCTGGTCGCCTGGCAGGGGCTGATGCCCGCCGCCGCGCCGCCCGCCGCACGCCCGGCGCGCACCGGCACCACCCGCGCCCTGCTGCGCCAGCCGCTGGCCTGGCAGGTCACCCTCTACATGGGCTTCCAGTCCTCGCTCGCCTACATCGTCTTCGGCTGGCTGCCCAGCCTGCTGGTCGCCCGGGGCTACGGCGAGGCCGAGGCCGGCTGGCTGATGGGCGTCTCGGTGATGGTCCAGCTGGGGGCCGCCCTGGCCGCCCCCTGGCTGGCCCGCCTGGGCCGGGACCAGCGCCCGGCCCTGGCGCTGGTGCTGAGTCTGGTGGCCGGCGGCTTCTGGGTGCTGCTGCTGGGGCCGGCCGATTGGCGCTGGGGCGGCGCGATGCTGCTGGGGCTCGGCCAGGGCGGCGGCTTCAGCCTGGCGCTGTCGCTGATCGTGCTGCGCACCGCCGACGCCCGGCTGGCCGGCCGGCTCTCCGGCATGGTCCAGGGCGCGGGCTATGCCCTGGCCGCCCTGGGGCCGCTGGGCGTCGGCCTGGCCCTGGACCTGGGCTGGAGCCTGCGCGCCATCACCCTGGCCCTGCTGGCGGTGGTCGCGGCCGCCGCCTGCTTCGCCCTGCTCGCCGGACGCAACCGCCGCCTGATGACCGACGAGGCGGGCCGCCTGACGGTGCGTTGAGCCCCGCCCCCTGACCGAGCGCAAGGGTGGGCTCCCGGGCACCTGCTAGGCTGTAGCCGAGTTCCCCGACACGGGCCCCGCCATGACGACACCCGAGATCGTCCTTGATGCCCGGGGGCTGGTTCGCACCTACCTGACCGGCGAGGTCGAGGTGCCGGCCCTGCGCGGCGTCGACCTCGCCCTGTCCCGCGGCGAGCTGGTGGTGATGCTCGGCGCCTCGGGCTCCGGCAAGTCCACCCTGCTCAACATCCTCGGCGGGCTGGATCGCGCCGACGCCGGGCGGCTGCGCTACCTCGACCAGGATCTTTCCGGCGCCACGCGGCGCCGCCTCACCGACTATCGACGCCGGCACGTGGGCTTCGTCTTCCAGTTCTACAACCTGATCTCGAGCCTCACCGCCCGGGAAAACGTGGCGATCGTCGCCGACATCAGCGAGTCGCCCATGACGCCGGAGGAGGCCCTCGAGCTGGTCGGCCTGGGGCATCGGCTGGATCACTTCCCCTCCCAGCTGTCCGGTGGCGAGCAGCAGCGCGTGGCCATCGCCCGGGCGCTCGCCAAGCGGCCTGCCCTGCTGTTCTGCGACGAGCCTACCGGCGCCCTGGACTTCCGCACCGGCATCCGTGTCCTGGAGGTCATCGAGCGAGTCAACCGGGACACCGGCACCACGGTGGCGATCATCACCCACAATGCGGTCATCGGCGAGATGGCCGACCGGGTCCTGCACCTGCGTGACGGACGCCTCGAGGCCCAGACGCGCCCCGAGCAGCGCCAGGCCGCCGGAGCGCTGATCTGGTGAGCGCCACCCTGGGCCTCAAGCGGCGACGGGATCTGTGGCGGCTCAAGTCTCAGGTCCTGGCCATCGGCGTGGTCATCGCCGGCGGCGTCATGACCCTGGTGCTGGCACTCAGCATGATCGAGACCCTGACCGAGGCCCGGGCGGCCTTCTATGCCAGCCATCACTATGCCGAGGTGTTCGCCCGCGTCAGCCGGGCCCCGGAGGGCCTGGTGCCCCGGCTGCAGCGGCTGCCCGGAGTCAACCTGATCGAGTCTCGGGTCGGCGCGCCGGTGCGACTCGCCGTGGCCGGCTTCGACGATCCGGTCCAGGGCCGGGCCATCTCGCTGCCGGACGGGCGCCAGCCGGTCCTCAACCGCCTGCACCTGCTGCGCGGCGGCCTGCCCGGGCCCGGCCGCGAGGACCAGGTGGTGATCAGCGACGCCTTCGCCGAGGCCCACGACCTCGCGCCCGGGGAAGCGCTGGAGGCCATCCTGGAGGGCCGGCGGATCCGGCTGCTCGTCAGCGGGGTGGCGCGCAGCCCCGAGTTCCTCTACCAGGCCGGCCCCGCCGACCTGGTGCCCGACTACCACCGCTATGCGCTGCTGTGGATGAATCGCCGCGCCCTGGCCGAAGCCATCGACATGCGAGGCGCCTTCAACGAGCTGAGCCTGACCCTGCAGGCCGGCGCCGACCGCGAGGAGGTGATCGATGCCCTGGACCTGGCCCTGGCGCGATACGGCGGCACCGGCGCCGGCAGCCGCCATGACCAGCAGTCCCATCGCTTCCTCGAGGAGGAGCTGGCCATGCAGCGCGCCCAGGCCAGGGTGCTGCCCACGGTCTTCCTGCTGGTCTCGGCGTTCCTGCTCCACGTCATCATGGTCCGCACCATCCGCACCCAGCGCGAGCAGATCGCCGTCCTCAAGGCCTTCGGCTACCGTGACGGCGAGCTCGCCCGTCACTACGCCGGCCTCGCCGGCGGGGTAGTGCTGCTGGGATGGGGACTCGGGGTGGGGCTGGCCACCTGGGCCGCCCAGGCGATGGCCGACCTCTACGCGGAATACTTCCGGTTTGCCGACCTGCCCCTGCGCCTGTCGATCGAGGCCATGGTGCTGTCCCTGGCCTTCTCGGGCCTGGCCGGGCTCGGCGGCTGCTGGCGGGCGGTCTGGGTGGCCGTGCGCCGTCCACCCGCCGAGGCCATGCGCCCTCCGGCGCCGCAACGCTTCCGGCGTACCTGGCTGGAACGCTGCCTGCCGGGAGGCGGACCGGCGGCGCGCATCGTGCTGCGCCATCTAGGCCGGCACCCGGTCAAGGCGAGCCTCTCGGTCACCGGGATCGCCCTCTCGGCGGGATTGCTGATGATGGGGGCCTGGCAGCTCGACGCGGTGGAACGCATGGTGGACCGCCAGTACCGGGAGGTGATGCGCATGGACATCGAGCTGAGCTTCACCGAGGCCGTCCCCGCCAGGGCGGCCGGTGAACTGCGCCACCTCCCCGGCGTCCTCGGGGTGGAAACCTGGCGCGCCGTCCCCGTCACCCTGAGCCATGGCCATCGTCGCTACCGGACCCGGCTGACGGGCCTGCCGGACTGGCCCGGGATGCGCCGTGTTGACGCCGCCGGCCCACCCCGCCCGGTGCCCGACGCCGGGCTCTGGCTGACCCGTTACCTGGCCGAGTGGCTCGGCGTCCGGCCGGGCGACCCGGTGGAAGTGGCCGTCATGACCGGTCATCGCCGTCGTGTCGCCCTGCCCCTGGCCGGGCTCGTCGACGAACCCATCGGGGTCGGCGCCTACCTAAGCCGAGATGGCCTCAATCGCCTGATGCAGGAAGGGCCCGCCGTCAGCGGCGCCTGGTTGCTGGTCGACGCCGCACGTCGCGAGGCGCTGCTCGACGAGCTTCACGGCCTGCCCGCCGTGGCCGGCATCGGCCTGCTCGACGAGGCCGAGCGGGGCGTGCGCGACTACCTGGACGAGACGATGGGGGTCTTCGCGACCATCTTCGTGCTGCTGGCCGGGTCCATCGCCTTCGGGGTGATCTACAACGACGCCCGCATCAGCTTCGCCGAGCGCGCCCGGGAACTGTCGACGCTGCTGGTCCTGGGCTACACCCGCCTCGAGGTATCGCGGATACTGGCGGGGGAGATCCTGCTGCTCACGCTGCTGGCGATCCCGCCGGGCTGGGCGCTCGGGGCCGGTTTCTGCTGGCTGCTCGCCGAGGCCATCAGCAACGACCTCTTCCGTATCCCGCTGGAGCTCACCCCGCGCATCCTGGCGGTCGCCGCCAGCGGCATCCTCGGCGCCGCGGCACTGGTCGGCCTGCTGATGCTGCGTCGCCTGCGACGCCTGGACATGATCGCGGTGCTCAAGGCACCGGAGTGACGAAGGAGAGCCCATGCGCCACCCGCAAACGACGCTCGTCCGCCTGGGATGGGCCCTGCTCGCCCTGGCCCTGATCGGCCTGCTGGCCTGGGCCCTGCGCCCGGTCCCCGAGACGGTGACCACCGCGCCGGTGACCTCGGCCCCCTTCACCGACAGCGTCCGCGAGGAGGGCCGGACGCGGCTGCGCGACACCTGGCACGTCTCCGTCCCCATCGACGGCTACCTGCAACGGGTCACCCTGGAACCCGGCGACCCGGTGTCCCCGGGGCAGGTGCTGTTTCGTCTGGAACCCAGCCCCGCGCCGGCCCTCGACGCCCGCAGCCGCGAACAGGCGGAGGATGCCCTCTCGGCCGCCCGCGCCCGGCTCCGCGCCGCCGAGGCCAACCTGGAGACCGCCGAGGCCGAGCGGCGCTTCGCCGAAGCGGAGTACCAGCGCTACCGGCGCCTGCACGAGCGCCAGCTGGTGTCCACCGCCGAGCTCGAACACTACGCCAGCCGGCGCGACCGCCAGCGCGCCCTGGCCCGCGCCGCCGCCTCCGGGGTGGAGGCGGCGCGCTTCGAGGTCGAGAGCGCACGCGCGGTGCTGGCGGTGGCCAGCGGCACCCGCGGCGACGACGATACCCCCTGGCTCGAGGTGTCCTCACCGGTGGGCGGCGTGGTGCTCGAGCGGATGCGCTGCTGCGAGGGAGCCGTGGCCGCGGGCGAGACCATCCTCGAGATCGGCCGGCTCGCCGACATGGAGGTCCGCGTGGACCTGCTGTCGATGGATGCCGTGCGCCTGACACCGGGCATGGAGGTGGAGATCGTCGGCTGGGGCGGCCCGCCGTTGCGGGGGCGCGTGCGACGCATCGAGCCGGCCGGCTTCACCCGGGTCTCGGCGCTGGGGGTCGACGAGCAGCGGGTGCCGGTGATCGTCGACTTCGCCGAGGACGTGGACCCCGCCGCGCTGGGGCTCGGGGTGGGCTTCCGGGTCGAGGCGACCTTCCTGATCTGGCAGGCCGAGGACGTCCTGCAACTGCCCACCAGCGCGCTCTTCCGCGATGCCGGGCGCTGGGCCGCCTTCGTGGTCGAGGACGGCCGTGCCCGCCTGCGCCATCTGGAGATCGGTCGCCAGAGCGGGCTGGTCACCCAGGTGAGCGACGGGCTGGAGGCGGGAGAGACGGTCATCGTCCATCCCGGGGAAGGGATCGCGGACGGCATCGCGGTGGCGCCTCGCGCCTGACTTGCCTGGGGCCTCCATGCCCGTATCATGACGCCATTGCCAAGCACCCGGAGCCGACATGACCGCAACCGACTCGTCCCTGCTGGTGATCTACACCGGCGGCACCCTGGGCATGCGCGCCGGGCCGGACGGCCTGGCCCCCGGCGGCGACATCGAGGCCCGCCTGCGCCGCGCCCTGGCCGCGCTCCCCCCCGACCGCCGGGCGAGCCTGCCCGATTTCCGGGTCCTCGAGACCGCCGCGCCCATCGATTCCAGCGCCGCCACGCCCCGGGACTGGCAGGCCCTGGCCCGGCTGATCGCCGACCACTACCGGACCTGCGCCGGCATCGTGGTGATCCACGGCACCGACACCCTGGCCTGGACGGCCGCCAGCCTGGCCTACCAGCTCCAGGGGCTGGACCGGCCGGTGGTGGTCACCGGGGCCATGCGTCCGCTGGAGGCCTCCGGCAGCGACGCCACGGCCAATCTCGAGGCGGCGCTGCGCTTCGCCGCCGATCCCCGCCTGCAGGAGGTCGCGGTGTGCTTCGCCGGCCGATTGCTGCGCGGGGTGCGCACCCGCAAGTGGCAGACCCGCGAGGCGGATGCCTTCGCCAGCCCCAACCAGCCGCCGCTGGGCGAGTGCGTGGGCGAGGACGCCGTGCTCTATCCCGGCCGCGGCCTGGAGCGCCGGCAGCGCGGCGCGCCGCGCTTCGAGCTGCCGGACTACACCCCCCTGGCGGATGGGGCCGTGCCGCGGATCGTCCTCTGGCCGGGGCTCGCCGCCTGGCAGCTCGAGGCCTGGCTGGCCGACGACCGGGTGGGGGGCGCCCTGCTGGAGCTCTGGGGGGCGGGCAACCTGCCCGACGACCCGGCGCTGGCCGAGGCGCTGGCCCGCGCCGCCGGCGAGGGCAAGCTGATCGCGGCGATCAGCCAATGCCCCCGGGGCGCCGTGGCGATCGGCGACTATGCCGCCGGCCGCCCGCTGCTCGAGTCCGGGGTGCTGGCCGGCGACGACATGACGCCGGAGGCGGCGGTCACCAAGCTGGTGCACCTGCTGGCCCAGCCGCTGCCGACGGCAGAACGCCGGGCACGCTTCCTGACGCCGCTGGTCGGCGAGCGCGCGGCGCCGGAGCGTTGAAGCCGCGAGCCTGCCCGGGCACGCCCCGGCAGGCTAGAGTGGGAAGCGACGACCCGCCAGGAGCCACACCATGGAACACCCCGATCATCCCTTCAGCGAACTCTTCGAGCAGCTCGGCCTGGCCGCCGACCCGGCGTCCATTCAGCGCTTCATCGAGCGTCACGCGCCGATTCCCGAGGAGGTGGAGCTGCCCGACGCTCCCTGCTGGAACGAGGGCCAGGCGGAGTTCCTCCGCGAGGCCATCGCCGAGGACGCCGACTGGGCGGAGGTGGTCGACCACCTCAACGCCTCCCTGCGCAAGGCCTGAGCCCCCCGACGGCGAGACGCCCCGCCCGGGACAGGGTAAACTGGGCCGTCCGCCGACGGCCCCGACCACGCCGCCGCGGCCCATCGCGATGACCAGGAGCCTGGCTTGCCCGACCACTTGACCGACCCCGCCGTACTCGACACGCCGCTGCGCGGCCTGCCCATGCTGCCGGACGACCTGGCCCTGCGCCTGGAGGCCTGCCGGGATCTTCCCTCGCTGCCCTCGGTGGTGATGGAGGTCCTCCAGCTGTCCCGGAACGAGGAGGCGGGCCCCGCCGACTATGCCGATCGCATCGCGCCCGACCCGGCGCTGACCCTGCGGGTCCTGGCGCTGGCCAACAGCGCCTTCTACGCCCGGCGGGGCCTGGAGGCCGCGACCTGCCACGAGGCCGTCGCAAGGCTCGGCACCGACGCCACCCTGGCGGCGGCCATGAGCTATGGCCTGCAGGACAGCCAGGCGCCGGATCACTTCTGGCACCGCAGCCTGACCGCCGCGGTGGCCGCCCGGGAACTGGCCAACCGGCTGTGCCCCGCCGAAGCCGGACGCCTGTTCACCGCCGGCCTGCTCCAGGACATCGGCATCCTCGCCCTGTCCGCGCTGGACGGCGAGAGCTACGACCACCTACTGGCACGGCGCCCCCGCCACCTGCGCCTGGTCCAGGCCGAACACGAGGCCTTCGGCTGCGACCACGCCCTGGTCGGCGGCTGGCTGGCCCGGGACTGGGGGGCCTCCCTGGCCATGGCCCGTCGCATCGCCGACAGTCACGGCCCCCTGACCGACGGCGACGCGGCCCGGCTGTGCCTGCGGCTGTCGGGCCGTATCGCCGACGCCCGGCTGGCCGAGGATCCGGGCCTGGCCTTCGCCAAGCTCGCCCAGTCGCTCGAGCACCTCGACGACCTCGCCGCCTTCTCGCTGGACGCCCTGCTCGAGGAGCTGCGCGCCGCCCTGCCCTCCATGGCCGAGCTGCTGACCCTGACCCGCCCGCCCGAGCAGGACACGCCCAGCCTGCTCCGGGAGGGCAAGCAGCGGCTGGTGGAACTGACCCTGAGCCTGAGTCGCCGGCTGGACGCGCAGCGCGACACCATGGACGCGCTGCGCCAGGAGAACCGCGAGCTCGACCACCGCAGCCACACCGACCCTTTGACCGGGCTGGCCAACCGCCGCTGGCTGGAGCGCTGCCTCGGCGAAGAGATCCGCCGGGCCGGCACGGATCACCGCGGGCTCGCCCTGCTGTTCATCGACCTGGATCACTTCAAGGCCTTCAACGACCGCCACGGCCACGCCCTCGGCGACAGCGTGCTGGTCCACTTCGCCGCGACCCTGCGCGACCTGGTGCGGGAGGGCGACCTGGCCGGCCGCTACGGCGGGGAGGAGTTCATGGTCGTGCTGCCCGGCGAGACCGAGGCCGGGGCGCGGGTCGTCGCCGACCGGCTGCTGGCCCTGCTGGAGACCCAGCCCATGGCCGAGACGGACGGCGAGTCGCTTTACGTCACCGCCTCCATCGGCATCGCCAGCCTGGACCTCGCCCTCCCCGGCAATGTCGCCGAGCTGATCGATGCCGCCGACCGCCAGATGTACAGCGCCAAGCAGGCCGGCCGGGCCCGGGTCTCCACCGCGCGACCGGGCTGAGCCGCTCGGCGACCGCTCACAGCCGGGCCGCGACCCGCTCCAGGATCTGCCGGCTGACCCGGTTGACCAGCGGCGACACCGCCCGGTTGACCGCCTTCTCCAGCAGCCGATTCTTGATCTCGTACTCCAGCGTCAGCGCCACCTCGGTGCCGGCCCCGCTCGGGCGCAGGCGATAGCGCCCCCGGTTGCGGACCCCGCTGAGAGACTCCCAGGCCAGCACCTCGGGAGAGCGGGACTCGGTGATCTCGACCTCGAAGGTCCAGTCCATGCCCACGGCGTGCACGTGCCAGCGGTAGCGGCCCCCGCCGAGGGGCTCGATGGCCTGGATGGGGTCGGCGTAGTCGACGAAGTCCTCGACCCGCTCCAGGAGGGCGAAGACCCGCTCCGGGGGCGCGTCCAGGGTGGCGCTGTGCTCGATGATGGCCATGCCGGATCCTTGTGGTGGGAGTCATCGTGACCGCAGGGCAGGCTCGCCCTGCCGGTCCAGCTTCCCCGACGGGAGCGGCGGGTGTCCAGTCCGCTCAGCCCAGGTCGCGCATCAGCAGGGCGAACTCGATGCGCTCGGGGCCGATCGGCTCGCCCGGCACCGGGATGCGCACCACGTGGCCGGAGCCCGGGGCCGCGCCCACGGACTCGCCGCGCCGGTTCTCGATGTGCTCGAGGACGAAGCGGCGATTGCCGCCGGGCAGCATCAGCTCCATGCCGTCGCCGACCTCGAAGCGGTTCTTGACGTCGATCTCCAGCACCCCGCGGTCCGGGTCGTAGCCCAGCACCTCGCCGACGAACTGCTGGTGCACCCCCACCGAATGGCCGTGCTCGTAGTTCTGGTACTCGTCGTGGACGTGGCGGCGATAGAAACCCTCGGTATAGCCGCGGTTGGCCAGATTCTCGAGCTCGTCCATCAGCCGCATGTCGAAGGGCCGGCCGGCCACGGCGTCGTCGATGGCGCGACGGTAGACCTGGGCGGTGCGCGCCACATAGTAGGGCGACTTGGTGCGGCCCTCGATCTTCAGCGAGGTCACGCCCATCTCGGCGAGCCGGGGCACGTGCTGGACGGCGCGCAGGTCCTTGGAGTTCATGATGTAGGTGCCGTGCTCGTCCTCGTGCACCGGCATCAGCTCGCCGGGGCGCGAGCGATCCTCGATCAGCGCCGAGAGCTCGTCGCGCTCCTGCGGGGCCTGGGCCGCGGCCGCCATCTCGGCGCTGCCGCCGCCGGAGGCGATCAAGCCGCCCTGGTCCGGGGTCCAGATGCCGCCGGCGTCGTGGGCCCGGGCCGAGTTGGCGGGCACCAGGTCGCCGGTCTCGTCCTCGGCGGCGGCCACGGTGTTGTACTTCCAGCGGCAGGCGTTGGTGCAGGTGCCCTGGTTGGGATCGCGGTGGTTGAAGTAGCCGGACAGCAGGCAGCGACCGGAATAGGCGATGCACAGCGCGCCGTGGACGAAGGTCTCGATCTCCAGGTCCGGGCACTCGGCGCGGATCTGGGCGATCTCCTCCAGCGACAGCTCGCGGGAGAGGATGATCCGGCTGATGCCCTGGCGCTGCCAGAACTTCGCCGCGGCGTAGTTGACCACGTTGGACTGCACCGACAGGTGGATCACCTGCTCCGGCCAGCGCTCGCGGATCATCATGATCAGGCCGGGATCGGACATGATCAGGGCGTCGGGGCCGGCCTCGATCACCGGCTCCATGTCCCGCAGGTAGGTCTTGAGCTTGCTGTTGTGGGGCGCGATGTTCGACGCCACATAGAACTGCTTGCCCCGCTCGTGGGCATAGGCGATGCCCTTGTGCAGGTTGTCGATCTTGAAGTCGTTGTTGCGCACGCGCAGCGAGTAGCGGGGCTGGCCGGCATAGACCGCATCCGCGCCGTAGGCGAAGGCGTAGCGCATGTTCTTGAAGGTGCCGGCGGGCGACAGCAGTTCGGGGGCTTTCATGGGGGTCACCGTTGTCAGGACGATGGCGCGCGTCAGCGCGGGAAACGAAGGGGGCGGATTATAACAGCGCCGAGCGCCGTGCGCCGAACGGCCTCGCCCCTCGCACCTCGCACCTCGCACCTCGCACCTCGCACCTCGCACCTCGCACCTCGCACCTCGCACCTCGAGGGTTTGGCGCCTGTCCCGCCGGTCAAGTACACTGGGCGCCTCCTGCCGGACCGGACCCCGGCCATGGTCCCGACGCGCCCGAGGCGCGGCGGGCGGACAAATTCTCCGACCCACAGGTACCCTATGTCCCAGTCTTCCGCACCGGCCACCGTGGTGATCTACTCCGGTGGCATGGACTCCTATACCGTGCTGCACCGCGCCCTGCGCGAGGGCCGCCGGGTGCATGCCCTGTCCTTCGACTACGGCCAGCGCCACGCCCGCGAGCTCGACGTCGCCCGCCGGGTCTGCCGCGAGCTCGACGTGCCCCACCAGGTGGTCGACATCACCGCCATCCATGGCCTGATCGACGCCTCGGCGCTCACCGACGCCGAGCGGGCGCTGCCCGACGGCGACTACGCCGAGGCCAACCTCCGCGATACCGTGGTCCCCAACCGCAACATGGTGCTGCTGTCGCTGGCCATCGCCAAGGCGGTGAACATCGGCGCCGACCGGGTCGACTACGGCGCCCACGGCGGCGATCACGTCCTCTACCCGGACTGCCGGCCCGAATTCGTGGAGGCCATGAACGCGGTGGCCGGTATCGCCAACTTCGAGCCGGTGACGATCCACGCCCCCTACCTGCGCGCCGGCAAGGACGCGATCCTCGCCGAGGGCCTGGCCATGGGCCTCGACTACGCCCGGACCTGGACCTGCTATCGCGGCGAGGCCCTGGCCTGCGGGCGCTGCGGCAGCTGCCGCGAGCGCCTCGCGGCCTTCGCCGCCAACGGCGCCCGCGACCCCCTGCCCTACGAGGACGCCGGCGATGTATAGCGTCAAGGAGGCCTTCTACTCGCTGCAGGGCGAGGGCGGCCAGGCCGGCCGCGCCAGCGTGTTCTGCCGCTTCAGCGGCTGCAACCTGTGGTCCGGCCGGGAGGCCGACCGGGCCACGGCGGCCTGCCGCTTCTGCGACACCGACATCCGCGGCACCGACGGCCAGCATGGCGGGCGCTTCGCGTCGGCCGACGCCCTCGCCGACCACCTCGCCGGCCTGTGGCCCGATGCCCCGGGCACCGCCACGCCCCAGGTGATCTTCACCGGCGGCGAGCCGCTGCTGCAGCTCGACGCCGAGCTCATCGACGCCATGCACCGGCGCGGCTTCGACGTGGCGGTGGAGACCAACGGCACCCTGCCGGCCCCGGCCGGCATCGACTGGCTGTGCGTCAGCCCCAAGGGCGACGCCCCGCTGGTCCAGACCACCGGCGACGAGCTCAAGCTGGTCCATCCCCAGGCCGACGCCCCGCCGTCGCGCTTCGTCGACCTGCCCTTCCGCCACTTCTTCCTGCAGCCCATGGACACCGCGCCGCTGGGTGGCGGGGACAGCCTGGCCCAGACCGTCGCCTACTGCCTCGCCCATCCCCAGTGGCGGCTGTCGCTGCAGACCCACAAGATCGCGGGGATCGACTGATGACGCTGTTCGTGAATCGCCTCACCCACCTGGACGCCTCCCTGTGGTGCCCCGAGCGCGGCCTGATCGGCGCGAGCTGGCGGGTGGATGCCGAACTCGACGGCGAGCTGGGCGCCGACGGCATGCTGTTCGACTTCGGCGAGGTCAAGCCATGGATCAAGGCGCGCCTCGACGGCGGCGCGGATCACACCCTGCTGGTGCCCACCGAGGCGCCCGGGGTCAGCGTGCAGGACGTCCCCGAGGGGCTCTGCGTGCGTGCCGACTCGCCCTATCCGTTCGAGGTCCGCGGGCCGCGGCAGGCCTTCACCCTGCTGCCCTGGCCGGCGGTCACCCCCGGGCGCCTGGCCGACCGGCTGTCCGCCGCGCTCTCCCGCCAGCCCCCCGCCCGGGTCGAGGCCATTCGCCTGACCCTGAGCGACGAGCCCATCGACGGGGCCGCCTATACCTACAGCCACGGTCTCAGGCGGCATGCCGGCAACTGCCAGCGCATCGCCCACGGCCATCGCTCGCGGCTGCACGTCTGGCAGGACGGCGAACGCCGCCCGGCGCTCGAGGCCGAGTGGGCCGAGCGCCTGGCGGATCGCTATCTGGTGGACGAGGCGGACGTGGCCGAGGGGCTGGACGCCTCCTTCCTGGGCCGGCTGACCAGCCGCTACACCGCGGCCCAGGGGCGCTTCGCCCTGAGCCTGCCCCGGGAACGCTGCGTGGTGATGCCGACGCCCACCACCGTGGAGCACATCGCCGCCTGGCTGGCCGGGGAGATCGCCCGGGAAACCGGCCGCGCCACCCGCGTCCAGGCCTTCGAGGGCATCGACAAGGGGGCCCTGGCCGAGGCGCGGCCGTGAGCGCCGACGGCTGCCGGCCGGGCTGCGGGGCCTGCTGCATCGCCCCCTCGATCAGCTCGCCGATCCCTGGCATGCCCCACGGCAAGCCGGCGGGGGTGCGCTGCGCCCAGCTCGACGACGACAACCTCTGTCGGCTGTTCGGCGACCCGCGTCGCCCCGCGGTATGCCGGCGCTTCGACTACGATCCCGAGCTGTGCGGCGAGCGCCGCGACCAGGCCCTGGCCCGCATCGCGGCCCTGGAAACGGCGACCTGACGCCTCCCGCCCCGGGCGTCTGGCGTGGCGAGGGCCCCGAGGCGGGGGTCAGTCCTCCAGGTCGGCGGTGTGCGGCAGGCGCCGGTCGAGCAGGGTCCGCCAGCGCACCAGCACCGGGGCATCGCTGTGGCTGACCTCCCCCAGCAGCCGGCGGAAGGCCGTCCGGGCCGAGGCATCGTCGCCGTCGACCAGGGTCAGCCAGGCCTCCAGGCCGCACAGCTCCTGGTGGAGGTTGCCGTCGTCGCGGGCCTGCTCCAGGGCCTGCTCGGCCAGCGCCCGGACCTCCTCGGGGGGATGGCCCAGGCGATGCCGCACCCAGGCCAGCTGCACGGCCAGCTCGGGCACGAACAGCGTGGCCCGCTCCCGGGCGATCAGCAGGCACTGGTCGAGGTAGTCCTCGGCCCGGGCCAGCTCGCCCAGGGACACGCAGGCATCGACGAACCACAGCGCCGGGCGCTGGTAGGGGTCGCGGCCGGTGACCTCGGCCAGCTCCTCGAGCGCCGCCTCGATGCGGTTGAGCCCCTCGCGGTCGCCGGACAGGGCGCGCTGCCAGCCGAGCACGATGCGCGCCGCCACCTGCCACAGCTGCAGGTCCGGGGTCCCGGTCAGCTCGAAGGCGCGCTCGGCGCGCTGGGCGGCGAGGTGGACATGGCCCACCTGGCGGTAGAGGGCGGCGGCATACATCAGCGCCATGGCCAGGCTGCCGGGATGATTGATGCGCTCGGCCAGGCGGATCGCCGACTCCACCTGGCGCTCGGCGCGCCGGTAGTCGCCCCGCAGGCACAGCGCCCAGCCCTGGAAGCAGGCCGCGGCCACCTGGGGGTGATCCGAGAACGGCAGCCACTCGATCATCATCGGCGAGTTCAGCGGATCGATCTCCTCCAGGTGCTCGTAGGCCTGCTGGATGCGTCCCGCCCAGTACTCGCAGCTGGCCCGGGCGAAGTCGGCCAGGCGGCGGTAGCGCGGGTCCTCCAGGCGGTCGGCGAGGTCGGCCAGGCGCGAGGCGAGCAGGAAGGCGTCGGCATGGGCGTTGCGCTGGCTGCAGCCCACCCACAGGCCCCACTTGACCAGGAAGGCCTGCTCCAGGTCCTCGATGTCCTCCGGCGCCTCGTCGGCGCAGACCAGCAGCTCCCGGGCGCGCACGAAGCTCTCGTGGGCGGTCGGCGAGCCGTGCCCCTCCAGGGCGAAGGCCGCCTGGCCACGCACCGTGTGCAGGCTGATCTCGCGCTCGGCGGGATCCTCCACGTGGCGCAGGCTGGCCAGGCCGGCGTCGGCCATCTTCAGCGCCGTGCGGTTGGCGCTGACCTTGAGCGCCTCCCGGGCCGCCAGCTCGAAGTAGCGCGCGCCGCGGGCATAGTGGCCGCTGCGCCGCAGGTGGGTGGCGAAGTCGCCGGGGTGGCGACTGATCCACATCGGGAAGCGCTCCTCGATCAGCGCCACCACCTGGCGATGCAGCGACACCCGCAGGTCCCGGGGACAGGACAGGTAGGCGGCCTCCTGGAGCAGCTGATGGGTGAACTGGAACTCGCGGCCGCCCTCCTCGCCGGCCACCGCCTCGATGATCTCCAGGCGCTCCATCTGCTCCAGGGCCGCGCTCAGCCGCGGCAGCTCCCAGCCGCTGCACTCGGCCAGGAAGTCGAGCCGGAAGCGCCGCCCCAGCACGGCGGCCACATGGGCCACCTCGCGGTCGGCGTCGAGCTGGTCGATGCGGCTGGCGAGCAGGCCGAGCAGGCCGTGGGGCAGCTCGTCCAGCTGCACGCTGCGCCCCTCGCGGCGGTCCATGTCGACCCGCCGGCAGAGCTCCTGGAGGTACAGCGGCACGCCGTCGCAGCGCTCGATGATCTGGCTGCGCAGCCGCGGGCTGAGGTGCAGCCGGTAGCGACGGGCCAGCTGGGTGAGCAGCCGCGAGGCCTGCATGGGATCCAGGCGGCCCAGGGTGATCTGCTGATCCCAGTCGAGCTTGGCGGGCAGCGCCTCGCGGCCGTGGTGACTGGCCACCAGCAGGAAGGGGCAGTTGATCGGCAGCCGGGCCTGCAGGCCGGCCAGCACCTTGAAGGAGGGCTCGTCCAGCCACTGCAGGTCGTCGATCATCACCACCAGGGTGCGCTGCTCGGTGAGCCGCTCGATCAGCCGGTGCAGCAGGCCCACCACCAGCTCCACGGCCTCGCCGCTCTGGGCCAGCACCGCCAGCTCGCGGGGCTCGCGCACGCCCAGCGCCTCCTCCAGCAGCAGGCGCTGCTCGTCGTCGAGATCGGCGTCCACCAGGGCGTCCAGCGCCTCGGCCTCGATCCGGCCGCCCAGGTGCCAGGCCAGCAGCTGGCGGGCCACGCCGTAGGGCTCCTGCACCGACAGCCGGGTGGTGGGCTGCCAGCAGATCGCCGCCTCGCGGCTCTGCTCCAGCTGGCGGAAGCCGACCAGCAGCGCCGACTTGCCGAGCCCCGAGGGCCCGCGCACCAGCACGCTCTGGCGCAGGCCGATGCCGGCCCGGGCCAGGGCGTCGCGCAGGTTGCGCAGCGCCGACTCGCGGCCCACCAGGCTCGGCGGCAGGGCCTCGCGGCCGCCCTCGTTGGTGCCCAGCACCAGGGCGCGCAGGCGCACCTGGCCGTCGCTGGCGACCAGCCGGGTGGACAGCCGGGGCTGGAGGTCCAGGGCCGGCGGCATGTGCTGGCTGGCGTCCTGGGAGATCACCAGCTCGCTGCCCTGGGCGGCCCCCATCAGCTCCAGGGCGCCCTGGGTCACCTGGCCGAGGGGGTCGACCAGGTGGCGCTCGGGCAGGTAGACCACCCGCCCGCTGTTGAGGCCGGCGGCCAGGGCGATGCGCGGCGGCTCGCCCTCCCCCGACCAGTGGCGGGCGCTCTCCTCGGGCAGCACCCGGCGGCAGTGCTCGTACAGCGCCACCAGCTCGGCCAGCTGGTGGGCCGGCCCGTGGGTGCCGAAGCAGGCCAGCCCCAGGCCGCCGGTGGCGCCGGGCAGCCAGAAGCCGCCCAGGTGGTGGCACTGCTGCTCCAGCCAGCGCATCAGCTCGATCTGCAGCGCCAGGCAGGCGCGGGCCTCGCCGCGAGTCGCCAGGTCGGCGTCGAGGGTCAGGCGGATGGCCATCACCGACAGCTGGCGCTGCTCGATCTCGTCCTCGCGGGGCGGGGCGCTGTCCGCCGCCAGGGTCCGCGAGAAGGCGCCGCTGGGACCGGCACCGGGCTCCGGCTGGCCGTCGGACCAGTAGCGGGCCAGCTGCAGGAAGGACGGGTCCGGCTGCTGGCCGGTCAGCGCCAGCAGCTGCAGGTAGCCGTTGTACTGCTCGTGGGCCGCGGCCAGCTGCCCCTGCTCGGCGAGCTGGCGCACCAGCCGCTCGTGGAAGGGCCCATAGCCGGAGAAGCGGCTGACCAGGGCCTGCAGCAGCTCGTCGGGAAGCGGGTCGCAGCGCTCGAGGACCGCCTCGGCATAGCGGATCACCCGCTGGCGCCACTCGTTGCGCACCTGCACCAGCCAGCGCTGGAACTCGGCGCAGGCGGCGAGCTGGAGCTCCTCGGCCAGGTCGCCCTGGTAGCATTCCAGGACCGCCTCCAGGGTCTCCACCTCCGGGGGCGAGGCCAGCAGGCCCTGCAGCTCGTGGAGGTCGAAGCGCCAGTGCTCGGGCAGGCGGAAGGCGATGGTCTGGCGGGACACCGACAGCACCCGCTCGGCCTGCTCGCCCAGCGACTGGCGCAGGCAGTGCAGGGCGTGGCGCAGGTTGGTGCGCCCCGACGACAGTCCCTGGTCCGGCCACAGCAGCTCGGCCAGGGTCGCCCGGTTGACCGGCTGCTCGTGCAGCAGCAGGTAGACCAGCAGCGCCTTGACCTTGTCGTAGCTGAAGTGGGTCAGGGCGTCATCGCCCAGGGTCAGCGAGAAGTGACCGAAGAGAGCCAGGCGATCCTGGTCGTCGGGGGTAACGGCGTCGGAAGCATCCCGCATGTTGATGGGTCCTGCTGGGCGTCGCCCCGGCCTCAGGCCGGGACGCCGCTGTGAAAACGAAATACCGTGTCCGGCATGCGAATCAGCTCGGCCTCGCGCTCGGCGAAGAAGGCGACCCGATCCTCGATGGCGGCCGGGGCGGCCTGCCGCGCCAGCATCAGGTAATCCTCATAATGACGCCCTTCCGACTTAACCAGACCGCGGTAGAACTTGGCAAGCTCGTCGTCAAGATGGGGGATCAAACGCGCGAAGCGCTCGCAGCTGCGGGCCTCGATCAGGGCGCCGATGATCAGGATATCGACCAGCCGCCAGGGTTCTTCACCGCGCAGGTGACGCCGCAGCCCCTCGGCATAGCGCGAGGCCGAGAGATGCCGGTAGACGATGCCCCTGGCCTCCATCAGCTTGACCACCTGCTCGAAGTGCAGCAGCTCCTCGCGGGCCAGCTGGCTCATCTTGGTCATCAGCAGCGGCCGGTCCACGTAGCGGTAGAGCAGGCTCATCGCCGTGGAGGCCGCCTTCTTCTCGCACTGGGCGTGATCGATCAGCAGCAGCTCGGGGTTGGCGAGCGCGGCCTCCACCCAGGCATCGGGCGTGGCGCAGTTCAGGAAGTCGAGCAGCCCGGCGGGCAGCAGGTCGTCGGGGGCGGCGGCGGATATCGCGGTCATGGCTGGGTCCGGGGGTTCTGGGTTCGGGAGAGGGCCTCGGCCTCGCGGCGCGCCTCGGCGGCGGCCATCAGTTCGCCGACCAGGCGCGCGTGCAGGGTCGCGGCGTCCAGCGGCTCGACGGGGGCCAGCCCATAGCGCGACAGGTCGCGGATCCGCTCGCGGCCCACCCGCAGCAGCTCCACGGCCCGGGACAGCGCCGGCTGCTCGGGCCGGAAGCGGATCCGGTGGCGCACCAGCTGGGCCTCCAGGGCCTCGGCATCCACCACCCTCAGGTGGCGGGCGGCGACCTCGACGCGCAGGGCGTCCAGCTCGGCCATGCGCCGAGCCCGCGCCTCGCCGGTCAGGGCGGGCCAGTCGCGGATCTCGTCGTCGATGCGCTGACAGCCGCGGCACACCCGGTCCCCGACCGTCGTCGAACACACCCCCACGCAGGGGGAGACCACGCGCCCCGTCATCGGCGGCTCCTCTCCGTTGATTGCGGGGCCCATGGTAACGCGCCGCCGCGGCGCTGGCACCCCGCCCGGCCCGCCGACCAAAGTTCAAGGGCCCGTCATGGCGGGGATTCTTAACATTGTCGACAGTTTCTCCTAGAATGACGCCACCGTTGACCGTGCCGTTTCACGTCGTGCCGAGCGGTCGCGCCGAGGCGCCATGACCCGCGCGGCGAGTTCGGCCACCACCACCAATGAGGGCCACCACGTGCTTGAAGCCTATCGCCAACATGTCGAGGAGCGTGCCCAGGCCGGCGTGCCGCCGAAGCCGCTGAACGCCGAGCAGACGGCTGCCCTGGTCGAGCTGCTGAAGAACCCGCCCGCCGGCGAGGAGGAAGCCATCCTCGACCTGCTGACCAACCGCGTGCCGCCGGGGGTCGACGAGGCCGCCTACGTCAAGGCCGGCTTCCTGACCGCCATCGCCAAGGGCGAGGCCGAGTCGCCGCTGATCGACAAGGTCCATGCCGTCAAGCTGCTGGGCACCATGCAGGGCGGCTACAACATCGTCTCGCTGGTCGAGCTGCTGGACGACGACGCCCTGGCCGCCGAGGTGGGCGAGCAGCTCAAGCATACCCTGCTGATGTTCGACGCCTTCCACGACGTGGAGGAACGCGCCAAGGCGGGCAACGCCGTGGCCAAGGACGTCATCCAGTCCTGGGCGGAGGCCGAGTGGTTCCTGTCCCGGCCCGCCCTGGAGGAGAAGATCACCCTGACGGTCTTCAAGGTCCCCGGCGAGACCAACACCGACGACCTCTCCCCGGCCCCGGATGCCTGGTCGCGCCCGGACATCCCGCTGCATGCCAACGCCATGCTCAAGAACCCGCGCGACGGCATCGAGCCGGTCGAGCCGGGCGTGACCGGCCCGCTCAAGCAGATCGAGGACGTGAAGGCCAAGGGCCACCCGGTGGTCTACGTCGGCGACGTGGTCGGCACCGGCTCCTCGCGCAAGTCCGCCACCAACTCCGTGCTGTGGTTCTTCGGCGACGACATCCCCAACGTGCCGAACAAGCGCGCCGGCGGCTTCTGCTTCGGCGGCAAGATCGCGCCGATCTTCTTCAACACCATGGAAGATTCCGGTGCCCTGCCCATCGAGATGGACGTCGAGAAGCTCGAGATGGGCGACGTCATCGACGTCTACCCCTATGAAGGCAAGGTCTGCCGTCACGGCACCGACGAGGTGCTGACCACCTTCGAGCTCAAGACCCAGCTGCTGCTCGACGAGGCGCGCGCCGGCGGCCGCATCCCGCTGATCATCGGCCGCGGCCTGACCGCCAAGGCCCGCGAGTCACTGGGCCTGGCGCCCTCCGAGGTGTTCCGCCTGCCCGAGCAGCCCGCCGACACCGGCAAGGGCTTCACCCTGGCCCAGAAGATGGTCGGCAAGGCCTGCGGCATGGACGGCGTGCGCCCGGGCATGTACTGCGAGCCGAAGATGACCACCGTGGGCTCCCAGGACACCACCGGTCCGATGACCCGCGACGAGCTCAAGGACCTGGCCTGCCTGGGCTTCCAGGCCGACCTGGTGATGCAGTCGTTCTGCCACACCAGCGCCTATCCCAAGCCGGTCGACGTGGAGACCCACCACACCCTGCCCGACTTCATCATGAACCGCGGCGGCGTCTCGCTGCGTCCGGGCGACGGCATCATCCACTCCTGGCTGAACCGCATGCTGCTGCCCGACACCGTGGGCACCGGCGGCGACTCGCACACCCGCTTCCCGATGGGCATCTCCTTCCCGGCGGGCTCCGGCCTGGTGGCCTTCGCCGCCGCCACCGGCGTGATGCCGCTGGACATGCCGGAATCGGTGCTGGTGCGCTTCAAGGGCAAGCGCCAGCCCGGCGTCACCCTGCGTGACCTGGTCCACGCCATCCCCTACTACGCCATCCAACAGGGCCTGCTGACCGTCGAGAAGTCCGGCAAGAAGAACGCCTTCTCCGGCCGCGTGCTGGAGATCGAGGGCCTCGAGGACCTCACCGTCGAGCAGGCCTTCGAGCTCTCCGACGCCTCCGCCGAGCGCTCCGCCGCCGGCTGCACCATCACCCTGGGCGAGGACTCGGTGGCCGAGTACCTGAAGTCCAACATCACCCTGCTCAAGTGGATGATCGCCAACGGCTACGGCGACAAGCGCACCATCGAGCGCCGCATCCAGGGCATGGAGGAGTGGTTGGCCAACCCGAGCCTGATGCGCGCCGACAAGGACGCCGAGTACGCCGAGGTGATCGAGATCGACCTCGACCAGCTCGCCGAGCCGGTGCTGTGCGCGCCGAACGACCCGGACGACGCCCGCCTGCTCTCCGAGGTGGCCGGCCAGTCCATCGACGAGGTGTTCATCGGCTCGTGCATGACCAACATCGGCCACTTCCGCGCCGCCGGCAAGCTGCTCGAGAAGCAGCCCGCGGGCAGCCTGAAGACCAAGCTGTGGCTGGCCCCGCCGACCAAGATGGACCAGCACCAGCTCACCGAGGAAGGCTACTACGGCATCTACGGTCGCGCCGGGGCGCGCATGGAGATGCCCGGCTGCTCGCTGTGCATGGGCAACCAGGCCCGGGTCGCGGCCAAGAGCACCGTGGTCTCCACCTCCACCCGCAACTTCCCCAACCGCCTGGGCGACGGCGCCGACGTCTTCCTGGCGTCCGCCGAGCTGGCCGCCGTGGCCGCGGTGGAGGGTCGCCTGCCCAGCGTCGACGAGTATCGCCGCTATATGAGCGAGTTCGACGCCATGGCCGGCGAGATCTATCGCTACATGAACTTCCACGAGATCGAGGAATTCCAGAACGCCGCCTCGAGCGTGATCCCCGTGGCTCAGGAAGGCTGAGCCCCTTCGACGCCGATGCTCGCACCATCGCAGGTCCGCCCCCGGGCGGGCCCGTCGATCACCGAAGCGCCCCGCCCGGGGCGCTTTTTTTTGGTTCTTCGCACCTTGGCGTGAATACCATTGTGGGGCACTCGGTTCGGCGCTTCAGAGCCCCTCAAGGCCGGGCGGGCAACATAGAATCTCCCGCGAAGCGCCCTATCAGCGAGACAGAGCCATCGCGCAGGTCACCGTGGGAGCCCAATTCATTGGGCGAAAGGCGCCGATAGGCGCCCGGGGGAGATCCTACCGCGGTGCCTCTATCGCCGCCGCTGCGCGGCGGATCGCGATCTGAAGATCGCTCCCACGAAGAGCACACCCACCATGCCAAGCTGAGCCGTGCAGCGACTTCACGCTGATCCGCGAAGAACCTTTTTTTTGCATGCCCGCGGCCGGCGGGCGACCAAGGGGGCATTCCCCTGGGCGGCGGCTATGGCATCATCGGGCCCTCACTGTCATCGCCGAGAGGTTCCCATGACGACCATCGTCACCCCCGATATCTGCGACGCCTACCCCGAGGTCGCCATCCTCGAGCCGCTGTTCGTGAACTTCGGCGGCCTCGAGGCCTTCTGCGGCCCCGTGCGCACCGTCAAGTGCTTCGAGGACAACTCCCGAGTCAAGGAGGCCGTGTCCGAGCCCGGCGACGGCGCCGTGCTGGTGGTCGACGCCGGCGGCTCGACCCGCTGCGCCATGCTGGGCGACATGCTGGCCGAGAAGGCCGCCGGCAACGGCTGGGCGGGCGTGGTGATGTACGGCTGCGTGCGCGACGTCGACGATCTGGCCGAGACCGAGCTCGGCATCCAGGCGCTGGCCGCCCATCCGCGCAAGAGCGACAAGCGCGGCGAGGGGCAGCGCGACGTGCCGGTCAGCTTCGCCGGGGTGACCCTGGAGCCCGGGCAGTGGCTGTACGCCGACAACAACGGCATCCTGGTGGCCGAGCAGCGCCTGGCCCTGGACTGACCGCCCTTGGCGGGGCCGGCGGGGGGCTGCCACCCTGAGGGCATGACCACCGTGCTGGCCCTGTCCCGGCTGACCGGCGATGTGCTGCGCAGCCTGCGGGATCACCTGCGCCCGCTGATCGCCTGCCACCTGTTCTTCACCCTGCTGGCCTCCGGCCTGCTGCTGCCCGCGGCGGGCTGGGCCCTGGCCCACCTGCTGGCGCGGCTGGAGCGCCCGCTGGTCAGCCATGCCGCCGTGCTCGAGGCCCTGCTGACCCCGATCGGACTGGGCTGGCTGCTGGCGCTGCTGGCCCTCGCCTTCCTGGTGCTCTATCTGCAGCAGGCCGGCCTGACCCTGGTGGCCGTGCGGCCCCGGGATCACCATCTGAAGCTGGCCGTCGACGCCCTCTGGACCTGCCTGCGCCGGCTGCCGTCGCTGTCGGGGCTGGCCCTGCTGCAGGTCGGCAGCCAGCTGGCGCTGCTGCTGCCGGTGGCGCTGGCGGTCCTGGTGCTCCACGACCGCCTGCTCGGCGACCTCGACCCCGACTACCTCCGCCAGGTGCGACCGCCGGCGCTGTGGCACTTCCTGGCGACCGCCGCCCCCGCCGTGCTGGGCTGGGCGCTGGCCGCCGCCGCCCTCTACACGCGCTGGCACCTGGCCCTGCCGGTGCTGATCCTGGAGGGGGCGACGCCCCGCCGGGCGCTGGCCCGCAGCGCCCGGCTGACCCGCGGACGTGGCCACGGCATCGCCGCGGCGATCCTGGTGCTGCTGGCCGCGCTCCTCGCCCTGCCGCTGGCGGCCACGGCGCTGTTCGACGCCGCCTTCACGCCGCTGCTGGCGCGGCTGCCCGAGCGCCCCGCCCTGCTGATGCCGGCCATGCTGGGCTACGTCAGCGCCTACACCCTGGTGGCCCTGGCCGCCACCTTCGTCGGCATCGCGGCCAACGCCCTGCTGGGGGCCTGCCTCTACCTGCGCCTGGCCCATCGCGAACCCCGCCCGCCGACGCCGCCCCCCGGCGCCCACCCGGGGCGCCTGGCCTGGGGGGTCGAGCTGGGGGTCATCGCCATCGCCGTCACCCAGGCCTGGCTGATGCTGCAGGCCGGCGAGATCCGCGAGCGGGTCGATATCGTCGCCCACCGGGGCAGCTCCCGGGCGGCGCCGGAAAACTCCCTGGCGGCCATAGAGCGGGCCGTCCGAGAGGGGGCCGACCTGGTCGAGGTGGACGCCCGCCTGACCGCCGACGAGGCGGTGGTGCTCCACCACGACCGCAGCCTGGCCCGGCTGGCCGGGGACGCCCGACGCATCGCGGCCCTGGACCGGGCCGCGCTCACCGCCCTGCGCCTGACCGGCCCCCGGGGCGGGGCATCCCGGGTCGCCGGCCTGGACGAGGCCCTGACCCGGGTGCGCGGCCGGGCGGGGCTGATGATCGAGCTCAAGGGCGAGCCGGGCCGGGAGGCCCGCCTGGTCGCCCGGGTGGGCGAGGTGCTGGCGGCGGAGGCCCGGGCCCGGCGGCGCTGCCGGGATCGGGCCGCCGACGGGGTGCGGCGCGCGGCCTGCGGGGATCCTAGGGTGATGCGCCGCGTGGCCCTGGCCAGCCTCTCCTACCCGACCCTCAGCGAGATCGCCGAGCGGCTCCCGGCGGCGCGCCGGATCCTGCTCGCCCAGCTGACGCTGCGCGGCGCCCTGCCCCGCCGCGGCTTCGACATCCTGGCGCTGCGCCACAACCGCGTCGATGCCGCGGCGGTGCGCCGCGCGGACCGCCATGGCTATGCGCTCTACGCCTGGACCGTCAACGATCCGGCGCGGATGTCGCGGCTGATCGACCTGGGCGTGGACGGCATCATCACCGACCGCCCCGGCCGGCTGCGCGCCCTGCTCGCCGAGCGCCATCGGCTCGGCGATGGGGCGCTGATGCTGGTCAAGCTGCACAACTGGCTCCGGCAATAGGCCCCGCGACAGGGATCAGCCGCGCCGGCAGCGCCAGGCCGCCAGGCCGCCGATCGCCGCCAGGCCGGTCAACCCCGCCGCCCCCCAGCCGACGGCGTCCACCAGCGCCTGGAAGCCCCCCGGCGCCGCCCGGGGGCGGGCGTCCATGCCGTGGGCCGCCAGGCGGACGCCGCCATAGAGCAGCAGGGTCACCAGGGCAAGCGGCAGGATGCCCTGCAGCCGGGCCAGCGCCCGGGTCGGCGCGGCCGGTCCCGAGGGGGCGGGTCGCCGGGCGGCGCGGCGGCGCGGTCGGCGCGCGCCCGCCGCTCGCGGCGACAGGCGCCCCAGGGCCCAGCACCCGATCCGCCACAGCCCCCAGCCGAGGGTGAAGCAGAGCGACACCATCAGGCCGCCCATCACCAGGAAGTACGTCATCGCAGCGGGTCTCTCGCCAGAGGGGGCGGCCATGATGCCAAAAGACGCCGCCTCAGGGCACCACCACCACCGGCATGGCCAGCCGGGCCAGCCAATCGGGGTCCTCGGCGAGCAGCGCGCGCAGGGCGGCGCGATCCAGCATCAGCGCCCCGCCCCGGCACACCGACAACCGCCGCACCAGATCGGCCGCAGCGCCCCGGGGCAGCGGCTCGATGCCGTCGAACAGTGTCGAGAACGGCGCGGGCACGGCCGGCAAGGCGCCGGTGCCGGGCGACGCCAGCACACGCAACGGCCCGGGCTCCGCCGGCTCCCGCCCCTCGTCCCAGACCACCACCGGGCAGGGGGCGCCGAGCATCAGTCCCAGGCCCGTGGCCCCGGGCCGCCCCCCGAGGGGGCCGGCCGGCCCGGCCTTGCCGATCAGCATGATGTCCCCGGGGGCGGCGAACGCCAGGGCCTCGGCGAGCACCCGTCCGCGGCTGACGTGCAGCGAGTGGCGCAGCCGGCGGCCGGCCACGGCGAGCTCCAGGTCGTGGCCGACGCGGGCGGCCTGGCGGGCCAGGCTCGCCTCCAGGCTCGGCGCGGTGAGCCGCCGCACCAGCCCGGTCTGGGCGCCGACCTCCCGGGCGAAGGGAAAGGCCGCGCTGTGCAGCAGGTCCTGGTCCTCGATGTAGAGTGCCACCAGCTCGACCTCCTGGCGCTCGGCCAGACGCACCGCGGCGCCCAGCGCCGCCAGGCTGTAGCGCGAGGCATCCAGCAGCGCCAGCACCCGGGCGGCGATCAGCGACACGCCCGGCGCCTCGCCCGCCGGCCCGTCATGCTCGGCCATCGTCCTGTTCCTCCTCGCCGCCACTGTCGGCGCCACTGTCGGCGCCGGCCCCGGGCCGCGTGCGGCTGCGCCGCACGGTCTCGTGGAAGGCCGCCAGCCGCTCGCCGACCCGAGCCGCCAGGGCCTCGCCCGTCACCCCGCCGGCGGGGGTGAGCAGCGCCAGCGCCTCGTCCACGTGACGCACCGCATAGAGGCGGAAGCGCCCCGCCGCCATGGCCTCGCGGACCTCCGGGCCGAGCATCAGGTGCGCCACGTTGGCCGCCGGCAGGATCACCCCCTGGCCATCGGGCTCCCCCTGGTGGCGGCAGGCCGCGAAGAAGCCCTCGACCTTCTCGTTGACGCCGCCCACCGCCTGCACCTCGCCGTGCTGGTTGATCGAGCCGGTCACCGCGAGGGCCTGGTCCAGGGGCTGGCGGGCGATCGCCGAGACCAGCGCGCAGACCTCGGCCACCGAGGCGCTGTCGCCTTCCACCCCGCCGTAGGACTGCTCGAAGGCCAGGCTCGCCGACAGCGACAGCGGAGCGTCCCCGGCATAGCGGTTGGCCAGGTAGCGGGACAGGATCATCACCGCCTTGGCATGGATGGGGCCGCCGAGCTTCGCCTCGCGCTCGATATCCACCACCTGGCCGCTGCCCGGCCGGGCGGTGGCGGTGATGCGAATCGGCAGCCCGAAGCCATGGCCGGTGAGCGGCATCACCGTCAGGCCGTTGACCTGGCCGACCCGGACGCCCCGGGTGTCGATCATCAGGGTGCCGCGGGCGATCAGCTCCTGGTGGCGCTCGCGGATCCGGTCGGCGCGGCGCTGCTGCTCGGCCACCGCGCGCTCCACGGCCTCGCGCCCGACGGCCACCTCGCCGGCCGCCCCGGCCCAGTGGTCCGCCTCCACCAGCAGGTCGTGCAGGTCGCGGTGCCGGGCGGTGAGCTTGCGCTGGTCGCCGGCCAGGCGGCTGGCCCGCTCGATCACCGCCGCCACGCCCTCCGGGTCCAGGGGCCGCAGCCCTTCCTCGCGCACCAGCCCGGCCAGCATGCGCGCATAGAGGTCGAGGCGAGCATGGTCGCGGTCGAAGTCGTCGTCGAGATCGGCCTCGACCTTGAACAGCTCGAGGAAGTCCGGATCGTGCTCGCAGAGCAGGTAATACAGCAGGCGGTCGCCGAGCAGCACCACCTTGACGTCCAGCGGCACCGTTTCCGGCTCGAGGCTCAGGGTGCTGATCAGCCCGTAGGCCTGCTCCAGGGACTCGGTGCGGATGCGGCCGGTGGACAGCACCCGCTTGAGGGTCTCCCAGGCGCCGGGCTGGGTGAGCAGGCTGCGCGCATCGACCACCAGGTAGCCGCCGTTGGCCCGGTGCAGGGCGCCGGCGCGGATCAGGGTGAAGTCGGTGAGCAGGGTGCCGTTCTGGACCTGGTGCTCGATGCGCCCCACCAGGTGCTGGTGGCCGGGCAGGTCCTGATAGACCACCGGCGCGCCCTCGGCGTCGCCGTTGTCCACCAACAGGTTGAGGCGAAAGCGGCTGAACAGTGCCTCCGGCGGCATCTCCGGCTCGTCGGTGCGGAACACCTCGACGTTGTCGAGGAGCGCCTGCCGGATGCCGGCCAGGTGGTCGAGCACCCCCTCGTGCTCGGCATAACGATCCTCGAGCTCCTGGAGGGGGGCGCCGATGGTGGACTGCAGCATCTCCTCGTTGAGGGCGGCGATCTGGTCGCGCAGCGACTGGGTCAGCTTGGGCATCTGGCGGATCGCCTGGGTCAGCTTGCGCTGCAGGATCTCCACGGTGCCCTCGATGCGCTCCCGCTCCTCCTGATCCAGGGCCTGGTAGGCCTCCGGCGACAGCATCTCGCCCTCGCCGTCGGCGGGGGCGAAAGTGAAGCCGCTGGGCGTGGACAGCAGCAGGATATCGTGCTCGCGAGCCTCCCGGCGCACCGCCTCGACCGCGTCGCGCTGACGCTCGCCCATGGCCTGCTTGAGCTCGTGGAGCCGGTTCTGGTACTCGTCGCTCTCGAACACCGCCGGAATGGCGCTCGCCAGCTCCTCGATCAGCCGTTCGATGTCGCCGCGCAGCTGGCGGCCCAGGCCATGCGGGAGCCTCAGCAGGCGCGGCGCCGCGGGGTCGTCGAAGTTGTTGAGGTAAACCAGGTCCGGCGGCGGCTCGCCCCCGGCGGCCCGCGCCTCGAGGAAGCGGGTCACCAGGTCGCGCTGGCCATGGCCCGGCGGTCCCAGCACGTAGAGGTTGAAGCCGCGGTGGCGGATCTCGGTGCCCAGCGCCAGCGCCTCCCGGGCCCGGTCCTGACCACCGATCAGCGCCAGGGGCTCGAGCTCGCTGGTCAGCGCGAAGTCGAAGGTCTCGCTCGGACAGCGCCGAAACACCGCCTCCACCGTCAGGGGTTCGACCATGGCCCACCTCCTCTGCCGACAGACTCAGTATGGCGGATTCCCGCGGGAGGGCGACCGAGGCGGGTCAGTCGAGGACGTCGCGAATCACGGCCCGGATGATGTCGCGGGTGATGTCGACCAGCACGACGTCGCTGCCGACCCGCCGCCACTCATGGCCGTCGTAGTGCGGCAGGTCGCGGCGGATGCCGGCGTCGAGGCGCTTGGCGATGCCAGGGGGCAGCGGCTTGCCGCGGGCCAGGTTCTGCCGGATGCCGGGCGGCAGCGACACACGCTCGTCGCCGGCGAAGGCGTCGCGGTGGCGGTGGAACACCCCGCGAATCAACGCCTCCTCGAGACGCGGAGCGTCGCGGCGATGGCCGGCCTCGCCGCCTTCGCGGTCGGCGTGCCGGCGCTCCCCGTGGCGCGGCTCATGGCGCGCCGCCGGCCCCCGCTCGGGCTGCGCCCGGGCGCCCCCGGCATGGTCGGGCGGGCCGCCGTTGCCGGGGGCGGCCTGGGCCGGCAGCGCCAGGATACCCAGCATCAGGGTAGCGACCGTCGCCAGGCGACGGCATCGACGTTTCGGGACGCGCATGATGGCCCTCCTGCTTTGGCCCGGGGGATGCCCGCAGTCTAGCGCCTCTCGCGCCGGCCGGTGTGCAAGGGAGGTGCAGAAACGATGACACCCGGGCCGAGGCCCGGGTGTCGTGGCGAGTCGATAGCCGCTGCCTCGGCGCTCAGCCGAGCGTCTCGCCGGCCAGCATGAACCAGGTCTCGAGCACCGCGTCGGGGTTCAGCGACACCGAGTCGATGCCCTGCTCCATCAGCCACTTGGCCAGGTCCGGGTGGTCCGAGGGCCCCTGGCCGCAGATGCCCACGTACTTGCCCTGAGCCCTGCAGGCCTGGATCGCCATGGCCAGCAGCTTCTTGACCGCAGGATTGCGCTCCTCGAAGAGGTGCGCGACGATCCCGGAGTCGCGATCCAGCCCCAGGGTGAGCTGGGTGAGGTCGTTGGAGCCGATGGAGAAGCCGTCGAAGTGCTCCAGGAATTCCTCGGCCAGCAGGGCATTGGCCGGCAGCTCGCACATCATGATGACCTTGAGGCCGTCCCGGCCGCGCTCCAGGCCATTGGCGGCCAGCAGCTCGACCACCTCGCGGGCCTCGTCGGTGGTGCGCACGAAGGGCACCATGATCTCGACGTTGTTCAGCCCCATCTCGTCGCGGACCCGCTTCAGCGCCCGGCACTCGAGCTCGAAGCAGGGCCGGAAGGCGTCGGAGATGTAGCGCGAGGCGCCGCGGAAGCCGAGCATCGGGTTCTCCTCGCCCGGCTCGTAGAGCTTGCCGCCGATCAGGTTCTCGTACTCGTTGGACTTGAAGTCCGAGAGCCGCACGATGACCCGCTGGGGGTAGAAGGAGGCCGCCAGGGTGGCGATGCCCTCGACCAGCTTGTCGACGTAGAAGCCGACCGGATCGTCGTAGCCCGCGGTGCGCAGGTCGATGGTCTGCTGCAGGTCCGCCGGCAGGGTGTCGTACTCCAGCAGCGCCTTGGGGTGCACGCCGATCATGCGGTTGATGATGAACTCCAGCCGCGCCAGGCCGACGCCGGCGTTGGGCAGGCCGGCGAAGCCGAAGGCGCGGTCCGGGTTGCCGACGTTCATCATGATCTTGAACGGCAGCTCGGGCATGGCGTCGACGCTGGTGACGTTGCGATCGAACTCCAGCAGGCGATCGTAGACGTGGCCGGTATCGCCTTCGGCGCAGGACACGGTGACGTCGCGGCCGTCGGCGAGCACCTCGGTGGCGTCGCCGCAACCCACCACGGCCGGGATGCCGAGCTCGCGGGCGATGATCGCCGCGTGGCAGGTGCGTCCGCCGCGATTGGTGACGATCGCCGAGGCGCGCTTCATCACCGGCTCCCAGTCCGGGTCGGTCATGTCGGTGACCAGGACGTCGCCGGGATGGATCTTGTCCATGTCGTCCGGGCTGTGCACGACCTTGACCGCGCCGCGGCCGATGCGCTGGCCGATGGCCCGGCCGGTGACCAGGGTGCGCCCCTTCTCCTTGAGCTGGAAGCGCTCGAGCTTGCCGCCCTGCTGCTGGGAGACCACGGTCTCGGGGCGCGCCTGGACGATGTAGAGCTCGCCGTCGTCGCCGTCCAGCGCCCACTCGATGTCCATCGGCCGGCCGTAGTGCTGCTCGATGGTCACCGCCTGCCGCGCCAGGGCCATGACCTGGTCGTCGTTGACGCAGAAGCGCGCGCGCTCGGCCAGCGGCACGTCCACGGTCTCCACGGACTTGCCGGCGCTGGCGTCGCCGGTATAGACCATCTTGATCAGCTTGGAGCCCAGGTTGCGGCGCAACACCGCCGGCCGGCCGGCGGCCAGGGTCGGCTTGTGGACGTAGAACTCGTCGGGGTTCACCGCGCCCTGCACCACGGTCTCGCCCAGGCCCCAGGAGGCGGTGACGAAGACGGCGTCGCGGTAGCCGGACTCGGTGTCGAGGGTGAACATCACCCCGGAGGCGCCGGTCTCGGAGCGCACCATCTTCTGGATGCCGGCGGACAGCGCCACGTTCTCGTGGGCATAGCCGCGGTGCACCCGATAGGAGATGGCGCGGTCGTTGAACAGCGAGGCGAAGACCTCGTGCACGGCGCGCTTGATGTTGTCGAAGCCCTCGATGTTGAGGAAGGTCTCCTGCTGGCCGGCGAAGGAGGCGTCCGGCAGGTCCTCGGCGGTGGCCGAGCTGCGCACCGCCACCTTGAGGTTGGGGTGCAGGGCGACGAGCTTGTCGTAGCTCTCGCGCAGGGCGGCCTCGAAGGCCGGCGGCAGCGGGGTGTCGATCACCCACTGGCGGATCTCGGCGCCGACCCGGGCCAGCTCGTTGACGTCGTCCACGTCGAGGGTGGCCAGCGCCTGGTTGATGCGCTCGTTGAGGCCCTCGTGGGACAGGAACTCGCGGTAGGCGTGGGCGGTGGTGGCGAAACCGCCGGGCACGGTGACACCGGCCCCGGCCAGGTTGGAGATCATCTCGCCGAGGGAGGCGTTCTTGCCCCCGACGCGCTCGACGTCGTCCATGCCCAGATGATCGAACCACAGAATGTAATCGTCCACGAGACCCCCTTGATTGGATGTCGACGCCAGAAACGCGCTCGTCGCGCCGTCACGAATGGATGCTGGCGACTCTACCAGCGGCGATCCATATTCGCCATTGGTCTAAGATCGAAGTCAGTGGAGGTTTTTTACAACAACCCGCCCGAAGCGGGGATTCCTGTAGTCGGCGTCTTGTCTCCTCCCCCGGCAGGCTCGACAATGACGCCTTCCCCACCAGCCCGAGCGAGCTCCATGACGCGCACCGCCTTCTTCATCTCCGACGGCACCGGCATCACCGCCGAGAGCCTGGGCCGCAGCCTGCTGGCCCAGTTCGAGAACGTCGAGATCCGCATGCTCACCAAGCCCTACATCGACAGCGTCGACAAGGCTCGGCGCCTGGTGTCGATCATCGAGGCCACGGCGGTGAAGGACGGCACGACGCCGATCATCATCGACACCATCGTCGATCAGGACGTGCGCAACGTGATCCGCGAGGCCCCGGGCTTCCAGGTGGACATCTTCTCCACCTTCCTCGAGCCGCTGGAGCAGGAGCTGGCCACCCATTCGTCCTACAGCGTCGGCCGCACCCATTCCATCGGCAGCGACGACGTCTACATGGACCGCATCCATTCGGTGCACTTCGCCCTGGACAACGACGACGGCGCCCGCACCCACCAGTACGACCAGGCCGACATCATCCTGGTGGGGGTCTCGCGCTGCGGCAAGACCCCCACCTCCCTCTACCTGGCCCTGCAGTTCGGGGTGCGCGCCGCCAACTACCCGCTCACCGAGGACGACCAGGACGACAACGGCAACCTCAAGCTGCCCGAGGTGCTGGCTCGGCACCGCCACAAGCTGTTCGGGCTGACCATCGACCCGCGCCGGCTGGCCGCCATCCGCCACGAACGCCGGCCCAACAGCCGCTACAGCTCCATGGACCAGTGCGTCCAGGAGGTCGAGCAGGCCCAGGCCCTCTACCGGCGCATGCACATCCCCTTCATCGACACCACCCGCTTCTCGGTGGAGGAGATCTCCACCCGGATGATCGCCGAGACCGGCATCCACCGCCGCTTCTCGCCGCGCTAAGGCGCGAGGCAGTGTGATGCCCCCCGATACAAGCCACCAGGGGGGGGCTGGCCTGCGGCTCGGCGCATGCCGCGCGGGGCTATCTCACGATCCCTTCCCGCCTGAGCCGGGCGATCTCGTCCACGGAGAGCCCCATCTCGGCGAGCACGGCGTCGCTGTCCTGGCCGAGGTCCGGCGGCGGCACCTCGGAGGTGGCGCTGGCGCCGTCGAAGCGCAGCGGGTTGGCCACCTGGGGGATCCGGCGGCTGTCGTCGCCGAGCGTCCGGCACAGGCCGCGGTGACGGACCTGGGGGTCGGCGAACACCTCGCTCAGGGTGTTGATGGGGCCGGCGGGGATGCCCCGGGTCTCGCACTCCGCCAGCCAGTCGTCGCGACGGCGGGCCCGCAGGGCCTCGCCGATCCTCGAGACCAGCGTCTCGCGGTGGGCGACCCGGGCGGCATTGGTGGCGAAGGCAGGATCCTCGGCCCACTCGGGATGGCCGAGCAGCGACGCCAGCCGGGCGAACTGGGTGTCGTTGCCCACGGTCAGCGCCAGGTGGCCGTCGGCACAGGCGAAGGCCTGATAGGGCACGATATTGGGGTGGGCGTTGCCGTGTCGCTGCGGATCCTGCCCGCCGACCAGGGCATTGAGCGCCTGGTTGGCCAGGGAGGCGACCTGGACGTCGAGCAGGGCCACGTCGACATGCCGCCCCACCCCCGAGGTGCGACGCTCGTGGAGCGCGGCCAGCACGCCGATGGCGGCATAGAGGCCGGTCATCACGTCGGTGATCGCCACCCCGGTCTTCATGGGCAGGCCATCGGGCTCGCCGGTCAGGCTCATCAACCCGCCCATGGCCTGGATCATGAAGTCGTAGCCGGCGCGATGCGCATAGGGCCCGTCCTGGCCGAAGCCGGTGATGGAACAGACGATCAGCCCGGGATTGGTCTCCCGGAGGCTGGCCGCGTCCAGGCCATAGCGGGCCAGGCCGCCCACCTTGAAGTTCTCCAGCACCACGTCGGCGCCGGCGGCCAGGGCCCGCACCAGCGCCTGGCCGTCCCGGGTGGCGATGTCCACGGCCAGGGACTGCTTGCCGCGATTGGCGCACAGGTAGTAGGCCGCCAGCCGCTCCGCGTCGCCCTGCCCTTCCAGCCAGGGCGGGCCCCAGCCGCGGGTATCATCGCCGCGCTCCGGGTGCTCGAGCTTGATCACCCGAGCGCCCAGGTCGGCGAGCAGCTGGCCGGCCCAGGGCCCGGCCAGCACCCGCGACATGTCCAGCACCACCACGCCTTCCAGCGGTCCGCTCATCTTGACTCCTTGCTCGCTCGGGGCGGATCCGGCGACACGCCTCGGGGTCCCGGCCCCGCGAGGAGGCGCCGCGCATGCCACCCGCACGCTACGGCGCTCTCGCCTCCCGCGCCGCTTGCGGGGCCTGGGCTGGCCATCCGGGCCACCCCGTTCGGCGGAGGTGCTTCATGATCCGCCTGCCCCCTGGCGCAGCAGCTGCGCGTCGGCTTGTCTCCGGCGCCCCCGATTAGACACGACGTTGGACGTTCAGCCGGTGAAGGCCTGCAGGCCGGTCTGGGCGCGCCCCAGGATCAGGGCATGCACGTCATGGGTGCCCTCGTAGGTGTTCACCGCCTCGAGGTTCATGACGTGGCGGATGACGTGGTACTCGTCGCTGATGCCGTTGCCGCCGTGCATGTCCCGCGCCACTCGGGCGATGTCCAGGGCCTTGCCGCAGTTGTTGCGCTTGATCAGCGAGATGGTCTCGGGCACCAGCTGGCCGTCGTCGATCATGCGTCCGACCCGCAGGGCGGCCTGCAGGCCCAGGGCGATCTCGGTCTGCATGTCGGCGAGCTTCTTCTGGATCAGCTGGTTGGCGGCCAGCGGCCGGCCGAACTGCTTGCGCTCCAGGGTATAGTCCCGGGCGGCGTGCCAGCAGGCCTCGGCGGCGCCCATGCTGCCCCAGGCGATGCCGTAGCGCGCCCGGTTGAGGCAGGAGAAGGGACCCTTGAGGCCGGTGACGCCGGGCAGGCGGGCCTCGTCGCCGACCTCCACGTCCTGCAGGGCGATCTGGCCGGTGGTTGATGCGCGCAGGCTGAACTTGCCCTCGATCTTGGGCGCCGAGAGCCCGGCCATGCCCTTCTCCAGCACGAAGCCGCGGATCACGCCCTCGTCGTCCTTGGCCCAGACCACGAAGACGTCGGCGATCGGCGAGTTGGTGATCCAGGTCTTGGTGCCGTTGAGGCGCCAGCCGTTCTCGGTACGCACGGCTCGAGTCGACATGCCGCCCGGGTCCGAGCCGTGATCGGGCTCGGTGAGCCCGAAGGCGCCGACCCATTCCCCGCTGGCCAGCCTGGGCAGGTACTTGTCCTTCTGGGCCTCGCTGCCGAAGGCATGGATGGGGTACATCACCAGGCTGGACTGCACGCTCATGGCGCTGCGATAACCGGAGTCGACCCGCTCGACCTCCCGGGCGATCAGGCCGTAGCTGACGTAGTTCATGCCGGCACAGCCGTAGCCGTCGATGGTCGCCCCCAGCAGCCCGAGCTCGCCCATCTCGTTCATGATCTCGCGATCGAAACGCTCGTGGCGATTGGCCTCCAGCACCCGGGGCAACAGCTGCTCCTGGCAGTAGTCGTGGGCGGTCTGGAGGACCATCCGCTCGTCTTCGTCGAGCTGGTCGACGAGGCGGAAGGGGTCATCCCAGGTCATGGGGGTGATCTGGCTCATGGCGGACGCTCCGTTTTATTTTCGACATTCTTGTCGAATGTAGACCTTAAGCATCCTCCTGCCAAGCCTCCGTCGCCGTTTCCCGCCCCGCGGCCTGATCCAGGACAAGTCGCCACTGCCACCAGGCCAGGCCGGCCATCGTCAGGTTGGCCGCCAGCAGGCCGGCAAAGATCCCCGCCGGGCCGGCCAGGGCGCCCCCCAGCCAGGCCAGGGGCACGGTGAGCACGAACAGCCGCACCACCGACAGGCGCATCGCCAGGGCCGGGCGATGCAGGGCATTCAGCGAGGACACGCTCAGGATCACCACGCCCTGGGCGCCGAGGCCCAGGGGCACCCACCACAGGAAGGCCCGCAGCACCTCCCCCACCGCGGCATCTTCCGCATAGCTGGCCACCAGCCAGGGGGCCAGGCCCTGCAGGACGCCCCAGACCAGCAGCTGCCAGGCCAGCACGAACCCGAAACACCCGAAGGTCGCCCGGCGCACGCGGGCCAGCTGGCCGGCGCCGGCGTTCTGGCTGACCAGCGGCGACAGGGTCATGGACAGCGCCAGCACGGCGATCTGCGAGATGGCCTCGAGGCGCGAGCCGACCCCGTAGCCGGCCACCGCGGCATGCCCATGACTCGCCACCACCCGGGTCACCAGGGCCATGGCGATGGGCGTGAAGACGCTGGTCAGCGCGGCCGGCGCGGCGATCCGCGAGAGTTCCGACCAGGAGCGCGCCAGGCGCCGCCACCCGAGGTCATGCCACACGAACAGCCGCCGCAGCCGGGGGTAGCGGATCAGGCCCAAGGTCATCAGGGCCCAGCTGATCACGGTGGCCAGCGCCGCCCCCTGGACGCCGAGCGCCGGCAGCGGGCCCGGCCCGAAGATCAGCAGCGGATCCAGGACCCCGTTGACCAGCGCGGCCATCGCCATCATCAGCCCCGTGATGCGGGTGTTGCCGTGGGCGCGCAGCACGCTGTTGAGCACCCGCGGCACGATCATCGCCGCCGCCCCCAGGTACCAGACGCCCATGTAGTCGCGGATATGCGGCATCAGGGTGGCATCGGCGCCCAGCAGGCCGAACAGCGGCTCCAGCGTGGCCAGGCCCACCAGCGAGACCACCAGCCCGACGCCGACCGCCAGCAGTCCGGCATCGGTGGCGCGCTCGCGCACCGCCTCCTGGTCGCCCTGCCCCAGGCGCCGGGCCACCACCGCCGAGGTGCCGATGCCGAGCCCGATGGCCAGGCTGATCACGGTGAACACCACCGGGAAGGTGAAGGCGACCCCGGCCAGGGGCGCGGTGCCCAGCCGGGACACGAACCAGGTGTCGACCAGGTTGAAGCTCATCATGGCGAGCATGCCGCCTGCCACGGGCAGGCTCTTGCGCAGCAGGGTGGCGGCGATGGGGCCGTCGAGCAGTTCGCCGCGGGGCGCGGCGGAGGGAGTGCGGGAAGGCATGGCATCCTCGTCGGCGATCGGGTCGGGGATTGTGCCCGACCCGGCGCCGCCTGCCAAAGGGCCCGGGGGCGGCGCCCGCCGGGCCGGGCCGGCTCAGTCCTCGTCGGCGCGGGGCAGGATGGCGTTGAGCACGATGCCGACCACCGCGGCCAGGCCCACGCCCTGGAGGGTGAACTGGCCGCCGCCGACCTGCATGCCGCCGATGCCGAAGACCAGGATCAGCGACACCACCACCAGGTTGCGCGGCGCGGTCAGCGGCTTGCCGGCGCGCACCAGGGTGTTCATGCCGACCACCGCGATGGAACCGAACAGCAGGGTCATGATGCCGCCCATCACCGGCCCCGGGATGGTCTGCAGCACCGCGCCGAGCTTGCCGAGGAAGGACAGGGCGATGGCGATCACCGCGGTGATCACCATCACCCAGGGGTTGAAGGCGCGGGTCAGGGTGACCGCGCCGGTGACCTCGGAGTAGGTGGTGTTGGGCGGGCCGCCGAACAGCGAGGCCGCGGTGGTGGCCAGGCCGTCGCCGAGCAGGGTGCGGTGCAGGCCGGGCTTATCCAGGTAGTTGCGCCGTGTCACCGAGCCGATGGCGACCATGTCGCCGATGTGCTCCACCGCGGGGGCGATGGCCACCGGGATCATGAACAGCACCGCCGCCCAGTGGAAGCTGGGAGCCACGAACTCCGGCAGCGCCAGCCAGGCCGCCTCGCGGATCGGCGTGTAGTCGACCACGCCCATCAGCGCCGCCAGGGCGTAGCCAGTGGCGATGCCGCCGAGGATCGGGATCAGCCGGATCATGCCCCGCCCGAACACCGCCAGCACCAGGGTCACCAGCAGGCTGGCCATGGACAGCAGCATGGCCCGGCCATAGCCGATCGCCTCGCTGGTGCCGCCGGTGGCCATGTCCACCGCCACCGGCGCCAGCGCCAGGCCGATGACCATGATCACCGGCCCCACCACCACCGGCGGCAGCAGGTAATGCAGCCAGGCGGTGCCCTTGAGGCGCACCAGCTGGGAGATCAGCACGTAGACCAGGCCCGCGGCCAGCAACCCGCCCAGGGTCGCGGGAATGCCGAAGCTCGACACCGAGCCCTGGATGGGGGCGATGAAGGCGAAGGACGAGGCCAGGAAGACCGGCACGCTCACCCGGGTCACGCCGTGGAAGATCAGGGTGCCGATGCCGGCGGTGAACAGCGCCACATTGGGATCGAGGCCGGTCAGCAGCGGCACCAGCACCAGCGAGCCGAAGGCCACGAACAGCATCTGGGCGCCGACGATCAGCGTGCGCAGCGGGGATTCGGCCGACGCAGGGGCGGCCGCCGTGTTGTCGATCATAGGAGGGGCTCCAGGAAAACCAGCAGGGCGGATGGGTCGCGCGGCATTCTACCAGCCTGGGCGCGGCTTGGGAGGCTCCCGGACTGGCCGGGGCCCCCTTCATCACCACCGACCCCGCCAGCTATCCCGGCGTGGATTGGCCGCCTGGAGGTGCCGCCTCCGCCCCGGCGCGGGGCCGAGGCCTGTCGCTGGCGAAATACTCCGCCATGCGCTCCAAGGCCTGATCGCCGAAGAGGATATCGCAGGCCTCCTGCAGCCCCGGGGAACGACGGATCGCCTCCTGGGGAACCACCAGCGAGATCTTGGATCGACGCCGCAGGAAGTCCTCGAGCCGGGTCACCATCTCGCGACGCCGTGTCAGCTTGAGCTCTCCGCGCAGATACTCGGTGCCTTCGATCAGGACCTCGCCCTGCCGCGGATCCTGGCGGATATCCTCGAGCACCTCCAGGGCCTGGGTGCCGTAGCGCCGCCATAGCCGGGTGCTCAGAGGCTCCGAGGCATGCGGGGCGGTCATGGCGTCCAGCTCCATCAGCCGTGCCTGATGCATGAAGGTGTCGCGCACCGAGGCATCGGGCTCGCCATACCAGCGAAAGTC
The DNA here is from genome assembly GCF_031451675.1 of Halomonas koreensis. Classification (NCBI taxonomy): domain Bacteria; kingdom Pseudomonadati; phylum Pseudomonadota; class Gammaproteobacteria; order Oceanospirillales; family Halomonadaceae; genus Halomonas; species Halomonas koreensis. The sequence goes on along the minus strand of NZ_JARWAK010000002.1, from coordinate 32,370 downwards.
CGGGTAGGGACACGCGACCCCGAGCCGTCGCACCGCCTCCACCACCTCCTCGCCGACGTTGAGGCAGTCGGTCAGCTTGCCGCCGAAGATGCTCAGGTGACAGGCCTCGATGTCGATGTCGATGTCGATGGCGTGCTTACGGGACAGGTTGAGGAAGTCCCGCTCGCCGCCCTTGCGGGGCTTCACCGCCAGGGGCCTGACGCCGCAACGGGTCGCGATGATATCGGACTCGGTCAGCGGTGCCTCCAGCGCCAGGCGCGTGTTGATATTGTCGAGGACGAAACGGACGTCATCCTCGGTCACGCCTACTTCGGGCGACTCGACCCGGGTATCGGTGGTACCGATGCAGGTGCGGGCCCCCATGGGGATGACGAAGAACAGCCGTCCGTCATCGGCGAAGAAGGCGAGGACCCGACGCTGGTCGGTCAGGCGCGGCACGATCAGGTGGATGCCCTTGGAGAAGACATGCCGGTGCTCGGTACGCTGGCCCGAGAGCTCGTTGTGCCGATCGACCCAGGGGCCGGTGGCGTTGATCAGCACCTTCGAACGGATCTCGAAACGGCTCCCGTCGATGCGGTCCTGCGCCTCGGTGATCCAGTGCTCGCCCTCTCGCCGGGATCCCAGGGACTCGACGTAGTTGGCGGCCACGGCGCCGAAATCCAGGGCGCCGCGTACGAAATTGAAGACGAAGCGGGCATCGTTGTCGTGCAGATAGGCATCGGAGTATTCGAAACCGCCCTGCGCCTCCTCGATATCGATGATCGGCTCCCGGGCCTTGATGTCGCCGGCGCGGAGGAAATGGGGCCGACGGGTGGCACCACCGCCCATCAGCCAGTAGAGCCAGGTCCCTGCCCAGGGGTAGAGCGGATGATACCGGAAGCCCTTGTTGATGGTGGTCAGGAAGCGAATCTCCTGCACCGTGGAGGGATAGCTCTTGATCAGGTGATTGCGACTCTTGCAGAGCTTGCGCACCAGGGCGAAGTCGCCACTCTCCATGTACTTGATGCCGCCCCATACCAGGTTGGAGGACTGCATGCTGGTGCTGCCGGCGAAGTCACCGCGGTCGATCAGCGCGACCCTTGCGCCCTTGCCGCCGAGCGCCGCCGCGGCGACCGCCCCATTGATGCCGGCGCCGATGATCAGGACATCGAAGGCCTGGTCGGGCAGCTTGCGGAGATTGTTCTGTCGTAGCTCCATCTCTCACCCTTCCTGGAAGCAGAAACAACAGGCCCCGCTCGGTGCCTGCCGAGCGGGGCTCAGGGTTCCGTTCAGGCAACCGTTCACACTGGAGTTGCCCTCCGCCGCCCGGCGACGGAGGCGGCAGGCCCGAGGGCCCACCTAGGAAGCTGTCGGAGGCAACCGTCGGTCACATCCGACAGGCTGCCCGTCATCCACGCGTGCCGGCGGCCATCCACTCCTCCATCATCTCGTCATAGGGCACGGTATGCCCCTGGGGCATCTCGTCATCCAATCGGGCCTTGGGCGAGCCGGGCCGAGAGAGCCAGTGCTCGGCAGCCTCTTCCTCGTTGAGGTCGGGCGCATAGTCCTCGAAGACCCTGGCCCGGGCCAGGCGGGCCATGATGCTGTCCAGATCCCCCGCCAGGTTGTCGAGCGCCTCCTTGGGTGAAATGTCCCCGCTGACGGCGGGGGCCAGGTTCTGCCACCACAGCGGCGCCATGCGCGGATAGTCGGGCACGTTGGTGGAAGACGGCGTCCACTGGGACTCATTGGGGCTGCGGTAGAACTCCACGAGGCCGCCGAGCCTGGGCGCCATCTCGGTCATCTGCTCGGAGAAGATGTCGGACCTGCGGATCGGCGTGAGCCCGGCCATCAGCTTCTCGAGCGACACGGCCTTGGAGACCGTGAACTGGGCGAACAGCCAGGCGGCGGTACGACGATCCCCGGGGGTGGAATCGAAGAAGGTCCAGGAACCCACGTCCTGATAGCCGACCTTCATGCCCTCCTCCCAGTACGGCCCGGTGGGTGACGGCGCCATGCGCCACTTGGGCCTGCCATCCTCATCGGTGACCGGCAGCTCCGGGTCGGTCATGTCGGCGGTAAAGGCGGTGTACCAGAACATCTGCTGGGCGATATTGCCCTGTGCCGGCACCGGGCCCGCCTCGCCGAAGGTCATGCCGCTGGCCTCGGGGGGCGCGTACCGCTCGAGCCAGTCGACCATCTTGGTCACGGCGAACACCGAGGCCGGCGAGTTAGTGGCCCCACCCCGGCTCACGCTGGCGCCCACCGGCTGGCTCTGCTCGTCGACGCGGATGCCCCAGTCGTCGACCGGGTTGCCGAACGGCACCCCGGGACTGCCCATGCCGGCCATGGAGAGCCAGGAGTCATGGAAGCGCCAGCCCAGGGACGGATCGCGACGGCCGTAATCCATGTGGCCATACACCTCGGCGCCATCGAGCTCGCCGACGTGCTCGGTGAAGAACTCGGCGATGTCCTCGTAGGCGGTCCAGTTGGTGGGCACACCCAGCTCATAGCCGTAGATCTCGCGGAACCGATCCTGCAGGTCCTCGCGCTGGAACCAGTCGTAGCGGAACCAGTAAAGGTTGGCAAATTGCTGGTCGGGGAGCTGGTAAAGGTTGCCATCAGGCCCGGTGCCGTATTGGAGCCCGATGAAGTCGTCCAGGTCCAGGGTCGGCAGCGTATAGTCCGCCCACTCTTGCTGCATGGCGCGGGAGAGGTTGACGGTGGTGCCATAGCGGATATGGGTGCCGATAGCATCGGAGTCGTTGACGTAGGCATCGTAGATATTACGTCCCGACTGCATCTGGGTCTGCATGTTGTTCACCACATCACCCTCACCGATGATGTTGTGAGTGACGTCGATGCCGGTCAGCTCGCCGAAGGCCTTGGCGAGCACGTCGCGCTCGTAGACATGGGTGGTCAGGCCCTCGGCGACGGTGTTGATCTCCATGCCGCGAAAGGGCTCGGCCGCCTCGGCGAACCACAATAGTTCCTCGATCTGCTCTTCTCGGGTCAGCGTCGATTCCTGGAAATGCTCGTCGACCAGGCGTTCGGCGACGGCACGGGCATCGTGATTGTCGGCCTGCAGGGAACCACTCGCCAGCATGACGCCGGCAGCCAGTAGAGAGAGTCGCATTCTTGTCGCTTTCATATTGACCTCATTGTTGGTGAACGTTCTTCCTTGAACCTTCGCTTCCATGCGTCCCCTGTCAGCCCCAGCGCATCAGGATGAGCATCCACAGGATGGAAATGCCCAGGGCGACCCAGAGACTCAGCGGCGTGAATCCTGCCACCGCAAGGTGGATGTAGGCGGCGGAGAGCAGGCCGATGAACAAGCGATCCCCTCGCGTGGTGGCGATCGGCAGGAAGCCCTTTCGCTCGATCGATGGCGACGCGAATTCCCAGGCCGTCATCCCGGCGAGCATGGCCGCGATGACCGAGAAGAAGATCGCGGTGGGGGTGGTCCAGACCATCCATTCCATGTCGTGCCCTCCTCAGGTCCGGCCCAGGGCGAAGCCCTTGGCGATGTGGTGGCGAACGAAGTAGACGACGACGATGCCCGGCAGGATGGTCAACGTACCCGCGGCGGCCAGGGCCCCCCAGTCGATGCCTGAGGCCCCCTTGGTCTGGGTCATGACCGAGGCGATGGGCTGGGCATCGGTGGCGGTCAGGGTGCTGGCCAGCAGCAGCTCGACCCAGGAGAACATGAACAGGAAGAACAGGGTGACGCCGATCCCCGAACTGATCATGGGAATGAAGATCTTGACGAAGAACCTGGGGAAGCTATAGCCGTCGATGAAGGCGGTCTCGTCGATCTCCTTCGGCACCCCGCTCATGAAGCCCTCGAGGATCCACACCGCCAGCGGGATATTGAACAGGCAGTGCGCCAGGGCCACGGCGATATGGGTATCGAAGAGGCCGACGGTGTAATACAGCTGGAAGTACGGCAGCAGGAAGACCGCCGGCGGGGCCATCAGATTGGTCAACAGCCAGAAGAACAGGTGCTTGTCGCCGATGAAACGGTAGCGACTGAAGGCGTAGGCCGCCGGCAAGGCCACCACGATGGTGATCGCCATGTTCATCAGCACGTAGGTGATGGAGTTGACGTACCCCATGTACCAGTTCGAATCGGTGAAGATCTTGGCATAGTGCTCGAGGGTGAAGGCCTCGGGCCACAGTGTCAGCCCACCGAGGATCTCGGTATTGGACTGGAAGGACATGTTGAGGAGCCAGTAGATCGGCAGCAGCACGAAGACGATGTAGAGCGTCATCAGGCCGCGACGGCGCCACTGGCGACTCGCCGGGCGTGCCTGGCGCCGCCGACGGGCGTCGGCCGCCACCGCGCTCTCGCGTACGGCCTCGGGGGTAGAGGGAATCGAGTCGGTCATCTTAGGCTTCCCCTTCCTTCTTGTTATCTTTCTGCATGTTCATGATGGCGGTATAGAACACCCAACTGACGAGCAGGATGATCAGGAAGTAGATGAGGGAGAACGCCGCCGAAGGCCCGAGATCCTGCTGGCCGATCGCCATGGTGGTCAGCGACTGGCTGAGGAAGGTGGTCGAGCTGCCGGGGCCCCCACCGGTAAGCACGAAGGGTTCGGCATAGATCATGAAGGAGTGCATGAAGCGCAACAGCACCCCGATCACCAGCACATTGGTCAACTTGGGCAGCTGGATGTAGCGGAACACGGCCCACCGGGATGCCCGGTCGATCCGCGCGGCCTGATAGTAGGCGTCCGGAATGGAACGCAGGCCGCTGTAGCAAAGCAGCGCGATCAGCGGCGTCCAGTGCCAGACATCCATCAGGATGATGGTCACCCAGGCATCCACCGGGCTGGCCGTGATGTTGTAGCCATACCCCAGCTCGCGCAGGCTCCACCCCATCAGGCCGATGTCACCACGGGTGAAGATCTGCCAGATGCTGCCCACCACGTTCCAGGGGATCAGCAACGGCATGGTCACCAGGATCAGCACCGCCGAGGCCTGCCAGCCCTTCTTGGGCATGATCAGGGCGATGCCGATGCCCAAGGGCACCTCGATGGCCAGCACCGTCAGCGAGAAGGCGAACTGGCGCAGCACCGCCGCATGCAACTCGGGGTCATTGAGCATCTGCTGGAACCACTCGGCGCCGGTGAAGAACCGGGTATTGGCGTCGAAGACGTCCTGGACCGAGTAGTTGACCACGGTCATCAGCGGAATGATGGCCGAGAAGGCCACCAGCAGCAGCATGGGCAGGATCAGCCACCAGGCACGGTTGTTCTGGACTTTATTCATGATCGATCTCCACGCGGAACTCGTCGACGTACAGGCCGAGGCGCTCGTCGGGGAAACGCAGGTAGGCGCAGCCGACGGGGACGGCCTGGTCCTCCTCGATGCGGGCCTTGAGGGGCGTATCGCCGAGCCTCAGATAGAGGATCGAGTAGGTGCCCAGATCCTGGGCATGCTCGACCACGGCCTCCATGCCAGCCTCGACCGGGGCCGCATGGACCTCGACGAACTCGGGCCGAATGCCCAGCTTGACGTTGCTCGAGCGGGCGCCTTCGATGGCTCGCCGAACGCCTGATCCCACGCTCAACTCGGTGTCATCGACCATGACGCGGCCGTCGTGCAAGGAGACATCGAAGAAGTTCATGCCGGGACTGCCGATGAAGTAGCCGACGAAGGTATGGTTCGGCGTCTCGAACAGCTCCCGAGGGGTACCGAACTGAACCACCTGGCCCTCGTACATCACCGCGATCTTATCGGCGAAGGTCGAAGCCTCGAGCTGGTCATGGGTCACGTAGACCATGGTGATCTCGAAACGCTGGTGGATCTCCTTCAGCTTGCGGCGCAGCTTCCACTTCAGCTGCGGGTCGATCACGGTGAGCGGCTCGTCGAACAGGATCGCCGAGACGTCGTCCCGCACCAGCCCGCGACCCATGGACACCTTCTGCTTCTCGTCGGCGGTCAGGTTCTTGGCCTTGCGCTTGAGCTGGGAGGTCAGCTCCAGGACATCGGCCACTTCCATGACCCGCTCGTGCACCCGGGCTTGCGGCGCCTTCACGTTGCGCAGCGGGAAGGCGAGATTGTCATAGACCGTCATGGTGTCGTAGACGACGGGGAACTGGAAAACCTGGGCGATGTTGCGCTGCTCCGGAGGCAGGGCATTGACCCGCTCGCCGTCGAAGAGCACGTCGCCGCTGGAGGGCTCCAGCAGTCCGGAGATGATATTGAGCAGCGTCGACTTGCCGCATCCCGACGGGCCGAGCAGCGCATAGGCCCCTCCCTGTTGCCAGACGTGGTTCATCTCGCGAATGGCATAGTCCTGGGGCGATTCGGGGTCGGAGAGATAGGTGTGGGCCAGGGATTTCAGGGTGATCTCGGCCATGTCAGATGCCTCCCAGATGGGTCGGGATATGCACCACGGCACCATGCCGGTCGAAGGCATAGACCTTGTGGGTCGGGAAGTAGAGGGTGACCGGCGCGTCGACCCGGAACTCGTGGACGCCCTCGAGATGCACCGTCAGGTGGAAGAGATCGTTATGGACATGCAGGAAGGTTTCCGAACCACTGATCTCGGCCAGATCCACGGTCATCTTCACGGCGATGTCATCCTCGGCCCGGGGCGTCAACGAGATATGCGAGGCCCTGATGCCGAAGCTGTATTCGCCGGGAGGCAGCGAACGCAGGTCCTCGTTCACCGGGAAGTGCAACCGCTTGTCGAAGGTGACCTCGGACCCGGAGATGATGCCGTCGATGATATTGATCGGCGGCTCGGAGAACATCTCGGCGGTCAGGATGTTTCGGGGACGATGATAGACGTCCTCGGTGCGACCATACTGGAGCAGCCGCCCCTCGTGGAGGACCGCCGTATGACCGCCCAGCGCCAGGGCCTCGGCGGGCTCGGTGGTCGCATAGACGGCGATGCAGTTGCGCTCGGCGAAGACCGCACGAAGCTCCTCGCGGAATTCCTCGCGAAGCTTGTAGTCGAGGTTCACCAGCGGCTCGTCGAAGAGGACGATATCGGCATCCTTGACCAGCGCCCTGGCCATGGCGGTGCGCTGCTGCTGCCCCCCCGAGAGCTCGAGGGGCAGGCGATCCAGGAAGGGCTCGATATGTAGCATCTCGGCGATCTCTCGCACGCGACGATCGATCTCTCGGCGTTCGACCTTGGCCAACCTGAGTGGTGAGGCGATATTGTCGTAGACGCTCAACCCGGGGTAGTTGATGAACTGCTGGTAGACCATCGAGACGTTGCGCTTGTGTACCGACCGCCCCGTCACATCCTGACCATCCATCAACACTCGGCCCCGGGTCGGGACATCCAGCCCCGCGATGAGGCGCATGAGCGAGGTCTTTCCGGACAGGGTGCGCCCTAGCAGCACATTGAACGACCCCGGCTTGAGTTCGAGGCTGATGTCATCGATATGCGTCTCTGCGCCGACCACGCGATCGATGTGTTCGAGGATCAGGGACATACAGTTCTCGGCTGTTGTTGTTGGCGGTATTCGGAAAGGCCTAGCGGGAACCCTAGCCGAGATTCGAATACCGCCACAAATGTAAATAACCGAAAAAACCGCCGTCGCCGCCCCCTCCTCCGCGCAATGACGGGGCAACTGTATGTTTTATAGAGCTTTCACCGACCCGTTAAACTTTGGTCAAAGGCGAGTCGGCGCGGCTCGCCGAGTACTCGGGCGACGTCACCGCGTCCAACAATGATCATTTCCGAACAAAAGGCGTTACGGGCCGATAGAGTGGCGAGCCAGGGGCGGCTCGCCGGAGGGAGCACGGCCGGCGAATGACCGGCCGCAGGAAGGAAAGGCTCAGCGGGTGCCGAAGATCTTGTCCCCGGCATCGCCCAGGCCGGGCACGATGTAGCCGTGCTCGTCGAGGTGGTCGTCCACCGCGGCGGTGTAGATCTCGATATCGGGATAGGCATCCTGGACCCGCTTGATGCCCTCGGGAGAGGCCACCAGTACGATCACCTTCATGTGCTGGCAGCCGCGCTCGCGCAGCATGTCCAGGGTCGCCACCATGGTGCCACCGGTGGCCAGCATGGGATCGATGACCAGCGCCATGCGCTCGTCCAGGTCGCCGGCGAACTTGGAGAAATAGGGCACGGGCTCCAGGGTCTCCTCGTCCCGATAGAGGCCGACCACGCTGATCCGGGCGCTGGGGATCAGGTCGGTGACGCCGTCCAGCATGCCGAGCCCCGCCCGCAGGATGGGCACGATGGTGACCTTCTTGCCCTTGAGCTGCTGGGCCGGGATCGGCTCGCCGTTCCAGCCGGGAATCTCCTGGGTCTCCAACTCCAGGTCCTGGGTCGCCTCGTAGGTCAGCAGCTTGGCCACCTCGCCGGCCAGTTCACGGAAACTCTTGGTGCTGATGCCGGCCTTGCGCATCAGACCCAGCTTGTGCTGGACCAGGGGGTGATGGATGGCGTGGACACTCATGGGGCGGACCTCTCCAGGGGCATGGGGTTCGTCGGCAAGCTTAGGGGAAACGCCGGCGGCTCGCCGCCCGCCGACCGGGACACGGGGCGGGCGCAAAATCGCGCGCCATTCTACCCGCAAGGCGGGCCGACGTTAAGCGCCCGGACGCGGCGACCGCGACTCACGCCGGGGTGGCCGGCAGCTGCCAGTCGACGGGGGTGCGCCCGTGCTCGGCGAGGAAGGCATTGGCCCGGGAGAAGTGGTGGTTGCCGAAGAAGCCGCGATGAGCCGACAGCGGCGAGGGGTGCGGCGACTCCAGCACCAGGTGCCGGCGTCCGTCCACCAGCGCCTTCTTCTGGCGGGCATGGCTGCCCCACAGCAGGAAGACCGTGGGACCGGCATGCTCGCTGACCGCGGCGATGGCCCGGTCGGTGAAGGTCTCCCAGCCCTTGCCGCGATGCGAGCCGGCATTGCCCTGCTCCACCGTCAGCGAGGTATTGAGCAGCAGCACTCCCTGGCGCGCCCAGGGCTCCAGGAACCCATGGTCCACCGGCGTGACGCCGAGATCGGCGGCCAGCTCCTTGTAGACGTTGACCAGCGACGGCGGAATCCGCACCCCGGGGCGCACCGAGAAGCACAGGCCGTGCGCCTGGCCGGGGCCGTGGTAGGGATCCTGGCCGAGGATCACCACCTTGACGCGATCCAGCGGGGTCAGCTCGAAGGCGCGGAACCAGTCCGAGGAGTGCGGGTAGATGACCTTGCGGGCGGCCTTCTCGGCGGCCAGGAAGTCGCGAAGCGCCTGCATGTAAGGCGCCTCGAACTCGTCGCCGAGCCAGCGCTGCCAGCTGTCGGGAAGCGGGCAGCCCATGGTTCAGCGCTTGACCTGGTCGGCCAGCGGCTCGACGTAGGCCACGCCCATATCCCAGGGGAACTGGATCCAGCAGTCCTGGGCCACCTCGGTGAGGTACTGGTCGACCAGCGGCCGGCCCTCCGGCTTAGCGTAGACGGTCACGAAGTGGGCGCTGGGCAGCATCTCGCGGACCTTGCGGGCGGTCTTGCCGGTATCGACCAGGTCGTCGACCAGCAGCCAGCCGTCGCCGTCATGGTCGACGCCCTTCATGACCTCCAGGTCGCCCTGGTCCTTGCCGTCGTAGCTCTTGATGCAGACGGTGTCGATCAGCCGCACGTTGAGCTCCCGGGCGATCAGCGCCGCGGGGATCAGCCCGCCGCGGGTGATGGCGACGATGCCCTTGAAGTCGCGTTCGACCAGGCGGTGGCAGAGCTCGCGGACGTCCCGGTGGAGCTGGTCCCAGGAAACGGTGAAGTGCTGGTGGTAACGATGGGTGCTCATGGTGGTGTCATTCATCCTCGGTGAAGGAGCAGACCGCGAAGACGCCGAAGCCGGCCTCGCGGATGCGATCCGCGCCGCCCAGGTCCGGCAGGTCGACGATGGTGGCGGTCTCCACCACCTGGCCGCCGCTGCGGGTGATCAGCTTGGCCGCGGCCAGCATGGTGCCGCCGGTGGCGATCAGGTCGTCGACCACCAGGATGCGGTCGCCCTCGCGGAAGGCATCGCTGTGCAGCTCCACCTCGGCCTCGCCGTATTCCAGGGTGTAGGTCTCGCTGATGGTCTGGAACGGCAGCTTGCCCTTCTTGCGCACCGGCACGAAGCTGCAGCCCAGCTCGTAGGCCAGGGGCGCGCCGACGATGAAGCCCCGGGCGTCGATGGCGGCGATGGCATCGAGGTCCATCTCCTGGTAGCGGTGCACGAAGCTGTCGATCAGCTTGCGGAAGGCCGCGCTGTTCTGCAGCAGCGGCGTGATGTCGCGGAAGTTGACCCCGGCCTGGGGCCAGTCGGGAACGGTGCGGATGACGGACTTGATGTAGTCGCCGTAGATGCTCATCGCGATTCTCGTCGGTCGGTGTCAGTCGAGGAACAGGAACTTGGCGCAGAAGACCAGCGCAAGCACCACCACGGCGGGATTCAGGTCGCGGAAGCGACCGGACAGCGCCTTGATGGCCACGAAGCTGATGAAGCCGAGCGCGATGCCCTCGGCGATGGAGAAGGTCAAGGGCATCGCCAGGGCGGCGATCAACACCGGGGCGGCCTCGGTGGCATCGTTCCAGTCGGCGTGGGCCAGGCTGCCGGCCATCAGCACCGCCACGTACAGCAGGGCGCCGGCGGTGGCGTAGGCCGGAATCGAGCCGGCCAGCGGGGCGAAGAACAGGCTGATCAGGAAGAGCCCGCCGACCACCACCGCGGTCAGGCCGGTGCGGCCGCCGGAGACGATGCCGGCGGTGGACTCGATGTAGCTGGTGGTGGTGGAGGTGCCCAGCGCCGCGCCGGCCATGGAGGCGCCGCTGTCGGCCATCATGGCGCGGCCGATGCGCGGCAGCTTGCCGTTCTCGTCGAGCAGCCCGCCGCGATGGGCGACGCCGATCAGGGTACCGGAGGTGTCGAACAGATCCACGAACAGGAAGGCGAAGACCACGCTGAACATGGCGATGTCGAAGGCCCCGGCCAGGTCCAGCTGCATCAGGGTCGGCGCGATGGACGGCGGCATGGAGACGATGCCGCCGAACTCGTTGTGGCCGAGCAGGATGGCCAGCACGGTCACGCCGAGGATGCCGATCATCACCGCCCCGGTGACCCGCAGATGGGCCAGGGCGGTGATCACGAAGAAGCCGAGCAGCGCATACAGCGCCGAGGGCTCGGAGAGGTCGCCCAGCGCCACGTAGGTCGCCTGGTTGGCCACCACGATGCCGGCGTTCTTCAGCGCGATCATGGCCAGGAAGAGCCCGATGCCGGCGGCGATGCCCAGGCGCAGCGACATGGGGATCGAGTTGATGATCCATTCGCGGATGCGGAACACGCTGAGCAGGAAGAAGGTGAAGCCGGACAGGAAGACCGCCCCCAGCGCCGCCTCCCAGCTGTAGCCCATGCCCATCACCACGCCGTAGGTGAAGAAGGCGTTGAGCCCCATCCCCGGAGCCAGGGCGATGGGATAGTTGGCCCACAGGCCCATGATCAGACAGCCCACCGCCGAGGCCAGGCAGGTCGCGACGAAGACCGCGCCGTAGTCCATGCCGGACTCGGACAGGATGCTGGGATTGACGAAGATGATGTAGGCCATCGTCAGGAAGGTGGTGATCCCGGCGATGAGCTCGGTCTTGATGTCGGTGCCGTGGTCGGCGAGCGCGAACTGTTTGTCGATCAGGCGTGTCAGCATGGGTGTCTTCCTGGATGACGCAGGATCGCGTCCTGGATGCGAGAAAAGCCGCACATGGTAGCGGAAGGCGCGGCGCGATGCGAGGCGCCCTCCCCCGGCGGCGGGGCTACCCGTTGTATAAGGGAGGTGGCGGGGTCGGCGCCAGTGACGACGCCAACGCAGGCTGAACGCCTCAGGCTCCGCGCGCCGCCATGACCCGCTCCACGGTCTCGACGATGGCCTGGGTCTGGGGGTCGATCTCGATGTTGACGCGATCCCCGGGCGCCCGGTCGGCCAGCACGGTCCGCGCCAGGGTCTCGGGGATCAGGTCCACGCAGAAGCGCGGGCCATGGCCGCCGCCGGCCGGCCGCGTCTCGCCGATGGTCAGGCTCGCCCCGTCCACGCCGATATAGCCCTTGTCGAACAGGAAACGCCCCAGGGCGGCGGGCAGCTCGAACCACAGCCGGCGATTGTTGGGCGCCTCGTCGAGCTCGACCAGCTCGGCGGTGGCGATGACGTGGCCCGACATGGCGTGGCCGCCGATCTCGTCGCCGAAGCGCGCGGCCCGCTCCACGTTGACCCGGTCGCCCACCGCCAGCTCCCCCAGGTTGGTCACCCTCAGGGTCTCGCGCATCAGGTCGAAGCCGACCCGCTCGCCGTCGATGGCCGTGACGGTGAGGCAGACGCCGTTGTGGGCAACCGAGGCGCCGATCTCCAGCCCCTCGCGCAGTGCCGCCGGCAGGACCAGCACATGGCTGCGGAAGGCCTCCGCTTCCTCGATGGCCACCACCTCCGCGGTGCCCTGCACGATGCCTGTGAACATGACGCTCCTCCGAAGTCGAGCCGCCTGCGGCGGCAGATTAGGCGGCTCAGTGTAGAGAAGCCGGGGGGCGAGCGTCCATGCCGCCGGCGACCCGCCTGCCCTGTCGGCCCCGGCATCGACAGCAATATTTCCTGCCGAATGGCCGCGATCAGACGATCTTGTTGGCACCCCGCCCTCATCCCGCCAACATGCTCCAAAACGTTTGACATACGAACGTTCGAGACCTAGGATTGCCGCCACATTTTGAAGGCGCCGATTTGGACCCGGATTGCGGGCGCCGACGCCGCGGGGCGATGCTCCGCGGCGTGAAGTGCAGCTAAAAGGGTGTGTCCAGCGTTGATGGCCACCCGCCAGGGTGGCCTTTTTTTTCGCCCCTGCACCGCCCGCCTCCCGCCCGGCGCCACTCCGGTGGCCCACAGATGATCCGACTGCAGAACGTATCCAAGACCTACTATTCCCGGGGCCGGCGCGACGGCATCGAGGCCCTCAAGGCCGTCGACCTCCACGTGCCCAAGGGCCAGATCCACGGGGTGATCGGCCTGTCCGGCGCCGGCAAGTCGACCCTGATCCGCTGCGTGAACCTGCTGGAGCGGCCGACCACCGGCAGCGTCACCGTGGACGGCCAGGAGCTCACCGGCCTGGCCGGCGACGCGCTCAACCAGGCGCGACACCGCATCGGCATGATCTTCCAGCACTTCAACCTGCTGACCTCGCGCACCGTGTTCGCCAACGTCGCCCTGCCCCTGGAACTGATGGGGATGAAGAAGGCCGACATCGCCGAGCGCGTCACGCCGCTGCTGGAGCTGGTCGGCCTGGCCGACAAGGCCGGCCACTATCCGGCCCAGCTGTCCGGCGGCCAGAAACAGCGCGTGGCCATCGCCCGGGCTCTGGCCAGCCGCCCCCGGGTGCTGCTGTGCGACGAGGCCACCTCGGCCCTGGACCCCCACACCACCGGCGCGATCCTCGAGCTGCTCCAGGACATCAACCAGAAGCTCGGCCTGACCATCCTGCTGATCACCCACGAGATGGAGGTGGTCAAGACCATCTGCCACCGGGTCAGCCTGATCTCCGGCGGCGAGCTGGTCGAAGAGGCCGAGGTCGGCGACTTCTTCACCGCCCCGCGCACCCGGCTGGGCCGCGACTTCCTCAACGACTTCCTCGAGCTCGACCCGCCCCGGGCGCTGATCGAACGCCTCGAGGAGGCGCCCGGCGAGCACAGCCACCCGGTGGTGCGGCTGGCCTTCTCCGGCGACGCCGTCTCCACGCCGCTGATCTCGCGCCTGGCCCGCGAGTGCGGGGTCGAGGTCAGCATCCTCCAGGCCAAGGTCGAGTCCATCCAGGACCGCACCCTGGGCCTGATGATCGCCGAACTCATGGGCGACGCGGCGGAGACCCGCCGCGCCCTGGACTATCTGGAAACCCACGACCTGAAGGTGGAGGTGCTCGGCCATGTCCGGCGCGATGCTTGAACTGATCCTCGAGGCCACCCTCGACACCCTGTACATGGTCGCGGTCTCCGGGCTGATCTCCGCACTGCTCGGCATCCCGCTCGGCGTGCTGCTCTACGTGACCCGCCCGCGGCAGATCCTCGAGCAGCCGGCGCTCAACGGCGTGCTCGGCGTGATCACCAACGTCGGCCGCTCGGTGCCCTTCATCATCCTGATGGTGGCGATCATCCCCTTCACCCGCGCACTGGTGGGCTCGTCCATCGGCACCAATGCCGCCGTGGTGCCGCTGACCATCGCCGCCATCCCCTTCGTGGCGCGCCTGGTGGAAGGCGCCCTCAACGAGGTCAGCCCCGGACTGGTCGAGGCCGCCCAGTCGATGGGCGCCACGCCCGGGCAGATCATCGCCAAGGTGCTGCTGCCCGAGGCCCGGGGCGGCATCTTCACCGCCCTGACCGTGACCATCGTCACCCTGGTCAGCTACTCGGCCATGGCCGGCGCGGTGGGCGGCGGCGGCCTCGGCGACCTGGGCATCCGCTACGGCTACAACCGTTTCAACCCCACCATCATGCTGATCACGGTGGTGATCCTGGTGGTCATGGTGCAGGGCTTCCAGAGCCTCGGCGACTACCTGGTCCGCAAGAGCGACCACAAGTGAGCGCCCCGGCCGGCCGCGGGACGCGACATGCTCGCGGGGCCGGCCCCAAATAACAAAAAAGCATTACACAGATGGCGCTTATTCTTTTATGATCGATCCTCGATCATCATCATCGCCTCGATAGGGAGACATCGACATGCGCAGCATCCTGATCGGCGGCCTCGCCGCCTCCGCCCTCGCCCTGGCGATCGGCCAGGCCAGCGCCGACGAGCACGGCCTCAAGGTGGGCACCGTGGCCGGCCCCGAGACCGACGTCATGCAGGTCGCGGTGGACATCGCCGAGCGCGAGTACGGCCTGGAGGTCGAGATCGTCGAGTTCACCGACTACGTGACGCCCAACGCCGCCCTGGCCGACGGCAGCCTGGATGCCAACGCCTACCAGCACGAGCCCTACATGCAGTCCATGGTCGAGGACCGCGGCTACGACTTCGCCATCGCCGGCCGCACCTTCGTCTACCCGATCGGCGCCTATTCCGAGAAGTACGACAGCCTCGAGGCGCTGCCGGAGGGGGCGACCATCGCCCTGCCCAACGATCCGACCAACGAGGGCCGGTCGCTGATCCTGCTGCACAACGCGGGCCTGATCACCCTGGCGGATCCCGAGAACCTCGAGGCCACCCCGCTGGACATCGTCGACAACCCCCACGACTTCGACTTCCGCGAGATCGAGGCCGCCCAGCTGCCCCGCGTGCTGCCGGACGTGGACATGGCCTTCATCAACAACACCTTCGCCCAGCCCGCCGGCCTGAGCCTGGACGACGCCCTGGTCAAGGAAGGCCCCGAGTCGCCGTACGTCAACATCATCGCCGTGCGCGCCGGCGACGAGGACCGCGAGGCCATCCGCCAGCTGGTCGACGCCTACCAGAGCGAGGAAGTCGCCGCCAAGGCCGAGGCGCTGTTCGAGGGCGCGGCCGTCCCGGGCTGGGAAGACTGATCCCGCGCCCGAGAGCACATCCAGACCCCGGGGCCGGCCGCTGCGCCGGCCCCTTTCGTTGGAGGAGACGACATGACCGACTACGCCCTGCTCGCCCGACAGCTCGACGCCCTGCTGGACACCCGCGACTGGCTGACCAACAGCGCCCAGACCTGCGCCTTCCTCATGCAAGAGATCCCCGACCTGAACTGGGCCGGCTTCTACCTGCAGCGCGCGCCGCGGATGCTCGGCCTGGGCCCCTTCCAGGGCAAGCCCGCCTGCCACCCCATCCCCTTCGACAAGGGCGTGTGCGGGGCCGCGGCTCGCTCCCGCGAGACCCAGCGAGTCGATGACGTCCATGTCGTCGCCGACCATATCGCCTGCGACGCGGCCTCGCGCGCCGAACTGGTGATTCCGATCGTCGCCGGGGAGCGCCTGTGGGGCGTGCTGGACCTGGACAGCCCGAAGCCGGGGCGCTTCAGCGCCGACGATCAGGCCGGCCTCGAGGCCCTGGCCCGCGTCTTCGTCGAGCGCAGCGACCTGGGGTGAGCGCCGACGCCCGCGGCACGGCGGGCGGCCCGGCGAGCTGTAGGACATGCCGAACGGCGTCGGCAACGAGAAACGCCCCGGGCCGGTGAGGCCGCGGGGCGTTTCGGGAAGCTGGTAGGACCAGGCGGATTTGAACCGCCGACCTCCACGATGTCAACGTGGCGCTCTAACCAACTGAGCTATGGTCCTGAAGGCGATGTCGCGAGGAAGGCTGGTAGGACCAGGCGGATTTGAACCGCCGACCTCCACGATGTCAACGTGGCGCTCTAACCAACTGAGCTATGGTCCTGCTTCCCGGGCGCGAGGAGGACTTGGTAGGACCAGGCGGATTTGAACCGCCGACCTCCACGATGTCAACGTGGCGCTCTAACCAACTGAGCTATGGTCCTGCCGACGGGCCTCGCTGGCCCTGACAACGGCTGCATATTCTACTCACGCCGGTGGGAAATGCAAGCCCTATTTTCCCGACGGCGCCCGGCCAACCCGCCTGCTATCAGTCACTTGAGCCCGCCTCCTCGGGGCGGGAACGCACCCGCGCCACCGCCTCCTGCCAGCCCTGGTAGAGGCGCTCGCGCTCGGCCTCCGCCATCCGCGGCCGGAAGCTGTCGCCGCAGCGCCACAGGCCGGCGATCTCGTCCAGGTCGCGATACCAGCCGAGCCGCAGCCCGGCCAGGTAGGCCGCCCCCAGGGCGGTGGTCTCCAGCACCTCGGGGCGATCCACGCGCACGCCCAACATGTCGGCGAGGAACTGCATGACCCAGTTGTTGGCGACCATGCCGCCGTCGACCCTCAGGGTCCCCGGCACGGCACTCATGTCATCGCTCATGCAGACCTGCAGGTCGCGGGTCTGGTAACAGACCGCCTGCAGCCCGGCGGCGACGATCTCGGCGATGCCGGTGTCCCGGGTCAGCCCCAGGATGGCCCCGCGCGCCTTGGGATCCCAGTGGGGGGCGCCCAGCCCGGTGAAGGCCGGCACCAGATAGACGCTGTGCCCGCTGGTGGTCTCGCTGGCCAGGGATTCGGTCTCGGCGGCCTCGGCGAACAGCTTCAGCCCGTCGCGCAGCCACTGCACCGTGGCCCCGGCGACGAAGATGCTGCCTTCCATGGCATAGGTCGGCACCCCGTTCAGGCGATAGCCCACGGTGGTGAGCAGGCGATTGCGGGAGACGGCGGCCTGGTCGCCGGTGTTGACGATCATGAAACAGCCGGTGCCATAGGTGCTCTTGCCCATCCCCGGCATGAAGCAGGCCTGCCCCACCAGGGCGGCCTGCTGGTCGCCGGCAACGCCGGCGATGGGCAGCTCGCCACCCAACCAGTCGGCCCTCGCGTGTCCGAAATCGTCGCTGGAGTCCTTGACCTCGGGCAGCACGCTGGCCGGGATGCCGAAGAGATCGAGCAGCTCCGGGTCCCAGCGCTGGGCATGGATGTCGAACAGCGCCGTGCGCGAGGCATTGGTGGCATCGGTGGCATGCACCCGTCCGCCGGTCAAGCGCCAGATCAGGAAGGTATCGATGGTGCCGAAGGCCAGCTCGCCGCGTTCGGCACGCGCCCGGGCGCCCTCGACATGCTCGAGCAACCAGGCCAACTTGGTCGCCGAGAAATAGGGATCGATCAGCAGGCCGGTGCGCGCCTGGACCATGTCGGTGTGGCCGGCGTCGCGCAGGACCCGGCAGGCCTCTGCGGTTCGCCGATCCTGCCAGACGATGGCATTGTGGAGCGGCTTCCCGGTAGCCCTATCCCACAGCAGTGTGGTCTCACGCTGGTTGGTGATGCCGATGCCGGCGATATCCGCCAGCTCCACCCCCTGCCGGGCGACCACCTCGCGACAGGTGGCCAACACCGTTTCCCAGATGGCCTCAGGGTCATGCTCGACCCAGCCATCGGCGGGAAACTCTTGGGGAAACTCGCGTTGAGCGGAGGCGACACTGCGCCCCTCGCGATCGAAGAGGATGGCGCGGGAGCTGGTGGTGCCCTGGTCGATGGCAAGGAGGTAAGAAGCCATGGCAAGCATCCTGGTGTTGTTGAAATACTGGCGCCGTTTCGCTTTCTGCAACCATAATGTTCATTTACGATCACAGAGACTACGCGAGTCACCCCCCTCGCTCAATTGGCACCAGCCAGGGCATGGCTGCGACTTTCGTCTATCGACGGCTCATCAAGATCGCCCTGCAGCATCCGGGTGAATGACGTAGAATCATGGCAATCAAGGAGTTGGCATGAACCCACAGCAACGCCAGGAGAGCATCATCGAGTTGGTACGCCGCCAGGGCTATGCCAGCATCGAGCAGCTCACCGAGCATTTCGCCGTCACCCCCCAGACCATTCGCCGCGACCTCAACCGCCTTTCCGGCGAGGGGCAGATTCGCCGCGTGCATGGCGGCGCAGGGCTCGAGTCCAGCACCGTCAACACCGCCTACGCGATGCGCAAGACCCTCAACCTGGAGGCCAAGCAGCGCATCGCCGCCGACCTCGCCCGCCACATCCCCGATCATGCCTCCCTGTTCATCAACATCGGCACCAGCAACGAAGTGGTTGCCGAGGCACTGCTGGATCACCACGGCCTGGAGGTGATCACCAACAACCTCAACGTGGCCGCCATCCTGCAGCGCAAGGACGACTTCAACGTCATTATCGCCGGCGGCCAGGTACGCCCGCGGGACGGGGGGATCATCGGCGAGGCCGCCATCGACTTCATCAACCAGTTCAAGGTGGATTTCGGCATCATCGGCATTAGCGGCATCGACGAGGACGGCTCGCTCCTGGAGTTCGACTACCAGGAAGTCCGCGTGGCCCAGGCCATCATCCAAAATTCCCGCCAGATCTTTCTCGCCGCGGATCATTCCAAGTTCCAACGCAACCCGGTGGTCCGTCAGGGCAACCTCGCCCAACTGGACGCCCTCTTCACCGACCGCCAGCCCTCCGAGCGCATCCTGCAGATCCTCCGCGACCACGACGTCGACCTGCATATCTCCTGAACCGCATCGCCAGCCCCCTTTCTCCCTCTGGTCGTTACCGGCGGCGAGGTCGACCCACTTGATGTTCGGAAACCATTACTCTATTTTCGTTTCCAAACACATCGTGATCATCCCCAGACACCCCGGCAAGCGTGCCGGCCGGAGCCCTGCATGGCGACTTCTTCAGATTTGCTAGATATCTTCGTGATCGGTGGCGGCATCAACGGCGCCGGCATCGCCGCCGATGCCGCCGGCCGCGGCCTCTCGGTGGGCCTGTGCGAGCAGGCCGACCTGGCCGGCGCCACTTCCTCGGCGAGCAGCAAGCTGATCCACGGCGGACTGCGCTATCTCGAGCACCATGAGTTCCGCCTGGTCCGCGAAGCGCTGCGAGAGCGCGAGGTGCTGCTGGCCAAGGCGCCGCATATCATCTGGCCGCTGCGATTCATCCTTCCCCACCGCCGCCACCTGCGCCCGGCCTGGATGCTGCGTGCCGGCCTCTTCCTCTACGACCACCTCAGCAAGCGCCAGCGCCTGCCCGGCTCCCGCGGCCTCAGGATCACCGCCGCCCAGGGCCTCACGCCGGACATCACCAAGGGCTTCGAGTACTCGGACTGCTGGGTGGACGATGCCCGCCTGGTGGTCCTCAACGCCCTCCAGGCTCGGGAGCATGGCGCCGAGGTCCTGGTCCACACCCGTTGTATCGACGCCCGCGAGGTCGGGGGGCACTGGGAAATCGAGCTCGAGGACACCGACGGCGGGCGGCGCTTCACCCGGCGCGCCAAGACCCTGGTCAATGCCGCCGGCCCCTGGGTCGAGGGCGTGGTCAAGGGCAAGGCCCATCGCCCCTCCCGGTACAGCGTGCGCATGATCCAGGGCAGCCATTTGATCGTGCCCCGCCGCAACCCGGACGATCGCGCCTTCATCCTGCAACACACCGACCAGCGCATCGTCTTCGTGCTGCCCTACGAGGAGGATTTCAGCCTCATCGGCACCACCGACCGAGCCTACGAGGGAGATCCGTCCCGGGCAGAGGCCACCGAGGAGGAAATCGACTACCTGCTGTCGGTGGTCAACGACCACTTCACGACGCCCCTGACCCGCGACGACGTCATCCGCACCTTCGCCGGGGTCCGCCCGCTGTGCGATGACGAGTCCGCCGACCCCTCGGCCATGACCCGCGACTACACCCTGGACCTGGACACCCAGGGCGCCCCGCTGCTGTCGGTGTTTGGCGGCAAGATCACCACCTACCGCAAGCTCGCCGAGGCCGCCCTGTCGGCCCTCGAACCGCACCTGCCCACCATGCAGCCGGCCTGGACCGCCCAGGCGCCCTTGCCGGGAGGCGATATCGGCGATCACGCGAGCTTCACGGCGCGACTGCTCGCCGATTACCCCTATCTGGAGGCCGGCCAGGCGCGTCGCTTCGCCCGCACCTATGGCACCCTGTGCCGGGCCTTCCTCGACGGCCGGGATTCCCAGGCAGCCCTGGGCGAGGCCTTCGGGGCCGGCCTGACCGCCGCCGAGGTCGACTATCTGATCGAGCGTGAGTGGGCGCGCAGCGCGGAGGACATCCTGTGGCGGCGCACCAAGCTGGCCCTGCACCTCAGCGCGCGCG
This sequence comes from Halomonas koreensis, assembly GCF_031451675.1. Classification (NCBI taxonomy): domain Bacteria; kingdom Pseudomonadati; phylum Pseudomonadota; class Gammaproteobacteria; order Oceanospirillales; family Halomonadaceae; genus Halomonas; species Halomonas koreensis. The sequence continues at coordinate 11,814 of NZ_JARWAK010000002.1, read as the reverse complement.
AGCGACAGCGGCTGAGCGATTATCTAGAGACCGCACTCCCGGTCGCCGGGCCGTCGACAAAGCGCCCACGAACCGCCTGAGCGGGCGGCCCGGGACGAGGCCCGACGCCACAGGCTTACCGCGAGGCGAGAAGTGGCGTGACACTGGCCGGCGCCAGGGGCTCGCGCTCCCGGTGGCGGCTCAGCGCCCGCTCCTGCAGGGCGGTCAGCAGGATCTGCAGCGGATCACCGTGGCTGACCAGGAGGATCGTCTCGCCCCGATGACGGCGCTCCAGCTCGTCGAGTACCGACCGCATGCGCGCCGCCACCTGGGTGACCGGCTCGACACCGTCCTGGCAGCGCGCGGGATCCCGGGCGTCCCGAGCCCATACCTCGGCATAGCGGGCGTCGCTGTGTCCCTCGAACTCGCCGAAGTAGCGCTCCCGCAAGCGCGGCTCGGCGGCGAGCGTCAGGCCGAAATGCGCGGCGACGCGCTCCGCGGTCTCGGTGGTCCGACGGAAGTCCGAGTGCAGGATGCGCTGAGGCTCGGCCCACCGCCAGTCGGCCAGCAGGGCATCGAGCTGTGCACGGCCGTGAGGGGAGAGGCCGAACGCCACCAGGCCGCGCGGCGGCGCGCTGATGATGCGTCCCTCCTGGTTGGCCAGGCTGTGGCCGTGACGCATCAGCAGATAGTGATTTCGCCATGACCCAGCGGGAGGGAAAGCATTTGACATAGTTTCGCGACAAACCCTAGATTGATGGTGAATATTCGGATTCAATCATCTGCATTTCACTGATGTCGATATCCGAACATGCAATACCCCACATGCGCTAGAACAATAATCGTGAGGCACGCCATGATCCATCCTTCCGCCCGCGCCGGCACTTTCCCGCTCGCCCCCATCGCCTTCTCCGCGCTGCTGCCGCTGGCCCTGCTGTCGGGCCAGGCACAGGCACAGGAGGACTGCGAGCGCGGCGCCCTGGCCGAAATCTACTGCGACGAGAACGGCGACATGGTCGCCGACCGTCCCGCCGACCAATCGGAGTGGGCCAACCCGGACACCCTGATCTTCGCCTACACCCCGGTCGAGGATCCGGCCATCTACTCCGATATCTGGCAACCGTTCATCGAACACCTCGAAGAGGTCACCGATCGCGACGTGCGCTTCTTCGCCGTGCAGTCCAACTCGGCCCAGGTCGAGGCCATGCGCAGCGGCCGCCTGCACATCGCCGGCTTCTCCACCGGCCCCACGCCCTTCGCCGTCAACCTGGCGGGCGCGGTGCCCTTCGCCTTGATGGGCGCCGAGGACGGGCGCTTCGGCTACACCCTGCAGCTCTATACCCACGTCGACTCCGGCATCGACGAGATGGAGGACCTCAAGGGCAAGCGCGTCGCCCACACCTCGCCGACCTCCAACTCCGGCAACCAGGCCCCGCGGGCGCTGTTCCCGGAGATGGGCATCGTGCCCGGCGAGGACTACGAGGTCGTCTACTCCGGCAGCCACGACCAGTCGATGCTCGGCGTGGTGGCCCAGGACTACGACGCCGCCCCGGTGGCCTCGGAAGTGGTCGAGCGCATGGCCGCCCGCGGCCTCTATGATCCGGAGGACGTGAAGATCCTCTACGAGTCCGACAGCTTCCCGACCACCTCCTACAACTACGCCCACAACCTGCACCCGGATCTGGTCGACAAGATCGAGGAGGCCTTCTTCAGCTTCGAGTTCGAAGGCACCGAACTCGGCGAAGAGTTCGAAGGCGTCGAGAAGTTCATCCCCATCAACTACCAGGACAACTGGCAGGTCATCCGCACCATCCAGAGCGCCAACGGCGTCGAGTACACCCCCGACAACCTGCAGTAAGCCTCGCGCGTCCGCGACGCCGGCCTCTGCGGAAGGTCGGCGTCATTGTCTTGGTGACCCTTTCTCGACGGATCCCTCATGCTAGAGATATCCCACCTTATCAAGCGCTACGGCCGCGACGAGCCGGTCCTCAAGGGGCTCGACCTGACCGTGGAAGGCAACAGCGTCGTCTCGATCGTGGGCGCCTCCGGCGCCGGCAAGAGCACCATGCTGCGCTGCATCAACCGCCTGGTGGAGCCCACCTCGGGCTCGATCAGGCTCAACGGCACCGAGCTGGTCGCGCTGCGCCACGCCGAGCTGCGCCGCGCCCGACGCAAGATCGGCATGGTCTTCCAGGGCTTCAACCTGATCGACCGCCTCACCGTGATGGAGAACGTGCTGGCCGGGCGGCTCGGCTACGTGAACCTCTTCCAGGCCATCACCCGCCGCTACCCGGAGGCCGACATCGAGCGCGCCTTCGTGTTGATGGAGCGCGTGGGCATCGCCCACTACGCCAACAAGCGCGCCGACGAACTCTCCGGCGGCGAGCGCCAGCGGGTGGGCGTGGTGCGGGCGCTGATGCAGGAACCCGAGGTGTTGCTCGCCGACGAGCCCACGGCCTCGCTCGACCCGCGCACCTCCGAGCAGATCATGGTGCTGCTGCAGAGCCTGGCCAGCGAGCTGTCGCTGCCGGTGCTGATCAACATCCACAACGTGGCCCAAGCCAGGGCCTACACCGACCGCATCGTCGGACTGCGCCACGGCACCATGATCTTCGACGGCGCCCCCACGGACTTCGACAAGGAGGCCCTGGACGCCATCTACGGCGGCATCGAGGCGCCGGAGGACGAACTCGCCCCGCCCGCCGCGGAGGAGGTGCGCGATGGCCAAGCCTGACCGCGATGGCTCCGCCTCGCCGCGCACCTGGCGCAAGCCGCCCTTCATCGCCAATCCGCTGGTGCGCTACGGCCTGCTGGTGGTATTGGCGGCCTACCTGGCCTGGGCGCTGGGCACCCTGCCCTTCAACTGGGAACGCATCAGCGAGGGCCTGCCGCGAGCGGCGCGCATCTTCGGCGGCGGCTTCCCGCCGAGCCTGTCGCGTTTCGACCTGCTGCTCACCGGCTTCACCGAGAGCCTGCAGATCGCCATCCTGGCGACCCTGCTCGGCGTGATGCTGTCGGTGCCCTTCGCGGTGATGGCGGCCCGCAACGTCGCCCCCCTGCCGATCTACCTGCTGGGACGCGCGGTGATCATCGTCTCGCGCAGCTTCCACCCGGTGATCGTCGCCATCCTGTTCGTGGCGGCGGTAGGCTTCGGCCCGCTGGCGGGGATCCTGACCCTGACCCTCTACTCGATCGGCTTCGTCGGCAAGCTGCTTGCCGAGGAGATCGAGGAGATCGACTGGGGACAGGTGGAGGCGATGCGCTCCACCGGCGCCGGCTATCTGGCGACGCTCTTCTACGCCGTCTTCCCGCAGATCCTGCCCCGCCAGGTGGGGCTCTCCATGTATCAGCTCGACAGCAACCTGCGAGCCTCCGCGGTGGTCGGCATCGTGGGGGCCGGCGGCATCGGCAGCACCCTGATGAACGCCTTCGGGCGCTACGACTACGACTTCGCCTTCGCCATCCTGCTGGTGATCATCGCGGTGATCCTGGCCAGCGAAGGCGTCAGCGGCTGGGTAAGGAAGAAGATATGGTAGACGACGCCGAGCTCTTGGCCGATCGCGTTTGGCGACGGCACAACCCCAAGCAGCAGCTGATCCGCTACGGCGTGCTGCTGCTGACCCTGATGGTGGTGGTCTGGGCGATCAGCGACATCGACATCTTCTGGCCCTGGGTGTGGGACGCGCCCAACCAGATCTCGAGCCTCGGCGCCCGCATGTGGCCGCCGGACCCGACCCGGCTCGCCGAGATCGTCGAGGCGATGATCGAGACGGTGCACATCGCCACCCTGGCGACCATGCTCACCGTGTTCATCGCCCTGCCGGTCTCCTACATCGCCGCCCAGAACACCACGCCCAACCGCGCCTGCCTGTGGCTGGGGCGCTTCATCCTGGTCTCCAGCCGCTCGGTGAACACCATCATCTGGGCGCTGCTGTTCGTGGCGATCTTCGGCCCCGGGGTGCTGGCGGGGATACTGGCCATCATGTTCCGTTCGGTGGGCTTCATCGGCAAGCTGATGGGCGAGGCCATCGAGGAGATCGACCGCCGCCCGGTGGAGGCCATGGAGGCCACCGGCGCCTCCAAGGCCAAGGTGATCGCCTACGCGGTGGTGCCCCAGGTGATGCCGGCATTCTTCGCCATCGTCATCCTGCGCTGGGACATCAACATCCGCGAGTCCACGGTGCTGGGGCTGGTCGGCGCCGGCGGCATCGGAGTGATCCTGCAGGGCTCCATCGACACCTTCGCCTGGCCCACCGTAGCCACCATCCTGATCGCCATCATCGCCCTGGTGCTGGTCGGCGAGGCGGTGACCGGCCTGTTGCGTCGCAAGGTGCTCTAGCCGTCGGGAGCCATCCTGTCTACCAGCCGGCCTGGCGACGTGTCCTCGGCGCTCCGATCTCCGCGATGGCCCTGCGCCGGATGCCGCCCGAGCCTACTGCGGTAGCCCGCCCCGGGTCAGCGCGGCCGGATCCAGCAGCCGCTCCAGTTCCTCGCGGCTCAGCTCGGTGTCCTCCTCGGCCACGTCGAGGATCGGGCGCCCGGCCTGGTAGGCCCGCTTGGCGATCGCCGCCGCGGCGTCGTAGCCGATCACCGCGTTCAGCGCGGTCACCAGGATCGGATTGCGCGACAGCGGCTCGCGCAGGTTGTCCTCGCGCACCTTGAAGGTGGCGATGGCACGATCGGCCAGCAGCCGCGCCGTGTTGGCCATCAGGGTGATCGACGTCAGCAGGTTGTGGGCCACCAGGGGCAGCATGACGTTGAGCTGGAAGTTGCCGCTCTGGCCGGCCACGGTGACCGCCGCGTCGAGCCCGATCACCTGGGCCGCGGCCTGGGCGGCGGATTCGGGAATCACCGGGTTGACCTTGCCGGGCATGATGGAACTGCCCGGCTGCAGGGCCTCCAGCTCGATCTCGCCGAGACCGGCCAGCGGGCCGGAGTTCATCCAGCGCAGGTCGTTGGCGATCTTCATGACCACGCAGGCCAGGCCCTTGAGCTGGCCGGAAAGCTCGACCGCGGCGTCCTGGCCGCCCAGGCTGGCGAAGAAGCTGTCGCTGGGCGAGAGCGCCAGGCCGGTCTGCCGGCCGAGCTCCCGGGCCATCCGCTCGGCGAACTCGGGGTGGGCATTGATGCCGGTGCCCACCGCGGTGCCGCCCTGAGCCAGCCGGCCAAGCCGCGGCATGGCGGCGTCGAAGCGCTCGATGGCCTGGGCCACCTGGCTCGACCAGCCGCCGAGCTCCTGGCTCATGCGCAGCGGCATGGCATCCATCAGGTGGGTGCGACCGGTCTTGACCACGCCATCGAGTTCGGCGGCGCGCACGTCGATGGTCTCGTGCAGGTGCACCAGCGCCGGGCGCAGCTCGCGGGTCACCTCGAGGGCGGCGGACAGGTGCAGCGCCGTGGGGATGACGTCGTTGCTCGACTGCCCCATGTTGACGTGATCGTTGGGCCCCACCGGCAGGTCGTCGCGCCCGGCCAGGCGGGCGATCACCTCGTTGACGTTCATGTTGCTGGAGGTGCCTGACCCGGTCTGGAAGACGTCGACGGGAAACTGGTCGTCGTGCTCCCCGGCGATGACCGCCTCGGCGGCGGCGGCGATCGCCGCGGCGCGCTCGGCGTCGAGCAGGCCCAGCTCGCGGTTGACCCGCGCCGCCGCCAGCTTGATGCGGGCGATGGCGTGCACGAAGGCCGACGGCATCGCCTGGCCGGACACCGGGAAATTGTTCACCGCCCGCTGGGTCTGGGCCCCGTAGAGGGCATCGGCCGGGACCTTCAGCTCGCCCATGCTGTCGCGTTCGATGCGCTGCTCGCTCATGTTCGGCTCCTGCGATGACGTGTCCTGACACCATGGTGGCGGCCGCGGCCCCTTGCAAGGCGGCGATGAAAAACCGCGCCCGCGCATGTTGCATTGCACAAAAGAGCCTGCTATGTTGCACTGCAACAGACGCGAGAAGGCATCGGCATCCTGCCCCGGCCTTCGAGATGAACGCCACCCAAGGAGGCGAAGACGATGCAACCGTTCGACACCAAGCCCTACACCGAGCAGCTCGACGCCCTCTTCCTCGGCCCGGCCCGCGCCTACGCCGGCCTGACCGTGGATTTCGCCGAGAAGCTGACCCACGCCCAGCTGGAAGCCGGCCGCGCCTACGCCGAGACCGGCCTGGCCCAGCTGCGCGCCCTGGTCGACGTCAAGGACGCCGAAGGCCTGCGCAGCTACATGGAAGGCCAGCAGAAGGTCGCCAAGGAGCTCACCGAGCGCCTCAAGGGCGACGCCGAGAAGGTCGCTTCCCTGCAGCAGGACTTCGTCCAGCAGAGCCAGAAGCTGACCGAGGAGAACGTCAAGCAGGCCACCGAGACCGCCAGCAAGGCCACCAAGTCGGCCTGACGCGCCCTCGAAGGCCGAGGACCCGACGGGGCCCCCGCGACGGCGGGGGCCCCGTCGTCGTTTCTGCGGTATCCTCTCCTGCGCACAGGGCAACCCCCAACCGGGAGAGTGCGATGAAACACCCCTTACTTCCCGTCTTGCTGGGCGCGATCCTGGCAGGCTGCCAGGTGCTGCCGCCGGAGGGCGTCACTCGCCGCGATGCCCCGCCGGAGGTGATCGACATCGGCGAGGACCGTCCCGCCACGCCGGGCCGCGTGCCGCGCCGGGTGCCCTTCCCGGCCGAGCAGTACGCCGCCCTGGACAAGACCGGCAACGCCGCCCTGAGCGGCCGGCTGACCCTGAACGGCCGCGCGGGCACCGTGATCGGCGCCGGCGAGACGATCTCGGTGGCCCCGGTCACCACCTACTCCGCCGAGGCCGCCGAGCAGGCCCTGGCCGGCCGCGCCGTGGAGCCCGCCGACCCGCGGGCCCGAGCCTATACCCACACCACTCGCACCGACGCCGACGGCTACTTCCGCCTGCGCGGCCTGCCCGCGGGGGACTTCTATGTCTCCGGGAGCCTGGTCGATCCGGCCACGGGTCGCCGCCGCATCATCATCCACCAGGTGTCCTTGGCCGACGGCCAGCACCGTGAGGTACGCCTCCACCGCTGAGGTCCGCCATGGCGACGGATCGGCCAGGCATCTACCCTGAAGGCGACCCCGCGGTGGCCATCCGGTCCCGCGAGTCCGGAAGGGAGACACGAGATGGAAAGGAGCACTGAGGCTCGAAGTTCCACCCGCCTGGCCATCTGGGGGCTGCCGCTGAGCCTCGCCGTGGCGATGCCGGCTCCTGCCGCTAACCTGGCCGAGCTCCAGGACAACGGCAGCATCCGCGTGGCGGTGGCCGACGAGCGACCCTACGGCTACCTGGACGAGGACGGCGAGGGCCGCGGTGCCGGTCCCGACGTGGCTCGTCATGTCCTCGGAGAGCTGGGCATCGCGGAGATCGAATGGGTGGTGACGGACTTCGGCGAGCTGATCCCCGGTCTCGAGGAAGGCCGCTTCGACATGGCCGCCGCCGAGATGGCCATTCGCCCGGCCCGTTGCGAGCGGGTCCTGTTTTCCGCACCCAATACCTCCTACGGAGAGGGGCTGCTGGTGCGGGCCTCGAACCCGCTCGAGATCGGCGGCTATGCCGACTTCGCCGAACGCGATGACCTACGTATCGCCGTGCTGGAGGGGGCGACCCAGGTCGGCATGATGGCGACGCTCGGGGTGCCCGATGACCGGGTGGTGAGGATCGCCGAGAACGCCGCGGCCATCGACACCCTACTCGGCGGCCAGGCCGACGCCTATGCCGGTACCGGCCTCACCGTGAGCCAACTGGACGAGCAGAACCCCGAGGTCGAGGTGGTACAGAACTTCGAGGACCCGGTGATCGACGGCGAGATCGTGCGCAGCTGGGGCGCCTTCACCTTCCCGCCGGATGCCGAGAGCCTGCGCGACGCCTTCGACGAGGAGCTGCTCGACTACCGCAACACCCAGGCCTGGGAAGACACCCTAGCCGGCTACGGCTTCACCCAGGATGACATCCTCAATGCCTTCCGCTTCGATGCCGACTGGCTGTGCAGCCGGGACTGACCGCTACCAGCCCAGCGCCTGCTTGACGAAGGGAATGGTCAGCTTGCGCTGGGCGGAGAGCGAGGCGTGGTCCAGGGTCTCCAGCGCCTCGAAGAGGGCATCCAGGCGGCGCGGGCCGCGATGCAGGATGTAGCGCGCCACCTCGTCGGGCAGCTGCATGCCGCGCACCCGGGCGCGCAGCTGCAGGGCGGCCAGGCGCCCCTCGTCGTCCAGCCCCTGGACGTGGTAGGTCATACCCCAGGTCAGCCGCGAGGCCAGATCGGGCAGCTTCACGCCGAGCTGACGCGGTGGCGCCTGGGCGGCGATCACCAGACGCCGCCCGGCATCGCGCAGCCGGTTGAAGGCGTGGAAGAGGCCCTCCTCCCAGCGCTTGCGCCCCACCACCCGGTCCAGGTCGTCGATGACCACCAGATCGAGCCGCTCCGCGTCCTCCAGCATCAGCGGCGGGAAGTGGCCCAGCTCTTCCAGCGGCAGGTAGAGCGCGCGCCGGTCGCGGTCGGAGGCGGCATGGCAGGCCGCCTGCAGCAGGTGGCTGCGGCCCACGCCCTCGCTCCCCCACAGGTACAGGAAGGGCTCGCCGTCATCGTCGAGCTGGTGACGCAGGCGGTCGACCAGGCCGGCGTTGGGCCCGGGATGGTAGTTGGCGAAGGTGGCGTCGTCGCGCAGCCCCACGCCCAGCGGCAGCTGCGCGGGTGCTCGGCTCATGGCGACTCCTCGTCCGGGGGGCGGTGGCCCGCGTCATAAAGTGTGCTGTTTTTATAATGCTCATGGAGATAACGCAACACCACCATGATCACCGCGGCCACCGGCAGCGCCAGCAGCACGCCGGTGAAGCCGAACAGCTGCCCGCCGGCCAGCACCGCGAAGATCACCGCCACCGGGTGCAGGCCGATCTTGTCGCCGAGCAGCTTGGGCTGCAGCACCGTGCTCTCGACCAGCTGGCCGAGGCCGAAGACGCCCCCCACGGCCAGCAGCATCAGGATGTCGCCGAACTGGAAGAAGGTCACCAGCCCGGCCACCCCGATGCCCACGATCACGCCCAGGTAGGGCACGATGCTGGCCAGCCCCGACAGCAGGCCGATCAGCAGGCCGAACTTCACCCCCAGCAGGGTCAGCCCCAGGGCGTAGATGATGCCCAGGCAGAGCATGACGATCAGTTGGCCGCGCAGGAAGGCCGACAGCACCTCGTCGCACTCGCCGGCCAGGCGCACCGCCGCGGGCTCCCAGTGGCGGGGCAGCGAGGCGCGCACCTTGGCCACCAGGATGTCCCAGTCCAGCAGCAGGTAGAAGGTCACCACCGGGATCAGCGCCAGGTTGCCGACCCAGGCGGCCAGCGCCAGCCCCGAGCGCGACACCTGGGCCAGCAGGCTGGCGGCGACGGTGCCGGTCTCGCGCCAGTTGTCGAGCAGCCCCCGGCGCAGCTGGTCGACGTCGGTGCCCAGGTCGATGCCGGTCAGGTCACGGAGGCGCGGGACCAGGGTGGTCTGCATCCAGTCCAGCGCCACCGGCAGCAGCTCGATGAGCTGACCGAGCTGGCGGCCCAGCACCGGGATCACCAGCAGCAGGACCGTCACGATGGTCAGCGTCAGCAGCAGGAACACCACCGACACCGACAGCCGCCGCGACAGCCCCATGGCCTCCAGCCGATCGGCGAGCGGATCCCCCAGGTAGGCCAGCACCATGCTGACGAAAAACGGCATCAGCACCGGCTCGATGCTGATGAAGAACCACAGTCCGATGGCCGCCAGAACGGCCAGGATCCACCCCTGTCTGCGCATCGCGCTCTCCCTGTGTGATGCCCGGCGCGGCGGTGCGAGCCGCGCGCCGGGATGCTACAATTCCCGCCCCATCTTGCCCAGCCCGGCGGGGCCGTGAGCTGCGCGGGCTGCTTCGATCGCAATGTTCATACAGGACAGGCCATGACCGATTCCACCAATCCCCCGAACGGCGCCTCCCTCAGCTACAAGGACGCCGGGGTCGACATCGATGCCGGCAACGCCCTGGTCGACCGCATCAAGGGCGTCGCCCGTCGCACCAGCCGCCCCGAGGTCATGGGCGGGCTCGGCGGTTTCGGGGCCCTGTGCCAGCTGCCCGCCGGCTACCGCGAGCCGGTGCTGGTCACCGGCACCGACGGCGTGGGCACCAAGCTGCGCCTGGCCATGGACCTGTGCCGCCACGACACCATCGGCATCGACCTGGTGGCCATGTGCGTCAACGATCTGGTGGTGGCCGGCGCCGAGCCGCTGCTGTTCCTCGACTACTATGCCACGGGCAGGCTGGACGTGGACATCGCCGCCGACGTGGTGACCGGCATCGGCGAGGGCTGCGAGCAGGCCGGCTGCGCCCTGGTGGGCGGCGAGACCGCCGAGATGCCGGGCATGTACGAGGGCAACGACTACGACCTGGCCGGCTTCTGCGTCGGCGTGGTGGAGAAGGACGAGATCCTCGACGGCAGCCGGGTCGCCGAGGGCGACGTCCTGCTGGGCATGGCCTCCTCCGGCCCGCACTCCAACGGCTACTCGCTGATCCGCAAGATCCTCGAGGTCTCCGACGCCTCCCTGGACACCGCCATCGACGGCCGGCCGCTGGGCGAGGCGCTGCTGGCGCCGACCCGCATCTACGTCAAGCCGCTGCTGTCGCTGATCAAGGAGACCGACGTGCCGGTGCACGCCCTGTCGCATATCACCGGCGGCGGCCTCACCGAGAACCTGCCCCGGGTGCTGCCCGAGGGGGCCGCGGCGCGCGTCGACGTGGCCAGCTGGGAGCGCCCGGCGGTGTTCGACTGGCTGCAGCGCCAGGGCAACGTCGCGGAGGACGAGATGTACCGGGTACTGAACTGCGGCATCGGCATGGTGCTGGCGGTGCCGGCCGACAAGGCCGACCAGGCCCGCGCCCACCTGCAGGGCCTGGGCGAGACGGTCTACCGCATCGGCGAGATCGTCGCCCGCGGCGAGGATGACGAGGCGGTCCAGCTGGAGAACCTCGAGGCATGAGCGAGAACGGCTACGCGAGCGACACCCTGAACGACTTCGCCGCCGAACCCGCCGAGGAGCGGCGGGTGGTGGTGCTGATCTCCGGCAACGGCAGCAACCTCCAGGCGCTGATCGACGAACAGAGCCACGACCGGCTGGGCGGCCGGATCGTCGCGGTGATCGCCAATCAGGCCGACGCCTACGGCCTGCAGCGCGCCCGCGAGGCCGGCATCGACGCCGTCGCCCTGCCCCATCGCGAGTACGAGAGCCGCGAGGCCTACGACGGCGCCCTCATCAAGGTCATCGAGCGCCACGAGCCCGACCTGGTGGTGCTGGCCGGCTTCATGCGCATTCTCACCCCGCGCTTCGTGCAACGCTTCCTGGGGCGGTTGATCAACATCCACCCCTCGCTGCTGCCGGCCTACCAGGGCCTGCATACCCATGCCCGGGCGCTGGCCGACGGCGTCGCCGAGCACGGCTGCAGCGTGCACTTCGTCACCGAGGAACTCGACGGCGGCCCGGTGGCGCTCCAGGCCGCGGTGGCCGTCGCCCCGGACGAGACCGAGGACAGCCTGAAGGAGAAGGTCCAGGCCCGCGAGCACCTGATCTACCCGATCGCGGTGAAGTGGTGCCTGGAAGGCCGGCTCCGGTTCGGCGAGGGCGGCGCCCGCTTCGACGGCACGCCGCTGCCGCCCACCGGCCTGCGCCTCTCCCACGCCGACGCCGCCGAGGAGCTGGACGAGGACGCGGAGGAGTAGGTTCGAGGTTCGAGGTTCGAGGTTCGAGGTTCGAGGTTCGAGGTTCGAGGTTCGAGGTTCGAGGTTCGAGGTTCGAGGTTCGAGGTTCGAGGTTCGAGGTT